>CAZWAG010000060.1:0-11791 GCA_964631845.1 uncultured Eubacterium sp.
AGAAATAGTTGAAAAAAAATCCCGTTTTATTGCACATGTTTTGCCGATTGAAACAGAGCAGGAGGCACTAGAGCTTATAGAACAAATAAAGAAGAAATACTGGGATGCAAGACACAATTGTTATGCGTTTGTAATAGGAGAGAACAATGAAATTCAGCGTTTTAGTGATGATGGTGAGCCGCAGGGGACAGCCGGCAAGCCTATACTCGAGGTTCTCCTAAATGAGAATGTTCACAATACCCTCATTGTAGTTACGAGATATTTTGGCGGAACTTTACTTGGAACAGGTGGGCTTGTGCGTGCATATGGTCAGTCTTCAAGGGCAGGCTTAAATGCAGCAACAGTGTGCAAGGTTTGCGAAGGCTTAAGCTTTAAGGTATCGACCGATTACAATAGCATCGGAAAGATTAAATATATAATGGCACAAATGGGAATAACTGATATAGAGGAGGAGTACGGCGCAGACGTTTCAATCAATATAAAAATGAAAAAAGAAGACTTTGATATGTTTAGCTCAAAAGTAATTGATGCCACAAGCGGAAAAGCAGTTATTTCTACCCCGGAAACAATGCAGTACAAAGAAAATCTTGTATTATCGTAAAAATATGATAAGATTGATAGGTTGAAAAAATATATATTTATTTACTGAAAGGAAGAAAAATCATGATAAGAGAAGACATCCGTAATATAGCTATTATTGCTCACGTTGACCACGGCAAAACTACATTGGTTGACGAACTTTTAAAGCAGAGCGGTGTTTTTAGAGAAAATCAGGAGGTTGCAGAAAGAGTAATGGACTCAAACGATCTCGAAAGAGAGAGAGGTATTACTATTCTATCAAAGAATACAGCTGTAACTTATGGAAATACAAAAATAAACATTATTGATACACCGGGCCATGCAGATTTTGGTGGCGAGGTTGAGCGTGTACTCAAGATGGTAAACGGCGTTGTATTAGTTGTTGATGCCTTTGAAGGCGCAATGCCTCAGACAAGATTTGTTTTAAAGAAAGCATTAGAGCTTAGCCTCCCGGTTATTGTCTGTATAAATAAAATAGACAGACCGGAAGCAAGAGCTGAGGAGGTTATAGACGAGGTACTCGAGCTCTTTATAGATTTGGATGCAAATGAGGAACAGTTAGACTGTCCATTTGTATTTGCTTCAGCAAAGCAGGGATTTGCTACGCTTGACTTGAATGAGGAATCATCAGATATGGAGCCTTTGTTTAAGACAATTATCGATTATATTCCGGCACCGGAAGGTGATGAGAATGCAGATACACAGGTTCTTATCAGCACAATAGATTACAATGAATATGTTGGTCGTATTGGTGTAGGAAAGATTGACAATGGAACATTGAAGGTAAATCAGGAGGTTTGTGTTGTAAACCATCATGAGCCTGACAAGCAGCAAAAGGTTAGAATTAACAAGCTTTACGAGTTTGACGGCCTTAACAAGGTTGAGGTTAATGAAGCCACAGTTGGTGCAATAGTTGCTGTTTCAGGTATTTCAGATATTCACATTGGAGATACAATCTGTTCAGTGGATAATCCACAGCCAATCCCATTCCAAAAGATTTCAGATCCAACTATTTCAATGCAGTTTATGGTAAATGACAGCCCACTTGCAGGACAGGAAGGAAAGTTTGTTACATCAAGACATTTGAGAGACAGACTGTTCAAAGAGTTAAACACTGACGTTTCCTTGAGAGTTGAGGAAACTGAAGATATGGATGCATTTAAGGTGTCAGGACGTGGCGAATTACATTTGTCAGTTCTCATCGAAAATATGCGTAGAGAAGGCTACGAGTTTGCTGTAAGTAAAGCTGAGGTTATTTACAAAGAAGATGAAAGAGGCAAAAAGCTTGAGCCAATGGAAATCTGCTATATTGATGTTCCGGATGAATTTTCAGGTGCTATCATTGAAAAGCTAAGCAACCGTAAAGGTGAGCTTCAGGGTATGGCTCCTACACAGGGAGGATACACAAGATTAGAGTTTGCTATTCCATCAAGAGGATTGATTGGATATAGAGGTCAGTTTATGACTGATACAAAGGGTAACGGTATTATCAATACTGTATTTGATGGATATGGTCCGTTCAAGGGGGAAATCCAGTACAGAAAACAGGGTTCTCTGATTGCGTTTGAGGCAGGTGAGGCAATCACTTACGGTCTTTTCAATGCACAGGAAAGAGGAACACTGTTTATCGGACCTGGTGAAAAGGTTTACTCCGGTATGATTGTAGGACAGACAGGAAGAGCAGAGGACATCGAAATCAACGTATGTAAGACAAAGCATCTTACAAATACAAGAACATCAAGCTCAGATGAAGCTTTGAGATTGGTGCCTAAGAAGGTATTGAGTCTTGAGCAGGCATTAGAGTTTATTGATACAGATGAGCTTTTGGAAATAACACCGGAAAATCTCCGTATCAGAAAGAAAATATTAGACCCAACATTACGAAAACGTGCAAATATTAGAAAGCAGAATGGAAACTAAAAAGCATATTGATTTAAATAAAGTATTGTAATATAATTTGTGCATCGGGTTATATCATATGTGACATATTGTGCCTTGGGGGGATACAAATATGTACTATGAAGATTTTGCAGAAAATATAAAAATTAGTGTGCAGAAAATTGTGGATGAACGACTGGAAGAAGGAACTGTCGTTATTCGCAACGTAATAAAAAATAATAGTGTAAGAAGAAAATCTCTTAGCATTTTACGAAAAGAACAAAACACTACACCAACAATATATTTAAAAGAGTATTATGATGAATATAAGGCCGGTAGGGAATTAGACGACATCAGTAAGGAAATATTCGAAGTATATTTAGCTGGTTTAGACAGGTTTTATGAAAAAGTAAATGTAAGAGATTTTTCTTCGTTTGAGAATATAAAGGATAAGATATTTTGCAAGCTTGTAAACGCAGAGAAGAACAGATTATTGTTAAAAGATATACCACACGATATTTTTTGTGATTTGGCAAAGGTATATTACATTCTTATAAATGAAGATGAAGACGGATGGGCTACAGCGCTTATTCACAATAATCATTTACAGTCATGGGATGTGGATGAAGAGGAAATGAAAAGCATTGCCTTTGAAAATACTATTAGAGAGCAGCCTCTATCAATTAGAACTATGGAGTCAGTAATTGTTGAACTTGTTATGAATGATATTCATAGTGGAATGCAGCTTGAAAAGAATGATTGTAGCGATGATGATATAGTAACAGAAGAAACAGTCTACGATGGCGAATTGTATCAAAACACAAAAAGGATTGTCAGAGAAGAAATCGAGGATTTAAAGCCGGAAGGTTATGTTGGCATGTATGTGGTTTCTAATTCATGTAGAAATTACGGAGCCATCAGTATAACGTATCCGGGCGCATTGGAGAAAATAGCACAAAAGTTGAATTCTGATTATTATATTATCCCAAGCTCAATTCATGAAGTGATTGTAGTTCCCGTGGTGTGTAATTGGTCAAAGGGTCAGATGGATGCAATGGTTGAAGATGTAAATGCACAGGAATTGGATCCGATAGAGATATTGTCAGACCATGTTTATATTTATAACAGGTATACAGGTGAGATTGAGTATTAGTGTACCTACCGGGAATCGAACCCGGATTTCCGACTCCGGAGGTCGGCGTTTTATCCTTTAGACTATAGGTACAACGTGTTTATTTTACATTATAAACAGTTAATAATCAAGAAAGCTAAATACAAATATTTCCATACAAATTGTCGTGTTGAATTTTATGTCGATATTTGTTATTATGTTGTTGAATAAAATGCAAGGGAGATTATTTCTGTGGAAAACGAAGAAAGACAGTTATCAAGTGAAGAACTTCAGGAATTATTGGCAGAAGTTGAAAGAGAACATAAGACAATAAGAAAAACAAATAATAATAGAAAAAAGAAACCAAAGGTGAGAATAGATATGATTATTGCAGCAGTTGTTGCAATAGCTTTACTAGTGGGAGTTATTTCACTTGTTGCACATTTTGTAAAGAGTCCAAACACTAAATCACCAAAAGCAAAGACAGAAAATCCTTTAGAGGATGAAAAGTATCCTGAGATTTCTGATGTCGTAAAGAATTATCTTAATGCATATTTGTTGCCGGACCCGGTACAGAGACATCAGATACTTGCTCAGTATGTCGACAACATGGGAGATATCGATGAGTCCGATATTGCTCAAAATCAGTATATTACAGAATATTCTGATATAGAATGTTATACAAAGAAGGGACCATATGATAATACATATGTTGTATATGCATACTATCAAATGACATTGAAGAATATTGCAACAACAGTACCGGGTATTACTACTTTATATGTTATTAGAGATACAAATTCTGGTGATGTTTATATTCATAATGGTGTAAGTACAGATATTTCTGAATATATTGCAACAGTATCTAAAGACCAGGATGTATTAGATTTGTTTGATGAGGTTAATAAAGAATATAAAGATGCTTTGGAATCTGATGAACAGCTTAAACAATTCTTTGAAAAGCTTGAAAGCAAATCAAAAGAAACAACAGCAGCTGCTACTACAGCACCAGCTACAACGGCAGCAAAATAAAGGAATAATATGGGAAGATGTTATATTGTTGGTGCCGGAGATAATTCCGGCACCATTTTTGTAAAAAAAGAAAATGATTTTGTTATTGCAGCAGATGGTGGCCTCAAGATTTTAGAAAAATTGGGGATTGAGCCGGATGCAATAATAGGTGATTTTGATTCACTCGGGTTTATTCCGGAAGGAAAAAACGTAATTAGACACAAGGTTGAAAAAGATGATACCGACATGATGCTTTCAGTAGAATATGCATATGATTTGGGGTATAATGATATAGTAATATTTGGAGGAACAGGCGGCCGGGTTGACCATACCTTGGCAAATGTTTCAACGATGCTTTGGGCATCAAGACATGGCATCCGAATTAGCATGGTCGACGAGACAAATATTTATCGTGTAATTACAAATGAATCAATTACATTGGATGCAAAGCGGGACGGTGACTTGTCAGTATTTGCTTTTGACAAGGCAGAAGATGTATGCATAACAGGTGCAAAATACACAGCTTCACATATGGTTCTTACCAATGACAATCCAACAGCGGTCAGCAATTCATTTATTGGCAAGGAAGTAACTATTTCTGTTGGGATTGGAAGCCTTCTTATTATTACAAAAAAATAATTGTCGGGAGACAACGATGGAAAAGAGATTAAAACAAAATAATGAAAATGAACAAATAAGACTAAACAAGTTTTTGAGCGATGCCGGAGTTTGCTCCAGACGCGAAGCGGACAGAATGATTGAGCAGGGACAAGTACAGGTCAATGGACAAACTGCCGTCATGGGGCAAAAAGTAACTACTGATGATGATATTGTTGTGGATGGAAGGAAAATATCCAGAGAGGAAGAGCAGATTATCATCGCTTTCAACAAGCCGGTTGGAGTGGAATGCACAGCCGATAAAGACAATCCGGACAATATTGTCGATTATATTGGATATGAAAAAAGAATCTATCCTATCGGCCGCTTAGACAAAAACTCGCAAGGTCTTATTTTGCTTACAAACGATGGCTCGATTGTAAACAATATATTAAAGGCTTCAAATTATCATGAGAAGGAATATGTAGTCACGGTTGATAAGCCTATAACTGAAGAGTTCCTAAGCAAAATGTCAAAGGGTGTTTATATACTGGATCAGATGACAAGACCGTGCAAGGTTAAGAGAATAAACAATCATACATTTAATATAATATTGACACAGGGACTCAACAGACAAATCAGACGTATGTGCAAGGAACTAGGCTATAATGTTCAGAAATTAAAACGTATCAGAATTATGAATATTGAGCTTGGAAATTTACCAATAGGTAAATATCGAAGCATAACTGATGAAGAATTGAGAATACTGATGAATAGTTTCAAATAGTGGAGAAGGATATGGACAAATCAGCAAGAATTAAAGAATTAGTAGAATTATTAAATAAAGCAGGCAAGGCCTATTATCAGGATGCAAACGAAATAATGACAAATTATGAGTATGATGCCCTGTATGATGAATTGGTACAATTAGAAAAGGAAACCGGAATCACATTGTCAAACAGTCCAACTGTCAATGTTGGATATGAAGTGGTGAGCCAGCTGCCAAAGGAGCAGCACAACAGTCCTATGCTCTCGCTTGATAAGACAAAGGAAATAGATGTTCTCGCAGATTTTGCCGGGGAGCGAAAATGTCTTTTGTCATGGAAGCTTGACGGACTTACAGTAGTGCTCACTTACGAAAATGGTCAGCTTGTTAAGGCTGTGACAAGAGGTAACGGTCAGGTTGGTGAAGTGATAACAGCAAATGCCAGAACATTTAAAAATATTCCGTTGTCAATTTCTTACAGAGGAAGACTTACACTTCGTGGTGAGGCAATTATCAGATATAGTGATTTCAAAAAAATGAATGAGGAGATTGAGGACGCAGAATCAAAATATAAAAATCCACGTAACCTGTGTTCAGGTTCAGTGCGTCAGTTGAACAGCAAAATTACAGCTGGCAGAAATGTAATCTTTGTTGCATTTGCGTTAATAAGCGCAGAGGATGTTGATTTTGGCAACTCAATTGAGAATCAGTACAAGTGGATGAGTGACCAGGGATTTGAGGTTGTTGAGTACAAGTCAGTCAGCAGAAACTCAATGGCAGAGGCAGTTTCCTATTTTTCTGAAAAAATAAAGGATTATGATTATCCTTCGGATGGACTTGTGCTTATGTACGATGATATAGAATATGGTATTTCACTTGGAACTACAGCAAAATTCCCTAGAAACGGTATGGCATTTAAATGGGAGGACGAGCAGGCAAGCACAGTTCTAAAATATATTGAATGGAGTCCGAGCAGAACCGGACTCATCAATCCGGTTGCAGTCTTCGAGCCGGTTGAGCTTGAGGGCACAACAGTGAGCAGAGCAAGCGTACACAATATTAGCATTATGGAAGAACTAAAGCTTGGCGAAGGTGACACAATCAAAGTCTACAAGGCAAATATGATTATCCCTCAGATTTCAGAAAATCTTACAAAGAGTGGGGTAAAAAATATTCCTGACAAATGTCCGGCATGCGGTCAAAACACTATAATAAAGAATGAGAAGGGTGTTAAGACTTTATACTGTGCAAACAGAGAATGTCCAGCAAAGAATGTCAAATTATATACATTGTTTGTATCCAGAAACGCAATGAATATAGATGGTTTGTCAGAGGAGACTCTTGAGAAATTTATTGAATCGGGATATATTCACGAGTTTGCGGACCTTTATCATTTGGACAGATATTATGAAGATATTATAAATACACCTGGCTTCGGACAAAAATCATACGAAAATCTTCAAAATTCTTTAGAAGCATCAAGAGATGTTGAATTGCATTCATTGATATATAGCCTTGGAATTCCAAACATTGGAGTTGCTAACGCAAAATTAATCTGTAAGGCATTTGATTACGATATTAATGCTGTAAGAAATGCAACAGTAGAGCAGTTAGTGGAAATCGATGGTATTGGTGATGTTATGGCAGAAAAATATGTGGAGTATTTTGCTGATGAAATGCATAACAGGCAGCTTGATAATCTACTTGAAGAGGTTAATGTAAAGCTTCCGGAGGTTAATAATACAGAGCAGTCGATGGAAGGACTCATATTTGTGGTGACTGGAAAAGTATTTCATTTTGAAAATAGGGATGCAGTTAAAGAATATATCGAAAAGCGTGGCGGAAAGGTGACAGGAAGCGTTACATCAAAGACTAATTATCTGATTAACAATGATGCGACATCAACGTCAGGTAAAAACAAGAAAGCAAAAGAATTGGGCATAAAAATAATAACTGAAGAAGAGCTCTTAAGTACATGGAAATAAAATTATTAAATAAATTATTGTAAAGATGTTGAATGTATCAACATAGTATGATACATATATATCAAAAGTAATTATAAATTTGTTTGGAGGCAGATATGAGAGAGGACATTATTGAAATTTTAGAGCAGATTAATCCATTACTAGATCCGGATGACGAAGATATGAGCATTGCAGAATTTTTGGAATCAAAGCAGCTGATTGAGCTTATTGTTGAATTGGAAGATAAGTTTGACATTGATATTCCATATGATGAACGCAATGAAGACAACTTTGCTACAGTAGACACGATTATTGAGATGATAAACAATTTATAAGCCATATAACAGTTTGTACGTGAAAATTATGGTTTATAAAAAAAGATAAGGAAAATATTTGAGAAGGGAACTTGCATAGACATTGGTCGATGCAGGTTCTTTTTTGTATTATAGAATTAGGGTGTCAAAAGGTCGACCACTGAAGCTTTATTGTCAAAATGCACAAAAGAATAAATAAAAAATAACTATTGACAAAAAATTGTATTAATTGTACTATACAATTGTACTGTTTGAAATAGTACAATTAATATAAAGAAAGGGGACAATATGCTTACGGTAAATTTTCAATCAAGAACACCAGTATATCAACAGTTGTATGATGACGTTGTACGACTTGCATCAATAGGAGTATTGAAGAGTAATACAAAGTTGCCGCCTGTAAGAGTGCTGGCAAAAGAGTTGGGGATAAATCCCAACACTGTGTCAAAGGCGTACAAAATGCTTGAGGCTGATGGATATATTTATTCAACTGTGGGCAGAGGTAGTTTTGTTTCAGACAAACTATGTGACGGTGAAGCAAAGATGATGGAAGTAAAAAGAGAAGTGACAGAAGCAATTGAGAAGGCGTATAAAAATGGACTTTCAAAAGAAGAAATTACATCCATAGTTGAAAAAATAACAAATGGAGGGGACCGGGATGATAGAAATTAAAAATTTGACAAAAAGATTTGATGATACAGTTGCCATTAACAATATGAACTGTGAAATAACCGAGGGCACTATATTTGGTCTGGCTGGAAGCAACGGAAGTGGTAAGAGTACATTGCTTAGAACCTTATCCGGAGTGTATCAGGCAGATAATGGAAGTGTTTTAATTGATGGAGAAGAAGCTTTTGATGAACATTCAGTAAAGGAGAAATGTTTTTACATTGCTGATTATCCGTATTTTTTCAACAATAGTACAGTACAAAACATGGCAGAATTGTATCGGGGATTGTATTGGACATGGGATGAGGAAAGATTTGGTCAATTATGTGAAATATTTCCTATTGATTCAACAAAAAGAATTATCAATATGAGTAAGGGAATGCAGAGGCAGGCTTCACTCATACTTGCATTTGCATGTAGACCAAAGTATTTATTATTAGATGAGATTTTTGATGGACTTGATCCGGTGATTAGAAAGAAATTAAAAGAATTAATTATCGAGGATGTAACAGAAAATAATATGACCTGCATTATTGCATCTCATAATCTGCGTGAAATTGATGATATATGCGATAAGATAGTTTTGCTGCATGAAGGTAGCCTAGTTACAAATGATGAGACAGATGAACTGAAGCAGAAAATGCATAAGATTCAGATTGCTTTTAATGAGACACAGTATTCGGATGTGTTTGAAGGCATGAATGTTGAAGTTATTAGCCAGATGGGCAATTATTACCGCCTTATGGCAAAGGGGAATATTGACGAAATAACAGCAGAGCTTGAAAAATTAAATCCGGCATTTATGGAAGTTTTGTCTTCTACATTAGAGGAAGTGTTTATCAGTGAAATGGAGGGAGTAGGATATGGAAAATAATTCATATACAAATAAGGAAAAGGCATTGTCATTATTTAAGTGGTCATTGAAAAGATTTAAAGCAATAATAATAGCATACACTATTCTTATGTTTGTAATTTTTCCGATGATAGAAATTATTTCTTACATTATTCAAGGCACAACGGGACAGGGCAATTATGCAAAAAACATGATAGAAGCAGCACCGGCATTGGCGTTGGCATCCATTACCACAGTGTCGCTTTTATTTTCAACTATATTTGCAGTGATTTCATTTTCATACTTGCAAAGCAAAAGAAGGGTTGATTTGTTTGGCAGCTTTCCGGTAAGCAGAAGAACACTTTTCTTTGTAAGATATGCTGCGGCATTAGTTGCAAGCATTGTGCCTATGATTGTCATTTTTATTGTTGGTGGAGCACTTTCCATGAGTCTTGCAGGATTTGGTGGAACATTCAAAGTATTTGCTGTGTCGGTACTTGGAGTAGTAGGCAATATAAGTATGGTTGCTTTTCTGTCAGTTTGCTGTGGAACAGTTGTAGATGTGATTATTTCTTATGGGGTTATTAATGCGGTATTCCCAATACTTGTTACTATAATCTGTCTATTCCCAAAGCATATGATACCGGGATATATGACTGACAATATTAAGTCAGCGGCGTATACGTTGTTTACTCCATTAGCTGCTCCTTATAATACGCTGTATGGTACAGGAAATATATTTGCAATTGTATGGTGGATTGGTTTTTCTTTAGTAATGACTGCAGTGTGCTATAAGCTTTGCAAAATAAGAAAGGCAGAAGTAGCCCAGACTGCATTTGCATTTAATGCAGTGGAATATATTATTAAAGCAATTTCCATTACAACTGCCGGCTTTGGAGCGGGATGGTTATTTTCTTATATAGGCGACAGCTATGACAACTCACGTGTTATGCAGGAATATATTTGGTTTGTCGTAGGGCTTGTTATAATAGCAATGGTAGTAAATTTATTATTACATTTGGTTTACCACAGAGGCTTGTCGGAATATAAGTCAAGCTTAAAAATATGTGCTGGCTCAATTTGTATGTCATTGATTTTTGCGCTTGTTATAGGAAGTGGAATGTTTGGATTTGATACCAGGGTCCCGGAAGCATCAAAGGTTGATGAGATAAAGGTTAGAAGCTATTCATACAGATCAGACTTTACAGTGGATGGAGAAAATTTAATGTTCTCTACTTTAAGGGAACAAAATCAAATTAAAGATTTTATTTCAATTCACCAATCTACAGTAGAAGGTGTGGCACAGCACAAAGTAAACGGGTTATATCCCCTTACAGGAATAAGAGGTGTATATGATGACGACTATGATTATGTATATGGCGGATATGCTGTAGAGTACAAATTAAATAACGGAAAGACAATCAAAAGAACATACACGACTGCATATGGCAAGGATGAAGAAGCTATGAAAAAGCTTGCGTTGTACACTTCAACAGATATGGCTGCTATATCAAATATCCCGGCAAAGTATGTGTCAGATATTACAATACAAGATGTGAGTGAATACAGTTCATGGGAAGATTACAGTGCGAGAAATGTAGATGATAATACCATTGTTGAAATGGATGATGATAAAGACAAAAATATAGAAGAAGTAGCAGGTGCCTTGAAGAAAGCACTTATGAAGGATATAGCAAGTGACAAAATATATACTCAGGATTATGCAGGTGATGATAATTCTGATATGAGCAACTATGAATATCTTTTAGATATTTATTTTTCAAATTCGTATAAAGAATTTGGAATTGTAAGAACATGCGAAACATCTGCAAGCCTTTGCATTCCAAAGACATATATAAATACAATCGCAGTCATTGAGCAGTATGGACTTGATAAATAATTCCTTTAAAGAAAATGACTAAATCCAAATAATTAAGGCTTTCATGATTCGCATTATGAAATTAAGGTTTGAACGAACTTAATTATGAAACAGAGTTACCCGATTATTTGTTTACATTGAAAGATTTTAATGATAACCTACATAAAGGTAAAATAATGGGGCTGATATAT
>CAZWAG010000061.1:0-11315 GCA_964631845.1 uncultured Eubacterium sp.
CAAAAAAGAATTTAATAAAAGGATATATTTCAAAACAATAGGCAGTTGTCCGCAAGTTTTTCGAGCATAGCTACTGCGTTCGTAGCACTGTTTGAGCCCGATAGGGCGAGTTTGCGAAGAACGCAGTTAATAAGCGGCGCAGAAAAACAAGGACAACAACGTGTTTTGAAATATATCCTTTTATTTATTCTTTTGTGCATTTTGACAATAAAGCTTCATAGGGTGACCTTTTGACACTCCATCCTATAATACAAAATACCACCAAATCTTTTGACTGGTGGCATCCTTCTTAATTTTAAACAACCGTTAACAATAATGTGCCAAATGTAATGCACGTAACTCCAACTGCTGCTTTTTTTGTCAGCTTTTCGTGGAACACAATCCAGGAAAATGCAATCGTAATTAGTATACTTAATTTGTCAATTGGAACAACTACGCTTGCCGGGCCCTCCTGCAGAGCGCGGTAGTAGCATAACCACGAGGCCCCTGTTGCGATACCTGATAATCCAATAAAGCCAAGCTCCTTTTTTTCTATACGTTTAACTTCCTTCTGTTTGCCTTTCAAGAACACCATCATCCAAGCCATAAATAGAACGACTGTTGTACGAATTGCTGTTCCGAGATTTGAGTCAATTCCTGTAATACCGATTTTTCCCAATATTGCAGTAAGACTTGCAAATACAGCAGATAGCACTGCATAAATCATCCAACTGCTTCCTTGTTTCTGATTATTCGTTTTATTTTCATTTTTTGTTATCATAAGCAATGTGCCAATGCCTATAAAAATAACTGACACTATCTTTCCCCATGAGAGTCCTTCGTGTAAAAAAATGAGAGCCAGTAAAATTGTGAGAACTGTACTCGATTTATCAATCGGAACAACTTTGTTGATATCACCTATTTGCAGAGCGTGAAAATAACATAGCCAGGACGCTCCTGTCGCTAGACCTGATAATACAAGAAACAGCAAAGTCTTTCCACTGATGTCTGATATTCCAGACCATGTTCCTGCAACCAAAACCATCAGCCATGAAAACAGTAATACTACTATTGTTCTAATGGCTGTCGCCACATCTGAATCTGTTTTTCTAATTCCACATTTTGCAAGTATTGCCGTGATTCCTGCAAAAAATGAGGATCCAATAGCATAAACAATCCACATCTCTATTCCCTCTTTTTACGTGAGTTTAATCTTAAATAAATGTATATTAAATTGCGATCCAACAACCTATTCTGTAACATTTGCAACCATCTGACTGTACAAATAAATTCCTTCAACAGCATTTGGATGAATGTCATCTAATAGATATTTATCGTATGGTGCAGCTTCAATAGCCTCATCTAACGCATCTGACACATTGATAAACATATAACCATTTTGAGAGCAGAAATCTTGTTCCGCTTTTGTATATTCTTCGAAAAGCTTTTCCTTTTCATCGTTCGAAATCTCTTGGCAAATACCATTATCAAGAGAATGCCAAGGCGAAATAAAAGCAAACCTTGCATCCGGCGATGTTTTCTTAATTTTCTTTGTAATCTTATTCAGGTAATCTGCAAATTCCTTTGATGTCATTGCACACGTGGAATCTTTACGAAAAAGGATATCGTTAGCGCCAAGCGCAATCACATAAAGAGATGCACTCTCACAGCTTTGCTTTTCTAATTTCTTTAGAATCTTCTTTGTTGTTGCACCTCCAAATGAAACATTGCTTACCTTTACATCCGGAAATGCGCCCATAAGAGGCTCATGCCATCCAAAGCCACCATTGTTGCTTCCGGCTGTAATGCTGTCACCTACAAAGCAAACTGAATCTGATTTCTTTATAGCATTGCCTATAGCGCTATTATTCGGAATATCCTTTAGTGATTTGACCGGCATACGTTTATACCCCTCTTCTGTATAATAATATCTCTCCTGCATCTGATCTATCGGAACCTTAACTCCAAGCATCGTTTTTGTAATAAATGAATGTAGCTTCTTTGCATGCTTTTTTTCATAGTTCGTCATTATAAACGAATCATCTGTGAAAATCTTATATATAGGAATCGGACAATAAATCCCATCTGCATTTTGGGTAATATATGTAGGAATTACCGCTGCGCACATCGGCTTTTTCGTATCGGAATCAATATATACTTCCACCATAGCTCCTGCATCACCCTTGTTACCTGTGTATCCATTAACAAAGTTTCCAGGGCAATTTACCACAAGGGCTGTATTCTTATCTTTGCCAAAACCTACTGTCAGATATTCTATCGGTTGTACTATTTGGGCATGGTCTCCTAATATAATATCTGCTCCAAGTTCTGTAAAATATTCATTCCATACGCTCTGATATTTGTCTGTCTCCGTGGAAAACTGAGTACCCATATGTGGCATAACAACAATGCAGTCCGGACTTAAAGCCTTTGCACGCTCAAAATCTGCTTTTACATTTTTCTTACACTGTTTAAATTCACCACTAAAAGGGTCTGCAAGAAGAGATGTCAACGAACTATATTTTTCTGCGACATCTTCATTTTCATAATTATTTAAGCCGTAAGTATATGCCAAAAAAGCAACCTTGATTCCCTTTATATTTGTAACAAAAACATTCTCTTTTTCCTTCTTAGAGCGATAAGACCCAATATGTGCAAGTCCTTCCTCATCCAAAACATTAAGCGTTGCCATGGCACCTTCATAGCCTTTATCCAGAAGATGATTATTCGCTGTAGTCACCATGTCATATCCAGCATTTTTTATATCCGAAACAAAGCTGTCTGGGAAATTAAATTCAAGTGGAATTCCATAATCATAATTTCCTGATGTATATCCTACACTTTCACCTGCTGTTGGTCCTTCAAAATCAGCGATGGCATAATCTGCCTCTTCTATATACTGTTTTGTATAGCTGAAAACAGCAGAAAAATCGTAACTGTTGTCGTATTTATTTTTTGCCGCGACAATCTGATCTCTCATAAGTATCAAATCACCACTAAAGGATATGGTAACCGCTTTTTCAATTGCCTCCTGCTCCTTTTCTGACAACACCTCAGCCGTAAGCTGCTGCTCCTCCACTTCCACTTCATTAAATGCATAAACAAAAGGGACGACTGTTATAGTAACTACCAATATTGCAGCTATAATTTTTTCAGGTTTTCTATCTTTTGTAACAGGTATCTCCAAAAATCTCTTCATTGTCTTCGACACTATATTACTTCCTATAATCGGTAGCAGAATTATACATGATACACAGGCAAATACAGCATAGTCATAAGCTGAATTAAATTTTCCTTCAAATACCTTATTTAATATAATAATTACAAATAGGTGTAGCAAATAAATTGCAAGAGAATTTCTTCCCCACTTATTAACAATCGGAATTGCTTTATACGGAATGCATAGCAGCAAACCCAATATAGTCATCGTAGCTGTAAAGAATATAATAATTCTTATAGTAATCTGTGAAATATCCGTATAAGACATCATTATAAGCACATCTCTGGAAATTTCACACCTTTCATATACTATGGAAAACAACAACAGTCCCATAAACGCAATTATACCTCCCAGAGGCATTATTGCCGGATGACGATTTTTCATTTTTTCAGTAAACGATTCGGGAACTAAATTGCCAGCTAAGAAAAATGGATAGAACGAGAGTATTCTCGACATCGCAAATGTATTGTCGACATCTCCCCAAAATCCAATCATAATTGCAACTAAAACTGAAATCGGAAGGGACATTTTAATTTTGGAAATATATGGCGTTGTAACCCTCCAAACAATTAATGCAATAAGATACCAAAACGAATATGATGGTGATAACAGATAAAAAAAATCCGTATAATTGCTTAACAGAAGCTGCATTAGTCCATTAAAAACTAAATATGCAAAAACCAGTTTTAATATAGACGATGCACTGCTTGAATTTTTACTTTTACTGAAAAATCCTGAAATAAATACAAATGCAGGCATGTGAAAGCTATAAATGAGAGCTAGCGGAAACTCAAGCCACGAGTTGTCAGGTGAATAATATAAAAAATGTCCAAATACAACCAGTATGATTGCAATTCCTTTGAAATTATCCCAATATGTAATTCGCTCTTTAGCTTCCATTTAAGTTCTCCTTCTAGTCTCAATTACGGCAGTATATTTATTTTGCCAAAGCTTCCTTTGACAGAGGTGTTATTTGCCCCATCCATAGAGCTATTGCTGAGGCCTTTTTTATGCTTAATAAATTCATCCCGTTCTACAAGATTATTTATTTCACGCTTTGTTTCCGTCTCGTGATAATGTCGTGCACTTTTATTTCTATATTTAGAAAAGATAATAAAGAAGTAAATAAACCCACTCAACAGGAACAATGCAGGAATCATCGAAATGTCATCGTCACTGGAGAATACAAAGAATGATGTTAAAAGCATCATAATAACTCCTAATAATTCGACCAATGCAGATATTCCCAACAGCTTCGGCATATGAATAGGCACGCTTCCCATTGTTTCTTTTGTTCTGGCATTGACAGCT
The DNA here is from genome assembly GCA_964631845.1 of uncultured Eubacterium sp. GTDB lineage: Bacteria > Bacillota > Clostridia > Lachnospirales > Lachnospiraceae > Eubacterium_G. The sequence continues at coordinate 4,511 of CAZWAG010000061.1, forward strand.
ACATAATGAAGTAAGGATTTTTCACCCTTCTTTTCCATATATGAGTAAAGCCATACAGGAAGATAAGCTGAATTCCATTTTGTTCCTTTAATCTCCAAATTTTCTTTATTCCACTTTACGCCTCTATCATAATAGCCAAGGCTGTCATTAGCTGCAAATCTGGCTATATCCTTTGCTTCTACATTTACAATAGGCTTTAAATCCTCAACATTTGTATCTCTCTTTTCAGATGTATAATTTTTTAGGTAGTTTGCATCCCATTTAACCGCATTTTCCGTATCAAACGGCATGATTGAATTTATAATATTGTTTGTTTTATCTTTTGAATCCGTCAGCTTGTCAGCACTTGACTCTATAGTCAATCCCTCGATAGCTATATCAAAGTCTCTCTCCACCTCATATAAATCTGCATCATAACGAGTCTCTGTATGCTGGTTTTTTCCCGAACCGACAGTTACCGTATATTGGCGAGTCTCATGTTCGCCTTCACCTGCAAACGACGCTTTTGCGTTTATATCTACAACCATATATGGGAAATAAACTCCCATGACATTTTCAGAAGAAAACTCTGCTTTAAACTGCGGATGAGCAAAGAACTTTCTCTTTGATACAAACCTGTCGATTTCCTCTCTGGCTTCCTCCTTTTTAATTTTAAAAGGCAATACCATATCAGGTACAGCTCCATTTGGAATCTTTTCATTGATTGACAGTGTGTTTCTGCACCAATGACACCTAACCTGTGTACTTTCCTCAGTATCAACAACAACCTCAGCCCCACAGCTCTTGCATTTTATTGTAACCATGCTATCAAAAGAGCTGTCAATATTTTCTGCGCCTGCGTCAATGTTTTCTCCTTTTAGAGAAAAAATATCCTCTTTTTCTTCTATCAATTCCGGCTCAAATTCGTGTCTACAGAAATTACATCTAAGCTTTCCGCTGTTTGGATTTAAAGCGATGTCTGTAGCGCCACACTTAGGACATTTTGTCTGTCCATTTTCAGTATTTGTCATTTTCATCCTCCGTTATATAAAATATATTTGCTTTAGTATATACATAAAACATGCGCCAAATGACGCATGTTTTATGTATATGGACTTTAGTCTGTTTAAAACAATCACGCAACGTCTAATTGTTTTGAATTTTACAGTCCAAGTATTTTGTTTTTGGCTGCATCATAATCTTCCTGTGTAATTAATCCGGCATCCAACATAGTTTTCATCTTTGTCAGCTTTGCAACAGGGTCTTCCTCTGCCGGCTGAGCCTGCTGCTGCATAGTTGGCTGAGCCTGCTGCTGCATAGCTCCCATAGCTCCACCTACAGCATTCATGCCCATACCCATAAATGCCATAGCACCGGCACCGCCATTAGGGTTTTCGCCTGCAGCCTGGAAACCTCTTGCAACTGACTGCTGCATAAATGAGTTTCCTCTGGCACCTGATAAAGCATCCGCTTTCTTAACATCACTTAACAATGCCTTTGTATCATCATCATACTCAATAGCCTGAATTGCTACCTTGACAATCTGCAATCCTCTGTCTGTATTCCACATATAAGCCTCTTCAACCGCCTGTGAAAGTGACTGCGCGAAACCAATCTGATCTCCCTGAATCTTTGTGATTCTATTGCCCTTTGAAGGATCATTTGTATAATTTGAAAATGCTGCTGAAAGACTGCCGACCACCTCATTGAACAACTGCTCGCCTGCATCATTGTCCATATCTGCAAAATCAAATATAGGTGCATTTGGCTGTAAATACTTTGCAGGTACAAAGTTTGTTACAAACAATATTGGATTTGTAATCTTCATCGTGTATGTACCTCTTGTCACAGCTCCTACCTGCGCATTAAGGTATGCGTCATCCCAATATATCTCCGACTGTGTTCCAAATCTGTTGTTTGGTATTTCCTTTAAATTAATGTAAAAGGCTGTCTGCTGAGATGCAGGTATGCCACCAAACTTAAATCTTTCAAAGGCTTCCTTTACTGAACTCATAAGTCCGTCTCCTGCCAAAAACGACTGTGAATTTGGATTATTACTATCAAAGATGTATCCACCGGCTTCTGCAATAAAGTTCGTAATTTTTCCATCTTCAAGGGTAATAAGAGCCGTTCCTTCCGGAACTACAATTTTACTGCCATTTGTAATAACATTATCCGAACCACTGGTATTGCTTCCTCTTCCTGCATCAGTTACCTTTGGCACTGCTCTAAAAATAGCCGCTGTTCCCGGAACACCTCCCATAGGAACATAATAATCCTTCCATTCATCTCCTAACGTGCCACCTACGGCACCACTAAATGCTTTAATAAATCCCATAATAAGTTTTTCCTTTCTGTTTTTTATGTCGATTATTATATCATATTTAAACTGTTAAAAATAGTAGACTTTTTTATTGGAGAAAAAATTATATTGACACGTATAATACTATATGATATATAATATTGTACAAAAATTAGTAAGGAGGTTTATATGGTTTTTAATACAGGTTCAACTTTATTAGATGCCATAGTCTTATCAGTTGTTTCAAAAGAGAAAAAAGGTACATATGGATATAAGATTACACAGGATGTGCGAAACGTAATAGATGTATCAGAATCTACGTTGTATCCGGTGTTAAGAAGACTTCAAAAAGAGGAATGCTTTGAAACTTATGATAAGGCTATTGATGGCAGAAATAGGAGATACTATAAAATAACAGAGAAGGGCAGTGCCCAACTTAGCTTATATAAAGTAGAATGGAAAAATTATTCTACAAAAATATCTAATATTTTGTTGGGAGGAAAAGGGAATGACTAAAAAAGAATTTATGAAGGAATTAGAAAGAAGACTTTCCAAAATTCCTGAAAATGAGAAGACAGATGCCTTAAGTTATTATGAGGATTATTTTGCAGATGCTTCTATAGATGACGATATGTTAGTACCAGAATCTATGGGAACACCTGAAGATATTGCAAAACAGATTATTGATGAAGTGGTACAAAAAGAGCAGTCGGAAGAATATTTTGATGAAAATGTAGAATTGAAATCAGATAGCAATTTATATGTACCATATTATAAAAGAGGTGGGAATACTTCGTCTTCTGGAAATCGTGGAAGTTATACCAACGACAAAAAAAATTATTCGCAGATGAAAAGTACTAATGCAAAAAACAATGATGCAAAAGTTGTGGCAATCATCTTATTAGTAATAACCTCTCCGTTTTGGGGAAGTATTGCCGTTGCTGTTTTGTCATGTTTGTTTGCCATAATTGTTACTTTGGTGGCTGTAATATTTGGATTAGGCGTAGCCGGCATTGCATTGATTTGTTCAGCTTTTCTAGCCAGTGCTTTTTCCGGTGGAATGCTCTTGGCAGGAATTGGACTGATTTTACTCGCCTTGACAGTTATTATGATAATTCCATTAATTTTGTTTTGTATAAAATTTTTACCTTGGGCTGTAAATGGAATTGTTAAAGGATGTAAACAATTATTTGGAATAAGAAAGGAACAGGCATAATGAAAAAATTTATTAAGATTCTAGGAATCATCAGTGGTATACTTGCTGCTTTAGGTATTACTCTAGTTGTTATTGGTGCTGTAAATGGAGGAAAAAATATTCTAAAATCTGATTTAATAAACAACAAGCTATCAATAAATCTTGCCCACTGGACGGATGAAGATTATGAAAATATGAGTAGTATTAATCAGGCATCCATTATGAAATTAGATAAAGAGCAATATGATATTCATTCACTGAAAATAGAAGCAAAGTATGGTGAGGTCAATATTAATCACTGGGAGGAAAATTGTTTTGGAATAGAAAACAAGACAGAAGCCCTTGACACAAAATTTGAAGTGAAAAATGGTGTTTTAAGAATTGCTGTTACAGGTGAAATCGGTATCTTTGATAACAATATAGGAAATATCAATATATATATTCCAAAAGATATGTTAAATAGTGTTGATTTATCTGTGGGAGCAGGTGAATTAGAATGTAATGGTATTGTTACAAATAGTTTGAAAATTGATGTGGGGGCAGGCGAAGGAAAGATTAATTACAGTCAAATTGGAACTTGTGATATTGATGTGGGACTAGGGGAGTTTAATCTTGAAAACACTTCCGTAGAAAGTATGAATGTAGATTGTGGCATGGGTGAAGTAAAGGCGGAACTGAATAATAGCTACAATGAGTTCGATTATACTTTAAAAGTTGGGGCTGGTGAAATAGAAATTGGTCAACAGAAATATACAGGAATATCAAATACAATTGATTTATCCAATAACAATGGAAAAGCGATAAATGTGGATTGTGGTATGGGGGAAGTGTCAATAATATTTAATGAATAAATTCCGGCTTGTAGTGGGATCGTATATTTATATGTACAAAGAAACCTGGACACATATTTATGAATTAGGCTCAACACATGGATGCTTCCCTATATTTCACAGGAGGCATCCATTTTGTTTTTGCCTGAATTATTTTATTGTTTCTTTGATTTCTGCTTCACTTTTCATTATTTTGCAATCACTTGAAGATCCCAAATAGAATATCCATAGCCTGTGGCTCTCTTTACTCCCTGTAGCTTTACATATCTTGCACTAACCGCATCAAATGTAATAGTGTCCTCTCCACCATTTTGTTCTAGCATTTCTGCCACTGTAGTCCAATTTGTTCCATCAACTGATACCTGAATGTTGTATGCTTTTCCATATGCATTTTCCCATGTGATAACAACTTTATTTATTACATATGTTTGTCCTAAATCAACACTCATCCATGCATCATCTGCAAAGTTCGATGACCAACGTGTTCCTTTATTTCCATCTACTGCATATTTTGCAGACATTCCTGTTGTTTCACTTCCAGATTGTGATGTTGTCTTGTTCTTTGCTACATCTGTTCCCGAAACAGAAGGGTCATTGGATAATTCTGCACTTGCATAAACCTCCATCTCCCACAGAGAATATCCGTAGCCTGTAGCTCTCTTTACGCCCTGCAGCTTTACATATCTTGCATTTGTAGTGGAAAATTCAATGACATCCTCAGCACCATCCATATTTGTTAATGATTTCACTGTTGTCCAATTGGTTCCATTAGTTGAAACCTGTATATCATATGCCTTTCCATATGCGGCTTCCCAGTTTAAAATCACTTTATTAATACTGTATGTATTACCTAAATCTATATATATCCATGCATCGTCTGCAAAATTTGATGACCAACGTGTTCCTTTGTTTCCATCCACTGCATATTTTGCAAGCCACATGTTTCCTTCCACTCCGGATGCAACCGTTGTCTTATTTTTTGCTAAATTTTCTCCGTCTATAACAATCGGTGTTTCAGATTCTGATGAATTTCCTGTTGTTTCTGTTTCTACCGGTGGTGTTTCAATTGTTCCTGCTTCTTCTCCAAATAATCTCACCTCAAACAGTGACACTCCATAACCGGTAGTTCTCGCTGTTGAATAGATGCGAATATATTTGGCTGTAGTACTTTTTTCAAAGTGGATTGATTCAAGTCCGGAGCTTCTATTTTCATCTCCATTTCCACTTCCACCATTTCCAATATTCTGTTCAAAAACGGTAGTCCAATTTACCTTATCTGTTGATGTTTCAATAACATATTGCTTAGATGCTGCTGTCTCCCAATACAGCTTTATTCCATCCATAGTATAATTTTTATCTAATTCTATTGTTAAATACTGTGGGTCTGCATAAGCAGACTCCCATCTGGTATTATATTTTCCGTCAATTATTTTATCTCCGGTATTTGTACTATTTACTGAAGAAGAAACATCGATAACTTTTGCATTTTCCAAATTAATTTCTTTATAAGCCGAAAGATCTGCTGTCACTCTTTCTGTTGGATCCGGTAATACATATTTCGCACTGGTATAAACTGTATTTCCCGTGTAATCATTAACTGCCGGTGCAACCGCTCTGGCATATTTATAACCATTTTTCATTATGTTATTAAACATTTCCAGGCCGTATGTTTTTTTATCAGATGTATTAGCATTTACCAAATCATTTAAAAAAGTAATATCTGATGAAGAAAACTCTCTATAATTTTCATTATCATAAATTGCATAATAGATTGTCGCTGCAGATGTGAAAGATCCCATTGGTGCCGGATGCAAATTATCTCCAACATATAAATCATATCCGTATGTTACATATCCATCATAAAATGCTTCTCCTGCCGGTGCCAGCACAGCATTGTATGTCCGAGCTGCATTTAAATACCCTTCTGTAAAATAAGGTAATTTACTATCAGCTCCAACTAAATTAGGTTTCTTTGGCCAAGGTTCATAAAATACAATCTTTGCATTTGGATTGTATTGATGAATTGTTGTGATAAGACTCTTTGCACCTGTCATCAGATTATTCGCATTAAATGAGCTTACAATATCTTGCAAAATAACAATTTCATATCCACCTTTTTTGATTGCGTTTACTACATTACTTGCTGTTGATTGGTAAATTAAGTTTTTACCACCATTAGTGGCTGCCGTACATTCCACATTTTTACCCATTTTGTTTGCAAGTCCTTCAAACATATCCTGTAACTCATTGTAATATGTCATGGAATTGCCAATAAATAATATGTCCGTTTGCTCGTCAGCTGCCTTTACACTATCAATTTGACTAAAATTCATTGCAGATAGAATCATACATAAAACAAGTAAAATTGATAATATTCCTTTCTTTTTAAAATTCATTTTGTCCTCCTTTTTTTGAATTTCCGAAATTTTACAATATAAATATATAATACCGGAGGAAAAACAAACACTATTTTTCAAGGTATGATTTTATATATCGAAG
>CAZWAG010000062.1:0-11305 GCA_964631845.1 uncultured Eubacterium sp.
GTTCGCTTGCGAACTCTCTCGCGAGGCGCGGATTCGTAAGAATAATTACCTTTCCGCGCCTCTGCGATCCCGGGGAGCGTTTTTATATGCTAGGAAATTCGAAGGAATTTCCTAGCATATAAAAAAAGACCTTCGAATCGAAGGTCTGAAGCGGGTGATGGGAATCGAACCCACATATCCAGCTTGGAAGGCTGGTGTTCTACCACTGAACTACACCCGCAAAGTGCCCAGTTCCGGAATCGAACCAGAGACACGAGGATTTTCAGTCCTCTGCTCTACCAACTGAGCTAACTGGGCCAATCTCGGTTTGTTAACTGCCTTGATAGTTTATCTTAACTACGCCCTTTTGTCAAGAATCAACTTTCTATCTTCACAAATTTTTACAAAATAAATTATATAGTTGTATAGCGAAAACGCCATCAGAACAAAATCAGTAGCTACAAAACTATAAACAAAGCTGCTTTTCATTTTTGGATTTATCAACAAAATAAACAAAATAATGTACGTAACAAACGTGCAGATTTTTCCGTACCACATAGCCCCCTCCACTTCGCAGCCAATCCTAACTGAATATATTCCCGCAAGCGCCATTAACATTTCCTTGAGGGCATAAAATACCCCCAAAAAAATTATTTCTCTGTGAACAAACGAAAGGCTCAAAATAATTGCGCCCAAGCTTACTTTGTCTGCTATGGGATCTAATATTTTGCCCCAGCGCGTCACCATATCGTATTTTCTAGCTATTCTTCCATCCAAAAAATCTGTCATTCCCGATACAATCAAAACTATTATTGCCGGCATAAAGCCTTGCCCATGTATTGCCTTGTAAAATAGATATATATACAAAAACGACAATAATATTCTAGTATATCCGAGTAAATTCGGTATAGAAAAATATTCTCTCATAAATCCTCTATTCATATCTGTGCGTGCCTCTCAAAAATATATAAATATTATGTGCAAAAATAGAGTCATTATCACATAAATATATCCCATCACATTAATGTGATTTTATTTTTGTCCAAAGACTTGATGTATATTTTTTAAGGCTCTGGCTCTGATTCGAAAATTCTTCATTTAATGGATTGCTGATGTCCGGTGCACAACCGGCGTTATCTGCGTATTCCTCATCTCTGAAATAATTGTACACACTCTCGACTGCGCTGTCATATCCTATATATTCTGTATTTTGTGTGGCAACATCCTCCCGAAGGAAAAAGTCAATAAATTTGTGTGCAAGCTCAACATTTTTACAGTTCTTTGTTATGACCATAGCATCAGTCCAGACATTCGTGCCCTGTTCAGGTATAAAGAAATCCATATTTTCATTTTCGTCAATGATGTACGCACCATCTCCTGAATAAACGACAGCCATCGACTTGTTACCGGAAATCATATTGTCCATAACATCATCGCCAACATATACAGGGTCCATTGTCTCCTGCTGCTTGACAAGCCATTCGTATGCCTCATTTAGTTCATCCTTATTCTCTGTATTCATTGAATAACCCAATGCCTTAAGGGCAACCATAAATGAATCACGCTCTGAATCATACATATAAATCTGACCCTTGTACTTTTCATTTATGAGGATGTCCCAACCCTGTTTCAAATCGGCTTTGTCTATCTTTGTCTTATCATAGAGAATTCCGACTGCGCCCCAATAATATGGGACTGAATATTTTAAGCCCTTATCATATTTTTCATTGAACAAATCAGGTATAATCGCATCCTTATTTGTAATTTGGTTCCAATCTATCTTTTTAAGATATTTTGCATCAATTAATTTCTCTATCATATAGTCAGACGGAACTAAAATATCATACTCTGCGCCACTTTGAATCTTTGTGTACATTGATTCATTTGAGTCAAATGTCTCGTATATTACTTTACAATTATTTTCTTTTTCAAATCTTGCAATAAGCTCAGTATCTATATACTCGCCCGAGTTAAATACTCTGATTTCATCCTTGTTCGAAATTGTGGTAAACTTAAAAGCACAAAAAACTGCTAATGCAACAACAGCTATAGTTATGCCATATCCAGCCAGCTTTGAAAAAGAAAAGCTTTTTGAGAAGCTCTTATTTTTACTATGCTTTCTGATTATTTTTGGCAATATCTGTGAAATCAGCAATATTGTAACCACTACCAAAATCAGAATAGTGGACAACGCGTTTATTGTTGGGTTCGTACGCTTTGTCATATTGTATACGACAATCGAGATGTTTGATATGCCATTGCCGGTAACAAAGAACGATACGACAAAATCATCTAAAGACATACTGAACGCAAGAAGCATACCTGCAAATATACCCGGTTTTAGCATTGGCAAAATTACCTTTGTCAAAGCCTGAAACGGTGTTGCTCCCAAATCCATCGCAGCATTTGCAAGGTTGTGATCCATCGTCCTGACCTTTGGATAAACACTCGTAATTACATACGGTGTGCAAAATGCAATATGCGCAAGCAGCATTGTTATATAGCCTCTCTCAAGTCTTGCAGATGTAAATAAAATCATCAGACCTATTGCGGTTACAATATCCGGATTCATAATAGGCAGATTGTTTACATTAAGCAGCCATTCCTTTATAAGCTTTCTGCTTCTGGAAAGACCAATAGCTGTGATAGTGCCAAGAACTGTAGATATTATAGTCGCAAATATTGCTATACTGAGCGACACATACACCGCCGATAGAATGCTTTCATCTGTCAAAAGCTTTTTATACCATCTAAGGGAAAACCCGGTAAACTTTGTCAATGATTTCGATGAGTTAAGTGAGAAAAACATTGTCACCAAAATCGGCAAATAGAAAAATGCAAAACAAATGGCAATATATAATTTTGACCCAATGGAGATTTTCTTTTTCATGCTATGCACCTCCATTTTCTTCAGGATCTATACGCTTTACCAACCCCATCATCGCAAGAATGATAATCGCAAGAATGACTGATATTGCACTACCAAAGTTCCAATCTCCCACCGAGATGAACTGGCTCTCTATTAAGTTTCCAATAAGAACAAACTGGTGTCCTCCCAGAAGCTCCGGAATTACAAATTCTGAAATCGAAAACAGAAAAACAAGTGTAACACCGCTGATAACTCCCGGTAGAGACAATTTGAATATAACCTTTACAAATGTCTGAATTTTGTTTGCTCCTAAATCTGCTGCCGCTTCAACTAAAGACTCATCCATCTTTGCAAGGGATGTGTGAATAGGAATAACCATAAACGGTAGCAAATCACATACCAAACCAATTATTACCGAGAAGTTTGTATACATCATGGTCTGCTGGTTCAGTCCTAAAAACTTTAACAGGGAATTGATAATTCCATTGTCTGCCATAAGGCTAATCCACGCATAGGTACGAAGCAAAGTATTAATCCACATTGGAATTGTAACGAGCAGGATAAGAATGCTCTGCATACTCTCATCAAACTTTGAAATAATATATGCCATCGGATATGCCAATACCAAACATATAAATGTAGTAATCAATCCAATCTGCAATGATTTAAGCAGTACGTTGATATATACCGGGTCTGATATCTTTGTGAAATTTTTTAATGTAAAATGTATTGTCAAAAGCGAATTATCTGCTGAGGTTATTGAATACAGTATTATCAAAGCTAGTGGTAATACTATAAGCAAAAACGACCATAGCACATAAGGCTTGACCAATCCTTTATAATGTCTCATCTATTTTCTCCAATAATTAAACATGCATTACCTGAATGTCGTATGGGTCGATTGTAAGTCCAACCTCGATACCCTCATCTATATTGTCTGTAATATGGACCTTGTATGTTCTAAATTCTGTCTCAACCAAATATTCATAATGAACGCCCATGAATACTTTTGACACAATCTTTCCATGTACTTTTCCTTTTTCAGGAGATACAACGTGCATATCCTCAGGTCTTAAAACTACTTCTATTTCTTCATTTTCCTTGAAGCCCTTATCTACGCACTCCCAGTCAACCTCATCGAATCTAACGAGGCAATCCTTTATCATATTTCCCGGAATAATATTCGACTCACCTATAAAATCTGCGACAAATCTATTCTGAGGTTCGTTGTAAATATCAATAGAGCTTCCAATCTGCTGAATAACACCGTCATTCATTACTACGATTGTGTCTGACATCGACAACGCTTCTTCCTGATCATGTGTTACAAATACAAAGGTAATACCGATTTCCTTTTGGATTTTCTTAAGCTCAATCTGCATTCCTTTTCTAAGCTTTGCATCGAGTGCGCTTAAGGGTTCGTCTAAGAGAAGAACCTTTGGCTCATTTACAAGAGCTCTTGCAATAGCAACTCGCTGCTGCTGTCCACCGGAAAGTCTTGTGATATCCCTCTTTTCGTAACCTTTAAGACCTACAAGCTCAAGCATCTCAGTTACTTTTTTTCTAACGATATCTTTATCTGTCTTTTTCAGGTTGAGGCCGAAAGCTACATTGTCAAAAACATTGAGAAAAGGGAACAACGCATAATTCTGAAATACAGTATTGACCTCTCTCTTATATGGTGGAATCTTTGTGATTTCCTTACCTTCGAATAATACCTGACCACTGTCCGGTGTCTCAAAACCACTAATCATTCTGAGGATAGTCGTTTTTCCACATCCGCTGGGGCCTAACAATGTCAAAAATTCATTTTCGTGTATATCTAAATCAATACCTTTTAAGACCTGCTGATCTCCAAAGGTTTTTGAAATATTTTTCAACTGAATAATTGGTTCGCTCATCTATATTTCCTTTCACATTTTTATCATTTACCAATATGTGTACAACACGGCAAGATAACAATATCATTCAAGCCTATTTTTTTCAATAAAAAATAAGCTTTAAAGAAAAAAGTGAATAGTATAAACCATTCACTTTTTATAATAAACTAATATTTATGCTCTATTCTGTGCTTCAACTAAGTTCACACTGTTGTACATCTCTCGAAGCTTTGGTTTTTCAATCTTTCCTGTTGCGTTTCTTGGAACCTTTGTGAAAATAATCTTTCTAGGTCTCTTGTATCTAGGAAGTTCTTTACAGAACTGATTGATTTCTTCTTCTGTACATTCCATATCAGGCTTTAACTCGATGATTGCTGCTGCGATTTCTCCTAATCTCTCATCAGCCAATCCTATAACAGCTACGTCCATAATCTTTGGATGCTTGCTGAGGAAATTCTCAATCTGTACCGGATATAAGTTTTCACCGCCTGAAATAATAACATCTTTCTTTCTGTCTACCAGGTAAATGAATCCATCTTCATCCTTCTCGGCCATATCCCCTGTGTAAAGCCATCCGTCTCTTAAACTTTCTGCTGTAGCCTTCTCATCGTTGAAATAGCAAGTCATAACACCAGGTCCCTTTACTATGAGTTCACCAACCTGACCATTTTCTACTTCAACGCCTTCAGGTGTGACAATCTTTGCTTCCCATCCGTATCCCGGAATACCGATTGCTCCTACCTTATGTATATTTTCAACACCAAGATGTACACAACCCGGTCCTATTGATTCACTCAAACCATAGTTTGTATCATACTGATGTTTTGGGAAGTATTCCTTCCATCTCTTAATCAAGCTCTGTGGAACCGGCTGTGCACCGATATGCATAAGTCTCCACTGCTCTAAATTATAATCTTCAAGCTTTAATTCTCCTCTGTCGAGTGCAAGAAGTAAATCCTGTGCCCAAGGAACTAACAACCAAACAATAGAGCATCCTTCATTTGATACTGTCTCCAATATAGTCTTAGGTGTAACACCCTTTAACAATACTGCCTTTCCACCTGTAAGCAAGCTGCCGAACCAATGCATCTTTGCTCCTGTGTGGTAGAGAGGTGGAATACACAAGAACACGTCATCCTTTGTCTGTCCATGATGATTCTGTTCAACCTTTGCGGCATGCATAAGACTCTCATGGTTATGCAATATAGCCTTAGGGAATCCTGTAGTTCCTGAAGAGAAATAGATTGCTGCGTCATCCTCATCTGTCAATTCAATTTCCGGCGAAAGTGAAGAGCAGTTTGCCACAAGCTTGTCATAATCCTCTGCGAATGATGGGCAATCGCCACCTACGTAGAATAAGATTCTCTTCTCATCTATATCGTCTACTATTTCTTCAATACGACCTACAAATTCAGGTCCAAAGATAAGAACGTCTGTCTCTGACAATTCAATACAATATTTAATTTCTTCTGCATCAAATCTAAAATTCATTGGAACTGCGAGAGCACCTGTCTTCAATATACCAAAATATATTGGAAGCCATTCAAGACAATTCATCATAAGAATTGCAACCTTATCTCCCTTCTGAATTCCCCTGCTTAACAATAAATTAGCTACACGGTTTGCTTTTTCATTGAATACGTGCCATGTAATTTCTCTTCTGTACTGCTGATGAGTATCTGGCTGAATCAATTCATAATCTCTCCATGTAACTCTCTTCTTTTCCTGAATTTCAGGATTTATTTCTACCAATGCAATGTCTTCTGCAAATTCGGTAGCATTTTTTTCTAATATTTTCGTAATAGGCATTTTTGTTTTTCCTCCGTGCAAAGCATCTTTTTCGCTTTAAAGTCTTAAAGTTTATTATATAAAGATATAAGTTATTAGTCAATAAAAACCAATTGTTTTCCGCTTATGATTTAGAGTGCCAAAACCTCACTCTATGAAATTTTATTTTCAAAAAACAACTTATTAGCATTCTCTCCAAGCACAAGCTTTAACTCGTCCTCTGTAAGACCTGTATTTTTAATATCCTTTAATGCCTGAGCCTGGTCATACCAAGGTATATCTGTTCCAAACATTACCTTGTCCACACCGTGAGTTCTAATCATTCTGACAAACTGCTCATCACTTATGTGAATTGGCACATTTTTGTTGAGCACAACAGCTGTATCAAAATATACAGGCATTCCAACTATTTTTTCTTCAACCTCATCCCATTTGCGCCAACCACCCATATGAGCGAGCACAAGCTTTTCAGGCTGTATGTGTTTCCATACATTTAACACCTTGTCCGGTGTACAGTGAACTGTTCCCGGAAGTCCGACATCCTCTCCGGCATGTGTTATAATCACAAGACCTTTGTTTGCAGCATAATCCATAATGCGAATGTATCTCTCGTCGTCAAAATCAACCTTCTGATAATCAGGATGAATCTTAATTCCTCTCAAATCCATAGCGACAATCTCGTCTATTATTTCTTTGTAATTGTCACAATCCGGATGAATTGCTCCAAGTGTAAAAACGTGTGTCTTCTCGCTCTTTTCATTTATTGCAGGAGCAAGTCTGTTAATTTTTTCCGGCTGACTGATATTTGTGGCAACCGGACATATGAGTGACAAATCAATTCCTGCCTCTATCGTACTCTCTGATAGAGCATCAAATGTTCCTTTTCCCTCTGCCTTTACTACAAACCCCTGTGATGTAAGAATATCATTTTCCATGTTTGCAATTGCACCTGCTGCAATCTTATCAGGAAATGTATGTGTATGAACATCTATAATCATGGTATGCCTCCTAAATTATCTATCAAAAAATCCCTAAGTAATAGACCTGCATTGCTCGATGCTAATGCAGGTCTTATTCTTTTCTTTAGGGGTTTCCTTCCCCTCTTTTGTCTATATATGTCATGCTTTTATATATTAAAGTATGATTTTTGTTTATAAAAATGAGTTCGATAGAATTTAAATAAAACGTTTATTAAATTCTGTTGTTCATTTTAACAACAATAATTTATAAATCATATCCCTTTTCAAACGCTGCTACGTTAATATCGACTGTCTTTGGTGGAACTGTTTTCTTGATAACTTCAATCCACTGTTCCTTAGGGAAATCCATATGCTTAGCAGCTACACCTAAAATGATAACATTGAATACTCTTGAATTACCCATCTTCAATGCTTCATCCATTGCGTCAATAGCTATCACTTTATATTTTGCACTAAGTTCATCAATAATATTCTCAGGATATTTTGCAACGCCTGTAACAACCGGCATTGGGTCAATTCTCTGATCATTTACAATGATAACTCCGTCCTTCTTTAAGAAGTGAGCATATCTGAGTGCCTCAAGTCTTTCAAATGCGATTAAAACATCTGCCTGACCTTCCTCAACGATAGGTTCTGCTACGCTTTCGCCGTAACGTACATATGTAACAACACTTCCTCCACGCTGAGCCATACCATGAACCTCTGAAAGCTTAACATCGTATCCGGCTTCAACTGTGATTCCACCTAATATTCTACTTGTAAGCAAAGTTCCCTGACCGCCTACACCTACTATCATAATATTCTTTGTCATAGCTATTCACCCCTCTTCTTAAGTTCAATTGCGTCGAAGTGACAGTTTGACATACAGAGTCCGCAGCCGTTACACAATGTCTGGTCGATAGCGATTGTTCCATCTTCCTGCTTTGTGATTGCCGGACATCCGCTTGCAAGACAAAGTCCACACTTCTTACATTTTTCAGGTATTGCAACACACCTTCCTTGTGGAACGTATGACTTTAAAAGTGCACATGGTGATTTTGCAATAATAACTGAAAGCTCGTCTCTTGCAACCTCTTCCTTTACAATCTCTTCGAATTTCTTAATATCAAATGGATCAGCTACTACAACATTCTTTACACCCATTGATTCGCAAAGTACATCCAAAAGAACTACGTTTGCTTCTTCGCCTGACAGAGTCTTTCCTGTAGCAGGATTGTCCTGATGTCCTGTCATACCCGTTGTAGAGTTGTCAAGAATGATAACTGTTCCTGTCGCTTTATTATATACCATATTCATAAGTGAATTTACACCTGTGTGAAGGAATGTAGAATCACCGATAACTGCAACCCAGTTTTTGATATAATCTTTTCCTTTTGCCTTTTCCATACCGTGAAGTGTTGAAATACTTGAGCCCATACATACTGTTGTGTCAACTACTCCTAATGGATTGACAGCACCAAGTGTATAACATCCTATATCACCTGCTGCATGAATTTTTAATTTCTTAAGAACTGAATATGTGGCTCTGTGTGGGCATCCCGGACAAAGTATAGGTGGTCTGGCAGGTGCCTGGGCAGGTGCTTCAACCTCAACCTTTTCTCCAAGAACTTTTTCTCTAAGCATATTTGCGCTATATTCTCCCTGAACTGTGAAGATATTCTTACCATCACATTCAATTCCCATAGCTCTAACCTGCTCTTCGATAACAGGCTCTAATTCTTCAAATATAATTAATCTGTCAACCTTTGAAGCAAATTCCTTAATCAGATTCTTTGGAAGTGGATGAACCATACCAAGCTTCAACACGGAAGCCTCCGGCAACACTTCCTTAACATACTGATATGGGATACCACTTGTTATAACACCAATCTTTGTGTCATTGTATTCTACCTTGTTTAAAACTGATGTGCAGGCATCCTCTGCAAGCTTGTTTAATCTTTCCTCAACAACTATATGACGCCTGATAGCATTTCCAGGCATCATAACATTCTTTGCAATGTTTCTCTCGTAAACCCTGTCTTCAACTTCAACTCTGTCTTCAAGGTTTACTACACCCTGCGAATGTGCAAGTCTTGTTGTTGTTCTAAGAATAACCGGTGTGTCATACTTTTCCGATACTTCATAAGCAAGCTTTGTAAATACTCTCGCTTCCTCACTGTCCGATGGCTCAATAACCGGAACCATTGCAGCACGTCCAATCATTCTTGTATCCTGCTCGTTCTGTGAGCTATAAATTCCAGGGTCATCTGCAACAACCAAAACCATACCACCATTTACTCCGATATATCCAGCTGTAAAAAGTGGGTCTGCCGCTACGTTTAATCCTACCATCTTCATCATTGTCATTGAACGAACACCTGCCATTGAAGCTCCGATAGCAACTTCAGTAGCAACCTTTTCGTTTGGTGCCCACTCTGAGTAAACGCCTTCATATTTTACTAAATTTTCACTAACCTCTGTACTTGGCGTACCGGGATAAGCCGATGAAACCTTAACGCCTGCTTCCCAGGCTCCACGAGCGATAGCTTCATTACCAAGCATAATTTTTTTATTATCCAAAATAAAATCCGCCTTTCTGTATTTTTAAATAGGTTTTGTGGCAAAAATAACTCTATTTTTATTCCACTTACTATTTTAAATTCCACTCTTCATTATAGTGAATTGTTGTATTTTAGTCAATAAAGTCGCACCCCCATTAAGGAGTGCGACTTCATCATACTTTTTTTATTTAACTTTTGCTTTCTTAACAGTTGACCAGACTCCGTAAAGCTTTGTTCCATCTGTATTATATACATATGCTCTCACTCTTACATATAAGCTCTTCTTGTTTTTAAGCTTGCTTGATTTTACTGTGTATGTAAGCTTCTTTGTAGTCTTCTTTACGAGTGCCTTTTTATTTTTCTTTGCATACTTCTTTGACTTGTATACTGCAACCTGGTAACCCTTTGCTCCATTGACAGACTTAATCTTTATTTTAAGCTTCTTTGAAGATTTCTTTTTCTTATAAATCTTCTTGATTGCTGCCTTCTTAGGTGCTGTTACCTTTGTCGCCGGCTTTGATGAAGCTACTGCCTGCTTCTGAGTTGTTGTTGCAACTGTTGGTGCCTGAGTTGGCGCCTGTGTAGGTGCCTCAGTAGGTGCTACTGTTGGCGCTTCTGTTGGAGCAACTGTTGGTGCCTGTGTTGATTCGTCTGTTGGTGCCTGGGTTGGCGCTACTGTTGGTGCATCTGTAGGTGCCTGTGTTGGCGCTACTGTTGGGGCTTCTGTTGGTGCTACTTCTACCTTCTTGTACAATACAAGTGTGTAAACTCCACCATCATTATCTGTTACTGTTACAGCAGTTTCTCCCTCTGCTATGCTATCCACAGGGAATCCAACTCCTGCTCCCTCAATCTTTGCTCCCTCAAATGTTGTATCCTTAACTGCTACCGGGAAGCCTACATATACTACTGCTTCTCCATCTGCATCCTTCTGAATATTAACTATATTTACTTTTGAGTTGTCCGAATATGCCTTATATGTGTTGCTCAGTTTTCCATCCGCTGCTCCATCTCCGAGATAGCTTACCTTTTCCCAATCTACTTTGATTGGTTCCTTTGTAGTTGATGCCTCTGTTGGTCCTTGTGTAGTTGGAGCCTGTGTTGGTCCCTGCGTTGGTGCTACTGTTGGAGCAACCGTTGGAGCTTCCGTTGTTGGATCTGCAACATCTCCAATCTTGAAATTGATTGTTGTCGCTTCTGATTCTCCACCTTTATTGACTGCTGTTACACCTATTGTGTAGTTTCCGTCAGCTGCATTCTCAAAGAAAT
>CAZWAG010000063.1:0-10873 GCA_964631845.1 uncultured Eubacterium sp.
CAACCAGTTCATCCGCACTTTCTGCATAATCCGGATATTTCTCCCGTACTTTGGCAGCCACCATTTCTTTGCTGTCAATGAATTCCTGCAGGGTTTCTACGAAGACTTTTATATTTTCTTCTCTTACCCTCTTCTCTGTTTCTTCCCTGACTTTCTTCTCAGTTTCTTTTCTGGCTTTTTTCTCAACCTCTGCTCTCATTTTCTTCCTGGTTTCTTCCATTTCTTCTCTGATTATCTTCTCAGTTTCTTCCCTGACTTCTTTCTCAACCTCTGCTCTCATTTTCTTCCATTTCTGCGCTGATTTTCTTCTCAGCTTCTGCTCTGGCTTCATCCTCTATTGCTTCTCTGATTTCTTCAACCATTTCATCCATCCAGTCTCCAACCGTCATATATCCAGCCTCCACTTCCGGCAGACTCTTTACCTTTCTGACATAGGTATCTATCATTCTGGTTGCATCATCTACCGCATTTTTGCTATCACTATTTTGAAAATATGTTAACATATTTTTTATCGCCTGGCTACCACCTTTTTGTCCTTTCGTATAAAAATATATGAATTGCAGACCATCTTCATATTCCAGGTCAGGAACTTCTTCACATCTGTTCCTGACTGTGTACATCATATAATCTTTACCAAAAATGTCATAGTTGGTAATTGTGATAACATACAGATTAGGGATCTGTGAAAAATCCTTAAGTCCCCTTTTCACATACCTGCCATCAATTTTTGCCTGATAGTAGCGGTTATGCCTTGGCAGATGGAGCTGATCTTTCCGATGTGGCTCCACATCATACACATTGGTAACTCTTGCCTCATCATATTCGGTGATTTCCACATCCAGTCGGATTCCCCGAAGCTCCGGTGTGGCAGCCGGAATAATCTGCTGCGCCAGCACCTTAACCGTTTTAATCTCTTTTTCCAATAACACCGATAGTAACAACTTATAGAACGGTTCATTGATTTCTTTGTTACTTGCAACTGCATTGGACAGGAAATTATCAATCAGATCCAGTTCCTGCAATGTCTTTTTCGTATATCCCATACGTCCTCCTTCCGGCAGAGCCGTTAAAGAATATCGTTAGACATATGCATATTCCTTTTCATCTCTGCCTTCCCTTATTGATTTTTATCATCCTGTGAATTTCCGGCGAGATACCGATATGATTTCTGTATTCAGGCATTCCATCAGGATAGCCTGTACCCAGAAATAGAAGATTCACTTTGAATTGATAAATACAATATAGCAGAGTGCATTGATCCGTGCAAGCCGGCTTTTGATGATTTTGCTCTATACAAAAATGCAACATAAAAAGTGCACAACACAAGATTTGGTATCTGTTGGTTGCAGCACTTCTTTTTAACGCCATATGTAGATCCATAATTGTAATTATCGCAATTACGTTTTTTCTTTTTCTACACACGCATTCTAACAAACATCTTGAAATTTCACATTCCAGTTGTATTACAAAACCATTGTCTATACAGTCCTGTTCATCAACCAGCCCGGACAGATATTTAGCAAGTACCCACCTCAGGCAAAAAAATGGAGCGCACCATGCAAGCATGAATGCGCTCCTAATACAAAAAAGAGAATAATGTGATAAGCTTATTAAAATATATCGTATCAATCTACCGAGAATAAATCTCTCGTATATACCTTCTCCTCTACATCTGCGAGATGCTTAGATTTTCTGTTAGAAATAATCAGTTCACTTTCTTCCTTAAATCTGTTAAAATCTCTGACAACCCGACTTCCAAAGAAAGTATCTTCCTTCATCGCCGGTTCATAGATTATAATTTCCACACCCTTGGCTTTCAACCGTTTCATAATGCCCTGAATAGAAGACTGCCGGAAATTATCGGAATTGGTCTTCATGGTAAGCCGGTAAATACCTACAATACTCTTCTGCCCTGTTGCCAGCCGGTTCTCATAATCCAGCTTCTTCAGGATCTGATCGGAAATAAAATCCTTCCTGGTACGATTGGATTCCACAATAGCTTCAATCAAGTTCTCAGGTACATCCTGATAATTGGCCAGAAGCTGCTTTGTATCTTTGGGCAGACAATAGCCACCATATCCAAAAGAGGGATTGTTGTAGTGATCCCCGATTCGCGGATCAAGACATACCCCACGGACAATCTCCTCTGCATTGAGTCCATGCACTTCCGCATAAGTATCCAGCTCATTAAAATAGGAAACTCTCATCGCCAGATAAGTGTTGGCAAACAGCTTGACAGCCTCTGCCTCGGTAGGTGCCATAATCAGCTTCTCAATATTACGCTTCAAAGCTCCCTGCCGTAACAGATTGGCAAATTCATCTGCTTTGGCTACCGCATCGGCATCCTCTTTATCAGCACCTACAATAATGCGGGAAGGATACAGATTGTCATATAGAGCTCTGCCCTCCCGCAGAAATTCCGGAGAAAACAAAATCCTTCTGCAATGATACTTATCCTGCACAGACCTAGTAAATCCAACCGGAACCGTGGATTTTATCACAATATAAGCCTCCTGATTAACTGCCAGCACCTGCGCAATAACAGACTCCACAGAAGAAGTATCAAAATAATTTTTCTTAGGATCATAATTCGTAGGTGTGGAGATGATAACATAATCCACCTTCCCATATACACTGTTTCCATCTGTGGTTGCCGTAAGATCTAACTTCTTTTCCGACAAGTATTCTTCCAATTCCTGATCCTTTATAGGAGATTTTCGCTGATTCAGTAAATCTACTTTCTCCTGTAAAATGTCTACTGCATACACCTCATTATGCTGGGCAAGCAGTACCGCATTGGATAATCCGACATAACCGGTTCCTGCAACTGCTATTTTCATTTTAATACATGTCTCCTTAATTATCTCATCTATGTAATCCGACAACGTCCTTATTTCATGAAACCATCATGAAATCACGCTCTTAAAATATTCTATCGTCTTAACAAGCCCCTCTTCCAGTGCAATGGCAGGCTCCCAATCAAGCTCCTTCTTCGCCAGATCAATCACCGGTTTACGCTGTGTCGGATCATCCTGTGGAAGCGGCTGATACACAATCCGGGATTTGGAATCTGTCAGTCTGATTACCATTTCGGCTAACTGAAGCATTGTAAACTCTCCCGGGTTGCCCAGATTGACCGGGCCGGTAAATCCGTCTCTGCTGTTCATCATCCGCACCATACCTTCCACCAAATCATTCACATAACAGAAACTTCGGGTCTGTTTGCCATCACCGTAAATCGTAATGTCCTGTCCCTTCAAAGCCTGCACAATGAAATTGGATACAACCCTACCATCATCCGAGCGCATTCTGGGCCCATAGGTATTAAAGATACGAATAACCTTGATATCCACCCCATGCTGGCGGTGATAATCAAAGAATAAAGTCTCTGCCATACGTTTCCCCTCATCATAACAGGAACGGACTCCGTTAGGATTAACACAACCACGGTAGCTCTCCGGCTGCGGATGAACCTCCGGATCTCCATAAACCTCACTGGTACTTGCCTGCAAAATTCTTGCATGACACCGCTTAGCCAGACCCAAAGCATGTAAGGCACCTAAAACACTGGTCTTACCTGTTTTAATCGGGTCATACTGATAATGAATCGGGCTTGCCGGACATGCCAGATTATAAATCTGATCACACTCCACATAGATATCTTCCAGAACATCCTGACGTACAAATTCAAAATATGGATTATCCATCAAATGACGGATATTATCCTTCTGCCCGGTAAAAAGGTTGTCCAAACAGATGACATCATTCCCCTGTTCCAACAATTTCTCACATAAATGGGAGCCGATAAATCCGGCTCCCCCTGTCACTAAGATTCGTTTGCGGTTCATTTGTACTTTCTCCTCATTATTTTGTCTATCACACAAAAAGTGCACAACACAAGATTTGGTATCTGTTGGTTGTAGCACTTCTTTTTGTTACTATATGTAGGTCTGTAATTGTAATTATCAAAATTACATTTTTTCTTTTTCTACACACGCTTTTTAACAAACATCTTTACATTCTTTTCTGCAATATGGTATATCTATAGCTATCAGCATATGAAGCATCTTACGCGCTCAGTCTGTTATTCTAAAACATCTCGGAACTTCACGTTCCATCTGTATTACGAAAGGTAATGTCTATGAATTTCAAAACAAACGCATTTCTCTTCTCCAAAGAAGAATTCAAGAACAGTATCAAACAAAAGAAGTCTTCTATTAACTGGCATAAGGCAAATGATGTTACCCTGACCTTCTTATGCATCCGCTACCCCAGAAAGCTTATCAGACATTTGACAAAAGAACGACATTTAACTATTGCAAAATCGTCAGCCGGAATATATACTATTGATAAAGAAACATTTTGTTCACAGATTGTAAGCGCTTAGTAAGTTGATGCCTTTCGGCATGGTCACAATCTATGAGATAATGAACTCCATATAACTTAGAAATTATAGTTTTTCGAGTTTTTCAAGTTTTTCAAGTAGCCTGGAGGTATTATCATGGATCAAGTTACTACTACTAAAGTTAATTTTCGACTCGAGCAATGGAAAAATCTCATATTCGAGCGTCAAAACAGCGGTCTGACTGTCCGTGAATGGTGTGAACAAAACAATATCAATCAACACACCTACTATTATTATTTAAAACGGCTTAGAGCAAGAGAACTGGATAAGAGTAATACTTCTCTGGTTCCAGTTGAAGATGAAAAGCCGGTTGCTTTCAAAAAGTTAGAAGTTCAGACTCCTGTTCCCAACACGCAGGCGGCGGTAATCATTCGATTGAATGGCGCAACTGTCGAAGTGGCTGAGGGGACTTCTCAGCAGACAATTCAGGCAGTGTTACTTGCACTGCAGAGTGTATGCTAGGCGATATCACAGCCTGCGAGAATATCTACATCGCGTGCGGTTATACCGATATGCGAAAATCAATTGATGGTCTTGCAGCTATCGTTCAACAGCAATTTCATCTCGATCCGTTTTCAAATACGCTGTTTCTCTTTTGTGGAAGAAACAGAAATCGTATGAAAGCACTTCTCTGGGAAGGTGACGGTTTTGTACTTCTCTATAAGAGATTAGAGAACGGTTCTTTCAAATGGCCGCGAAATGAAGCCGAGGCAAAACCGATTACCTGGCAGCAATTCAGATGGCTGATGGAAGGCCTTCAGATTGAACAAAAACAATCTATCAAACCGGCACAAAAAGGTGATTTCTGTTAGCTTTCAAAGTGGCGCAAACCATTGATTTTACTGGCTTTTTTGACATTTTCATGGTATAATTATTTTATCAAAAAGCAAAGGAATTATACCAGTTATGAACGAAAAAGATGCCTATATTGAGCACCTTGAAAACACCATAAAAGACTTACAGAATCAGGTGAGTAATCTTACTGAGATGGTTCTTTTGCTGCGCAAAGAAAAGTTTGGTTCTTCCAGCGAAAAGACAACTTCTCAAATCGAAGGACAGCTTTCTTTATTCAATGAAGCGGAAACACTTGTAAACAATCATGCAAAGGAACCTTTCTACGAACGAAAAGGTGGTATCGTTAGAAAAAATGCCAAAACCGGATGCGAAGAATTATTAAAGGATCTTCCAATTGAAGAAGTGCCCTGTATGATTCATCCGGATGACATGTTCTGTGACCAGTGCGGGTCCGCTCTGAAGGAAATCGGATATACCAAGGTTCGTGATGAACTGGAATACATTCCTGCAAAAGTTAAAGTAATTCGATATATGCGTCAG
The DNA here is from genome assembly GCA_964631845.1 of uncultured Eubacterium sp. Lineage (GTDB taxonomy): Bacteria > Bacillota > Clostridia > Lachnospirales > Lachnospiraceae > Eubacterium_G. The sequence goes on from CAZWAG010000063.1 coordinate 5,741, forward strand.
TCATGTGAATGTCCTAACTGCAAGCATAAAGGAAAACCGTTTATCAAAAAAGCGTTTGCTCCAAAGTCAGTACTTAACCATTCGCTGGCATCGCCTAGTTCCGTTGCCCGTGTCATGTATCAGAAATATGTGAACAGTATTCCTCTTTACAGGCAGGAAAAGGACTGGGAACAAATCGGTATCGGACTTAGCCGTGCTACTATGGCAACCTGGATTATACGAAGTAGCGAAGACCACTTAATGCCTGTCGTAAACAGACTTCGCGAAGAACTCTTAAAAAGAGATATCATCCATTGTGATGAAACGCCGGTTCAGGTGTTAAAGGAAAATGGCAAGAAGCCACAGACCAAGTCATATATGTGGCTCTACTGTAGTGGCAATGATACTAAGCCGCCTATCGTCCTTTATGATTATCAGCCTTCCAGAAATGGTGATCATGCAGCTACCTATCTGAAGGACTTTAAAGGCTATGTCCATTCAGATGGCTACTCAGGGTACAATAAACTGAGTGGTATTACCCGAGTAGGTTGCTGGGCACATCTGAGACGGAAGTTTGTGGAAGCAATTCCTACAAGAAAGTCATCAGCTGCAACGCCGACCAGTGCTGAAATAGGTCGTCAGTACTGTGACAAGCTATTCTCCATTGAGAGTAATCTAAAGAACCTGTCACCTGAAGAAAGATTTAGTAAGCGTCTAGAACTGGAAAAACCGGTTCTTGAGGCTTTTTGGTGTTGGCTTGATTCTCTGAATGCGTTAAAAGGTTCTGCGCTTGGAAAGGCAGTGACTTATGCGCAGAATCAAAGACCATATATGGAGAACTATCTTCTGGACGGAAGATGTTCCCTCTCAAACAATGCAGCTGAGAATGCAATTCGTCCATTCACCATAGGACGAAAGAACTGGCTTTTTGCCGATACTCCAAAAGGAGCAAACGCATCTGCTGCAGTATATAGCTTAGTCGAGACGGCAAAAGCAAATGGTCTCAATGTATATGCATATCTTCAGTATTTACTTTTGTACATGCCCGGAACAGAATGGCAACGATATCCCGAAGAACTGGATGCCCTGATGCCGTGGTCACCGGAAGTACAGGAGCAATGTAAATAGGAACTGTTGTTGGGGATGGTATTATAAATCATTCCCTATTTATTTAGTAGTCACTATTTTATTATGCGCTTACCACAGATTATCGTTATGCAGGAGCTGCCACCGGAAGAAAATCTGTATCTGCGCAGCCTGATTGAAACCAGCCCGGACAGGCATTTACAAAAACAGATATCCGATGTCTGCGCCAAGCACAAGGATAATCCTTTATACAAACAATACTTAAATCACTTTGTTAAAACTGCCACAAAAAACGGAGGTAACACAAATATGCTTTTAGATCCAATCTTTGACGAAATGGATGCCATTGAAAAAAGAACCCGGGAGGAAGATAAAGAATACTATCAATCCTATTATCAGCCACAGATTGATTCCCTAACTGAAAGAAATAATCTGTTAGAAACTTCCTACCAACAATTAACTTCTCAAATCCAACAGTTACAGAATTTACTGGCTCAAAACAACATTCCATTTAATCAAGGTGTCAATCAGTGATGATTGGCACCGGATATGTCCTATTTACCCGAATATATCAATCCCGACCAATTGGCATTCTATCTTGAATTTTTCTATCTATGAATTAGAATCTCACAATATAGTTCTTTTCATACTGTTTAATATTTTACAATTGCAAGGCTAATATCATCGCCAATTGGTATTCTTGCCAATTGAATTCCTATCTCTTCCTCATAAGTATCTACAGCTTCTTTCAAATTCGGATAAGCATCTGAAAAATAATCATGTATTAATATAATTCCGCCCTCCCTCATGCGCGGATAGAAAAAGCGTAATCCACTTAATGTAGGACTATATAAATCCATATCCAGATTCACAAAACAAAACGTGTCATCGATACCTTCTGTTGTTTCTGGAAAATACCCTTTTCTGATTTCAACCAACTCTTTTCGTGGCATTTTATTTAATACAGTTGTCTCCGACAAACCTTTCATGTAATTTGCCTCTACAAGAGACTCCATTTTTTCACACATTATATCTTTCTCGACAAATCCTTCAAATGTATCAAATAAATAACACTTTCTATCCGGGAAATATTTATTGATTTCCTTAGCAAATTCTCCTCGAAATACTCCTGCTTCAGCCACGCTACCTATTATTCCAATCCTATATACTTCTTCAGAATATCTCTTTAGAAATTCAATTCTAGCTTTGACAGAAAACTCAACATAACCTTTAACAATCTTATCCGTGTCTATTCCCATCCTTTCTATTTGTTTCTGCAATTCTTCATAACCCATAAGAGTTCCGAGAACGATATTATCATACTCCGATTCACATAGTATATTAGGCGTAAAGCATTTCATTCCATTGATTTGAGTATTCCATTTTGTTGAATCATTATCTACATACCCTAGGATTTCATAATCATCCTTTATAAGACTACAAACTCTTCTTCCGGTACCTCCCGCTCCAAAAATATAAACTTTCTTTTTCATAAGTTTTATTTCCTCCTACTTCATTTACTTATTTACATATATCCTCTTAAATTATCTTAATTAAATGGGTGAATTAAAAACTTTTTATATAGTTTTTTTGAGTGTCATATAAACTTGGCGTAAGAAATTCAACATAACAACTAGGTGAGACAGTTTCTATGAACTTCTCTACCATATCTGTGATTTCATCATTCAGTCTTCCAAATTCCTTTACTTCCATATCTGTAACATATGAATCATCAAAATATATCTTTTCATCCGCAGAATAACCATCAAATCCTGCAATTGCTATTTTTTTTGCCCCAACTCTCTTTAAAAGATTAAGAAGCATAACCGTTGAATTCTCAAAATATTTATATCCTCGATTAATTAGTGAATGGTAATTAATTATGTAATCATAGTTATAATCTCCTTTTACATTAGATGTAATAATTACCTTTTGTCCTTCTCTTCTGTTTGTTGCATATGAGAATTTTCTCTGATTACAAAAAAAACAGTATGATGCTTCATACTGCGAATAAAAACTTACAGATATTATCACTGGATTTTTTTGTGTAATAAACTCTTGAATTACATTTGAATATCTGTTTAAATTGTTTCCTGGAGACAATATCAATATCTGCCTATCTCTCATCTGTCTCCCCAACACCTCTATAGTTTCATAATCATCTACTTTAGATGACATATATTCAATATATAATTTCTCAATATTGTCATAATCATAGTGTTGCCTAGTATCCGGATCAATCATAGATAAAAGTTGACCTATATCCCGCATCTCTAGGCGATGTTTTTCCGTTAAATATATAACATTATTAGGATGTGATTTATAAATACCCGCCATCATTGCAGGTATTGAATACCCCCAACTATACTTTGCAGCATACTTTCTAATGTAATCATCTATTGTATCTAGAATCACTTCAAAATCATAGTCATAATTAAATTTACGTATCAGATAATTTACAATCAACTCTGTGCTCAAATTACCTGCTACCTTTCCCATTCCACTTAATGTACTATCAATAATAATTCTTCTTTTACCAGAACTACTTAACTTAATAACTTCTTGAGCAAGAGAAAACGATAATTGATAATTATTATGTGAATGAAAATTAATGCATACATCAGCCAACATATTATTATCTATTAAACTATATATTCTATCCACATCCTCAATATACATTGCTCCATAAGTATCTACAATTCCAAAACTATAAGGATGTACCTCATTTACCATATCAACGATCTCAAGAAGCTCTCTGTCAGAATAATTTAATGTATTCACTCCTTGAACAAATAATTTATAACCTCGTTCCTTAATCACATGCATCCAATACAGAATATCTTTCTTGTTAAGCAAATAATCTTGTTTCGTAAATCCTAGTCGAATACCATCAATTGATTTATCATCATATGGTTTTAATGATTCAATATCAAACATTCCATAGTCGATAAAGGCTACATATAAAACATCCGTTTTTCTTTCAATATATGGAATAACCTGATCTACATTAGTAAAAAATGTGCTATTTCCTGCAAAGTCAACTTTTCTACAGTCGCGAAGGAATCCCATCTCTATTATATCTATCCTCGCTTTCGCAAGCCTCCTAGATATACCCGTGATTTCGCTATTTGTAAATGCACAGTTAATAATTCGTCCCCCATCTCTAAGAGTACAATCAAGTATGTGAATATTTTTCATCAAATTAAATCCCTCTTATCCCCTATAGCTAATATACTTATCTCTTTATAGTTTCCAATAAAAACTATCTTCCATCCAAATATTGTGCAATCACCTTAGCAAATTCAAAATCCTCAGCAGTATCAATATCTACTGCCTCAAATTGATCAATTTCACAAATATATGGCTTATTACCAATTCTCTGTCCCAACTTCGTGAAAACTTCTTTTCTAAAAATAAAAAACGATCCCGTCTCCATATATATAGGGACTAGATCCTGCGTTCTCACAACATTTTTAACATCGTAATTAAACGGCTTACCATTCATCCACATATAATCCTGCAATACCACTGCTGAAAAAGCCGAATCATACTTACCCGAAATAACCTTGTCCAATGCTTTTTTGATAGATTCAGGCTTGGTAAATGGCTGTGTAACATGTGTCAGTACATAAATATCTGCATCCACATCCTGTACAAATCGATCAATTATTTCTAAACCTTTTACATACTGTCCATCCAAATATGAATCTCGTTTCAAAAAAATCAGATCTTTTGGCATATATTCCTTAATACTATCATCACTACAATATACATACTTTTCCGATATTTCATCCACTCGACATATTGTCTGAAATATATAATCACATAATGGTCTGCCATGAAGTCGCATAGTATTTTTTCCGGGCAAACGTTGATTGTTTAATTTAATTGGAATAAATGACACTACTTTATCCATTTTCTGTTTTTCTCCTTTTTTCACATCTTCTATATTTTTTGAGAAGAAACTACTTGAATATTCCCTATCCCCTCTTTTCATCCATTTACATATTATAAAATGGATATATTTTTATTATTATCTAATATCATGATATTCCTTAAATATTTAGC
>CAZWAG010000064.1:0-10841 GCA_964631845.1 uncultured Eubacterium sp.
GGCTATCACAATATCATCATTATTGGTAATTATTAATAGACATTAAAAAAGTGCTTTCGTATATAAAAGCACTACTTGTTAGTAAAAGTATAAAACAGCTCGTAGGGGAATTGAACCCCTGATTCCGCCTTGAGAGGGCGGCGTCTTAACCACTTGACCAACGAGCCAAAAAAATGTTACTGTATTATTATACCAATAACGATTTTTTTTGCAACACTTTTTTGCAGATTATGACTGAAAAATGAAAGGATAAAAAAATGGACTGGATACATGGCAAGACTGTAGTGATAACAGGTGCATCATCAGGGATAGGACGTTCACTCACAGTTCAACTAGTTAGAAAGTATAATTGTAAGGTAATAGGAATAGGACAATCAGAACCAAAGATGAGAAGTATCAGGGATGAACTAAAATATGAGAGAGATGCATTCTCATATTTTTTGTTTGATGTTAGCGATGAGAGCGAGTGGGAAAATTTCGCAAGATATATAAATGATAATCGAATCCCGGTGGATATACTGATAAATAATGCAGGATATATGCCGATTATAAATAAGGCCATCGCATATAGTGACGAGCAATTTCAAAAGTGTATGGACATAAATTTCAATGCAGCTCGCTATGGCGTGAAGCATTTACTTCCTATATTACAGGATTCAATCACCGGTGGGATTGTAAATGTTTGTAGTGCATTGTCGATGACCCCTATGATAGGAATGTCAGCATACAGTGCGAGCAAGGCTGCTCTTAAATCATATTCAGAGTCACTTATTGCAGAGCTTGGAAGGACAATGTATATCGGATATGTTTGTCCGGGACTTGTTAGAACAGATATATTTAGAAACCAATATTTTGTGTCTCAGTCAAGGCTTATGAAAATGGCTTCGACAGATGTAGACAGAATGGCAAAAAAAATAATAAACAAGATAGTAGAACAAAAAGAGAGAAGTGTTGTCGGAAGATTTGCGAAGCTTGTAAATTTTATGGACAAGTTTTTCCCAGTATTGGGAATTAAATTTTTTGAATTAATAATCAAGCATTCAAAAATGAAAATGTTCGACAGCGTCAATCAATAAATGGAGATGGAAAATGAGAGGATTTTGTAAAAAAACTGTTATGTTACTTATAATTACCGTGTTATCTGTTGCAAATATTTCTTGCCGGACTAATACAGTAAAAGCCGAGGACTCAAAGCCTAAATGTGAAATTGCAACATGGAAGAATTTTGCAAAAGGGTGTGTGACGTACACATTTGACGATGGATATGATATTCATTTTACTTCTGTAAGAAATATGCTGAACCAGTATGGATATAAAGGGACTTTTTATATAATAACAAGCTTAATGAATGATTATAAATGGGAACTTGCAAAAGAAATGGCCGAGGAGGGTCATGAAATTGGAAGTCATACTGTATCACATGATTATCTTACAGATGAAAATAGTGATAATGAATTGGGAACATCAAAGGAAATTATCGAAAACAAGATTGGAAAGCCATGCTTGACAGTAGCGTACCCATATTGCGCAATGCCAACTCAAAGTTATGTGGAAAAATATTACATATCAGCAAGAGGATGTAGCGGAGATATTGAGAGAAGCAATCCATACAATTATATGTATTTAGGCTCGATAATATGTGGTGATCAAGGAACTGCTGTTGATGGTACGGCCATGTGTAATATGATAAAGAAAGCCGCCGATAATAGTGGCTGGGCTGTTTTTCTCATACATGATCTTGCAGGTAGCGGTTATTCACCAATAGTATTAGATGATTTGAAAATGACGCTCGACTTCATAAAAAGCAATGAAAATGACTATTATGTTGCAACATTTGCAGATGCAACAAAATATAGCAAGGAAAGAGTGAACTCAAATCTGAATGTAGAAGAATCTAATGGTATATTTTATATTGAACTGAAAGACACATTGGACAATGCAGTATATGATGAAAAATTATCTATTAGAATTGAAAATAAATATGATTGGGAAAATGTTGAAGCGGTACAAAATGGGCAGGAAATAGAGACAGAAGTGACAGATGAATATATATATTTTGACTCTGTTCCAGATGCCGGTGAAATAATAATTAAGGAAAAGAAAATTGAAACTGATGCGAGAATAGACATCTATGGTTATCAAATCAGTTCAACATATGAGGGAATGAGAACCATTTACAATATATATGACCCTTATGATGAGATAGAGGGGCTTGGAATAGTATATGGCATAGAAAGCACATGCACAGAGAGCGAGATGACAGTTGGAGGTAATGGGACATTTAGTTATCCGGCAACAGAAAACGGAAAAATAAATTCTGACGTATATATGGATGATGGTTGTACAGCAACATATTCCATGACGATGAAATTTGCCTCAAAAACAGCACAGTATTTTACAGAAAAACATTATATAAGAGCATATGCCATATTAGATACGGGAGATTACATATATAGTGATATATATGAAATGTCAATTTTTAATCTGGCAGACATTCTTTATAGGAATTCTAATATAAGCAATTACAGTACATATCAGTATTTGTATGACAATATACTTAGTGTAACGGATATTAATTATGAAAAAATGGAATATAATTGGGGCAATACATTATTAAAGAGATAAAAGGTTGTTGACAATCATATATTTAATGTATATACTTGTAGAGTAAATATTGACTAGTAAACGAAGGAGCGAACCGCAAAGGTTCGCTCTTTTATATGTCTGGAGGTAAAATGTCAAGAAGAGAAGAATATGAATCAAAGACAGAAGCTTTGCTTATGCCTATCATCGAAGAAAAAGGATTTGAGTTCGTTGATGTGGAATATGTCAAAGAGGGAAGTAACTGGTACCTGAGAGCCTATATTGATAAGGAAGGTGGTATCACAATTAATGATTTGGAAGAAGTTAGCAGAACATTGAGTGACAGGCTTGATGAAGAAGACTATATATCAGATGCTTATATCCTTGAGGTAAGCTCACCTGGTCTTGGAAGACCAATTAAGAAGGATAGAGATTTTGACAGAAACATTGATAAGGAGATAGAGATTCATCTATACAGAGCTATCAATGGACAAAAACAGTTTGTGGGACTATTAAAGTCTTATGATAAAGAAACTATTACTATTGAAAACGAAGATGGTAATAAAACAGCAATTGACAGAGCCGGAGTTGCTCTTGTTAGAGAATATATTGAATTTTAGGAGGACAAAGAAAAAATGAACAAAGATTTAATCGAAGCATTAGATGTGTTAGAAAAGGAAAAGGGAATCAGTAAGGAGTCATTGTTTGAAGCAATTGAAAACAGCTTATTAGCAGCTTACCAGCAAGACTTCAACAAGGCTGATAACGCAGTAGTAAATATGCACAGAGAAACAGGAGAGTTTCATATTTATGCTCAGAAGACTGTTGTAGAAGCAATCACAGATCCGGTTACTGAAATTTCATTGGATGACGCAAGAGAAATTAAGGGGACTTATGAAATTGGTGATGTTGTAAACGTAGAAATTCAGTCAAAGGACTTCCGTCGTATTGCAGCACAGAATGCTAAGAGTGGTATCCTCCAGAGAATCAGAGAAGAAGAGAGAAAGAGCATTTACGAGCAGTATATTGAAAAGCAGGATGATATTATTACAGGTATTGTTCAGAGAATTAGCGGAAAAAATATTAGTGTAAATATTGGAAAGCTTGATACTGTATTGACAGAAAAGGAACAGGCTCCTGGAGAATTTTTCAGACCAACAGAAAGAATCAAATTATATATTACAGAGGTTAAGGACAATGGAAAGGGACCAAGAGTTGTTGTTTCAAGAACTCATCCGGGTCTTGTAAAGAGATTGTTTGAACAGGAAGTTACTGAGATTCAGGACGGTACTGTTGAAATTAAGAGTATTGCAAGAGAAGCAGGCTCAAGAACAAAGATGGCAGTATGGTCAAACAATGAAGATGTTGATGCTGTAGGTGCGTGTGTCGGTGTAAACGGTGCAAGAGTAAATGCAGTAGTTGACGAGTTACAGAATGAAAAGATTGACATTGTTAACTGGAGCGAAAACCCGGCTATTTTAATTGAAAATGCTTTGAGCCCATCTAAGGTAGTTTCAGTTTTGGCTGATCCTGACAACAAGGAAGCTTTAGTAGTAGTTCCTGATTTCCAGTTGTCACTTGCAATTGGTAAGGAAGGACAGAACGCAAGACTTGCAGCAAAGCTTACAGGCTTCAAAATTGACATCAAGAGCGAGTCACAGGCAAAAGAAGAAGGAATTCAGTATGTATTCAACGAAGAAGATTACTACGATGAAGAGTATTATGATGACGAATACTATGATGATGAATATTATGATGGAGAGTATGACGCTGAGTACGAAGGGGAATATGATGAAGAGTATGATGGCGAATACGACGATGAATCAGAAGAATAATCATTGTAGCTAGATTGAAGGAGAAAATATGGCAGTAAATAGAAAAGCACCGATTAGAACCTGTACAGGTTGCAGAAAGCCGGCGAACAAAAAGGATTTGATTCGAGTGGTACGCAACAAAGAAGGAGAAGTTTTTGTAGATGCTACAGGCAAATCAAACGGTAGAGGCGCATATATATGTGCTAATGTGGATTGTTTTAAGAAGGCTATAAAGAGTAAGGCATTGGAGAGAACTTTAAAAATATCAAAGATTGAGGAAGATGTTATTGCTCAGTTAGAAGAACAGATAGGTGAACTTAATGAATAAAATATTTTCTATGGTGGGGTTAGCTACCAGAGCAGGTAAGACAGTGGCTGGAGAGTTTTCAGTTGAGAAGGCAGTAAAAACGAAAAAGGCTTTTGTCGTGATTGTGTCAGAAGAAGCGTCAGACAATACCAAAAAGCTGTTTACAAATAAATGTGCCTATTACAGGATTCCGGTATTTATATACGGGACAAAGGATGAACTGGGTCTTGCTACAGGCAATGGGAGAAGAACCTCGATAGCTGTATTAGATCACGGATTTAGTGAGTCACTCATAAGTATGTTGGAAAAAGAAAACGGAGGTAATTAAATGGCAAAAATGAGAGTACATGAATTAGCAAAAGAATTAGATATAAAAAGTGCTGATATTGTCAGTGTTTTAAGTGAAGAAAAAGGAATTGATGTTAAGGCTGCCAGCTCTATTGAAGATGACAATATAGATTTTATCAGAAGTAAGTTTGGCGCTAAAGCTAATAAAGAATCTGAAAAAGCAGACAAAGCTTCTGAAAAGGAAACTAAAGTGGCTGAAAAGGAAGAAACTAAGGATGCAGGAGAAGAGAAGAAGGCAAAGCCTAGAGTCCTTATCACAAGCAAGGGTGTAGTAAGAACAGGTGAGAGAAGATCTCACGGCGATGGAGAAAGAAGAAAGAGAAGACACAGTGGAGAGCACAAGCATCATAAGCATGGTGAAAAGAGTTCATCAAAGAGTGATGAAAGAGGAAAGGCTGCAAGCGAGAAGGTAAATGAGACACCTGTTGCCTCTGCTCCGGTTGTTGAGACACCTGTAGTAGAGACTCCCGTAGTTGAAGCACCTGTAGTTGAAACACCTGTAGTTGAAACACCAGTTGTAGAGACACCTGTTGCCTCTGCTCCAACTGCAGAAACGAAGGAGCCATCACCAAAAGCCGAGGAAAAGAAGCCTGAAAGAATTATTACAGGTCCTGTATCTGAAAGACCGGCCGGCACAAGAAGAATGCCAAAGCAGCCGGATAGAAATGCTCAGAATAAGGGCAAAAAGGATGCTCCAAACAGAAATAACGACAGAAAGCCAAACGGTGACAGAAACGCAAACAAAGACAACAGAGGCTTTAACAAGGAGCGAAACCAGAACAATAGAAATCAGAATCAGGGAAATAGAGACAATCGTGATAATCGCGATAGAAACAACAATTTCCGCGATAGAAACAATAATGGTGGACAAAGAGGCGACTTCAGAAAGAATAATGACAGAGATAGAGACAGAAATCAGTCATCAGCTCCATCAGAGACAATTCAGGATAAGAACAAAAAGACAAGAGAAAACAAGCTTCGTCAGGACAGAAGAGATAACCAGAATCGTAATAATAGAAATTATGAGGATGGAAACGGCAAGAGAGGCAAGAATGGAAAGAGAAATGATTTCTCAAAACCAGTATTGCAGAAGCCAAAGAAGAAAGAAGAAAAGAAAGAAGAAATCAAGATTATTCAGGTACCGGACAGCATCACAATTGGTGAGTTAGCTGACAGAATGAAGATGACAGCTTCAACTATCATCAAGAAGCTTTTCCTTGAAGGAAAAATGGTAACTGTTAATACAGAGATTGATTTTGATAGCGCTGAAGAAATTGCTTTGGGCTATGAAATCATGTGTGAGAAGGAAGAAAAGGTTGATATCATCGAGGAACTCTTAAAGGAAGAGGCAGAGGATGAAAGCTTAATGGTTAAGCGACCACCTGTAGTATGTGTTATGGGTCACGTTGACCACGGTAAAACTTCACTTCTCGATGCAATCAGAGAGACAAATGTAATTTCAGGTGAAGCTGGTGGTATTACGCAGCATATCGGTGCTTCTGTAGTATCAATCAACGGACAGACAATTACATTCCTTGATACACCAGGTCATGAGGCATTTACATCAATGCGTATGCGTGGCGCACAGTCAACAGATATCGCTATTCTTGTAGTAGCAGCAGATGACGGTGTAATGCCACAGACAGTTGAAGCTATCAACCATGCAAAGGCAGCAGAGATTGAAATTATCGTTGCCATTAACAAGATTGATAAGCCGGGTGCAAACATTGAAAGAGTTAAGCAGGGATTGGCAGAACATGGACTTCTTGCTGCAGACTGGGGCGGAGATATCGAAATGGTTCCTGTATCAGCTCACACAAGAGAAGGTATTGATGATCTTCTTGAAATGGTACTTCTCCAGGCAGACGTATTGGAGCTCAAGGCAAATCCAAATCGTCAGGCAAGAGGTATTATTATTGAAGCTAAGCTTGATAAAGGTAAAGGACCTGTTGCTACAGTTCTTGTACAGAAGGGTACATTGAAGGTAGGCGCTAACATTGCTGCCGGAGCAAACTATGGTAAGCTTCGTGCAATGAGCGATGACAAGGGAAATCAGTTAAAGGTAGCAGGACCATCTACACCTGTTGAAATACTTGGTTTAAGTGGTGTTCCAAACGCAGGTGAAGTATTTGTATCAACAGAAAAGGCAGCAGAAGCAAAAGACTTTGCTAACACATTCGTTGAGGATAGCAAGGCTAAGCTTATGGAAAGCAACAAGTTCAGAATTTCACTTGACGACCTCAATTCACAGATTGAAGCAGGTGAACTTAAAGAGCTTAACATCATTATCAAGGCTGACGTTCAGGGTTCAGTAGAAGCTGTAAAACAGAGTCTTGTTAAGTTGTCAAACGACGAAGTAGAAGTAAAGGTGATTCACGGTGGCGTAGGTGCTATCAATGAATCAGATGTTATCCTTGCATCTGCATCAAATGCTATTATCATCGGATTTAATGTAAAACCGGATAATCAGGCAGAAGAAACAGCAAAGAATGAGGGCGTAGACCTTAGACTTTACTCAGTTATCTACAATGCAATTGACGATATTGAGAGAGCAATGAAGGGACTGTTGGAGCCAATATACGAAGAAAAGGTTATTGGCCACGCAGAAATTCGCCAGATTTTCAAGGCTTCAGGTGTTGGAAATATCGCTGGTTCATACGTACTGGATGGTATGGTACAGAGAGGATGTAAGGTTAGAGTAACTAGAGAAGGAGAGCTTATTTTCGAGGGTGATCTTGCATCACTTAAGAGATTTAAGGATGACGTTAAGGAAGTTAAGGCAGGCTATGAATGTGGTCTTGTATTCGAGGGATTTAATGAAATCCGTGAGCTTGATCAGGTAGAAGCATATATTATGGTTGAGGTGCCAAGATAATATGAGAAAAAACAGTATCAAAAACACTCGTATCAACGGTGAGGTTATGCGTGAACTGAGTAATATCATCAGGGACTTAAAGGATCCTAGAATCAGTATTATGACTACTGTCACAGGGGTTGAGGTGGCTCCTGATTTGAAGACTTGTAAGGCATATATCAGTGTACTTGGTGATGAGCAGGCAAAGGCTGACACAATTGCAGCACTCAAAAATGCAAAGGGTTTTATCAGACGCGAGCTTGCTCACACAGTAAACCTTAGAAACACACCGGATATTCGTTTTATTTTAGATGAATCAATCGAATATGGTATGAGAATGTCAAAATTAATAGATGAGGCTAATAAATAATTAGCGGAGATTTATATGAAAAAAATTGATGAAATAATAGGTGATGCAAAGACAGTTGGGCTCGCGGGTCACTTAAGACCTGATGGCGATTGTGTCGGCTCATGCATGTCTTTGTACAATTACCTAAAGAAAAACAGAAAAGATTTAGAGGTAAAGGTATATCTCGAGAGAGTTGACTACAAGTTTGAGAGTGTTCCACACATCGAGGATGTGGATACAAATGGCTACGATGGAACAGAGTATGATTTGTTTATTTCACTCGATACTGCAGGACTCGACAGACTGGGCTTTAACAGACCATTCTTTGACAATGCAAAGAGAACAGCCTGCATAGATCATCACAAGAGTAATGAAGGATATGCGGACTACAATTATATTCTTCCGGATGCCAGCTCGGCAAGTGAGGTGTTGTACGATTTGTTAGATTTGGAATTGTTTGACACTGATGTTGCTATGCCTATGTATATTGGTATCGCCCACGATTCAGGCGTGTTCAGATTCCAGAGCACAAAGGCGAAAACTATGAGAATAGCAGCCGAAATGATAGATCTTGGAGTAGATGTTAACAAAGTATTGGAAGAGACATACTATAGAAAAACTTATAATCAGATGATGATTACATCACAGATTCAGAGTAATGCTGTTCTAACCATGGATGGAAAATGCATTTATGGTTACTGTACAGAAGAAATGATGGAAAAGTACGGTGTTACAAAGAATGATCTTGATGCGGTCATCGCCTCAATTAGAAATGTCGACGGTGTAGAGGTTGCTTTGTTTGTATACCAGCTAGAGGAAAACAAATTTAAGGCAAGTTTAAGATCTAAGAACTATATTGATGTAAGTCAGATAGCAGTAGGCTTTGGAGGCGGCGGACATGTCAGGGCGGCAGGCTTTGATGTAGACGGCGACCTCGAGTACACAATAGGGACAGTTCTTAAAAAGATTGAGGAGAGCTTTGAACAGGCAAATAATCAAAAATAATATAGGGGGAACTTTTAATAGGAGAACTCCAGACAGGAGTGAGGAAAATGATAAACGGAGTAATTAACGTATATAAGGAGCCGGGCTACACATCACATGACGTAGTGGCAAGACTTCGAGGAATATTAAAACAAAAAAAGATTGGTCATATGGGAACACTGGACCCAAATGCAGTAGGTGTGTTGCCTGTGTGTATGGGAAAGGCTACAAAGCTTTGTGATATATTGTCAGAAAAGGACAAAACATATGATGCTACATTGCTTCTTGGAACAGTGACAGACACACAGGATACTACCGGTGAAGTAAAGTCGCAGGCGGTGAAGGAGGATATAGAAGCGCTTGATGAAGACAAGGTATTTGAGACAATCAAGAGCTATATCGGAGAATACGACCAGATTCCACCAATGTTCTCAGCAATAAAAATCAATGGACAGAAATTATATAATCTTGCAAGGAAGGGAGAGGAAATTGAACGCCCACCAAGACATTGTGAGATAATAGACATCACTGTCACAAATATTGATTTGCCTAGAGTTGATATGCATGTTACATGCTCAAAGGGTACATATATCAGAACGCTGTGCCATGATATTGGTGCAGACTTGGGAGTAGGTGGCTGCATGGAAAGACTTGTTAGAACAAAGGTAGACAGATTTGATGTAAAAGACAGCATTTCTCTTGAGCAGATTGAAAAAGCAAGAGACGATGGAACTCTTGGTGATTATATTGTCAAGACAGACGAGATGCTTGACAGATACTCAAAGTGCAAGGTGTCAGAGGACGCAGAAAAGCTTGTTAGAAATGGAAATATTTTTACATCAGGAAATACACTTTTAAAGATGAATCATGAGGATGGTCAGATAGTAAGAGTGTATACACATGAGGACAAATTTATCGGATTATATATTTATGATTCAAAAAAGCAGATATATAAGCCATACAAGATGTTCCTGTAATTAAGACAGAAAAGAAAGAAAACAATATGCAATGTATTTCATTAGAGGATAATATAAAACTAAAAAATACAATTGTGACAATAGGAAAATTTGACGGCATCCACAAAGGGCACGAAAAGCTATTGGAGACTCTCGCAAGGAATGCAAATGGACGACAGAAGGTTGTTCTTACATTTGAGACGACACCAAAGGCTTTTCTTGCAAATAAAGCAAATAAAACTATTGTTACTGAGAACGAAAAGCAGATGCTGTGCGAGAATCAGGGTGTTGACGTGTATATGAAGATGCCTATGAAAAAAGAATTTCTCGCTCTGACTCCTGATGAGTTTGTTAAGCAGGTTTTGAAGGATAAGATAGGAGCGACAACTATTGTCTGCGGACCGGATTTTAGGTTTGGAGGCAAGGCAATGGGCAATGTAGAGTTCCTAATGGACAATCAGGAAAAGTACGGCTACAGGCTGATAGTCATTGAGAAGGAACAGTACAACAATGTCGATATCAGCAGCACAGCTATTCGAGAGTGCATTACAAAAGGAGATATGCTTTTAGTAAACGCTATGCTTGATCATCCGTACTGTCTTATTGGCAAGGTTGAGGAAGGTAAAAAGCTTGGAAGAACACTTGG
>CAZWAG010000065.1:0-2091 GCA_964631845.1 uncultured Eubacterium sp.
GACGCAGTTAATAGGCGGCGCAGAAAAACAAGGACAACAACGTGTTTTGAAATATGCCTTTTATTTATTCTTTTGTGCATTTTGACAATGACGCTTCATAGGGTGACCTTTTGACACCCTAATCCTATTTTATAAAAAAAGTGCCGATTGATTCGACACTTTCAAGTAGTAGCGAGAGGGGGATTCGAACCCTCGACACCACGGGTATGAACCGTGTGCTCTAGCCAACTGAGCTATCTCGCCATATATATTTGATTATGCATATTTAAAAATGAAATGGGACCTACAGGGCTCGAACCTGTGACCCCCTGCTTGTAAGGCAGATGCTCTCCCAGCTGAGCTAAGATCCCATACAGATTTAAACTGCTCTAATAATATACACTTTTATACAAATAATGTCAACTACTTTTTTATCTTTTTTTATTTGTTCATTTTTCCATAAAATTATCCATGATTTTTAATAAAATCTTAATAATCCAAATTTAAAATATATATTATAATATAGATATAATATAATATTAATTTGCAAAATCACAGGAAGAAAAATATGAGAACACATACACATAAAAAAATAAATAGAAAAAAACAGCTACAAAAACGTATATTAATCTTTATTGCTCTTGCTTGCATTATCTGCTGCTTTATTATACATAAATGCACAGACAATTCTATTATAAAGCAAGAATACACTACTGTTGTATCTGACGAGGACAATCCTATTCCCAGACCAAATTTGGATGTTCAGCTTCTAACAATCAATGAATACTCAAGACCTGCACTTGCCACAAGTAAAATTAAAGGAATTGTAATTCATTACACCGCTAATCCCGGCTCAACAGCACAGAACAATCGAGATTACTTTGAAGATTTAAAAGATACACATATCACAAAGGCTAGTAGCCATTTCATAGTTGGTCTTGAAGGAGAAATCATTCAGTGCATTCCTACAGCAGAATACGCTTATGCATCTAATTCCCGTAATGATGACACTATTTCAATTGAGACGTGTCATATAAATGAAGATGGATCTTATGAAGCTGCGACCTACAAATCTTTAGTTCATCTTTCTGCATGGCTTGCTGTAAAGTTTGGCTTAGATTCAGATGATTTAATCAGGCATTACGATATTACCGGCAAGAATTGTCCTAAATATTTTGTTGAGAATAAAAAGGCCTGGAAGAACTTCAAAAAGGATGTTCAAAAATACATAGATAAGTATAAATAGAATTTTTTATAGATGCGGTGCATTTGTATTATGTTAGAGTTTCATTTTATATATAGTTTTATCAAAATCTATATTTTGATATGAAAGATAAAATATCAAACGTATTTGGTTGTTTGTTTTTATCTATCTCAACTGTTTTTCTCAAAAGATAAATCACCAAACGTATTTGGCTATTTGTTTTTATCTAAATCAACTATTTTTGTCCTAAGATAAATTACCAAACGTATTTGGCTATTTGTTTTTATCTGTTTAAAATATCTTATTCGAAAGATAAAAAGTTAGGCGAATTTATCCTATAATTGTTATCTAAAGAACATCTAAACATTGATTTGATACTTTTTAAAAATATATTGTAAAAAGGGGCTATATTTACCAATATTAACTAAATAATATTGATTTTTAGCCCCTTTTTGACTTAAATTTAATTATACTACTTTTACCTTTTTAATCTTTGACCATGAACCATATACTTTCGTTCTGTTTTCATCTAAAGTATATGCTCTCACCTTCAAATAGAGTTTCTTTTTGTTTTTCAACTTATTTGATTTCAAAGTAATTTTGACTTTTTTCACCGTCTTTGTAAAAATAGATTTTTTATTCTTCTTGGCATTTTTGCTGGAAGAATATACCTTAATCTGATATCCAACAGCACCACTTACTTTCTTCACAGTTAATGAAAGCTTTTTGGCTGATTTCTTCTTTTTCAAAACTTTCTTAACTGTAACCTTTTTAGGTGGTTTAATATTAACATTTGATTTAGTTGTAATTGTATTACTTGTTGAAACAGATGTGGCAACATTCTTTGTAGTAGTTTCTATTGCATAAGTAGTTGTAGTTTCTTTTTCAGTCTTTGTTTCCGTTGTAGG
>CAZWAG010000065.1:2191-10302 GCA_964631845.1 uncultured Eubacterium sp.
AGCCTCTGTCTTCACTTCTGTTGTAGGTGCTACATTCGTAGGAGCCTCTGTCTTCACTTCTGTTGTAGGTGCTACATTCGTAGGAGCCTCTGTCTTCGCTTCTGTTGTAGGTGCTACTGTTGTTGGTTCTACTGTTGTTGGTTCAGCTGTTGTAGGTTCAGCTGTTGTGGCATCTTCCTTTATTACTGTTAGATAAGCCGAAGCTGATTCAATTCCCTGAACATTTAACGCACGAACTTCTATGTTATAAGTTCCTGCACTCAATATTACTCCCGAAATATCATAACGGTTTACAACTGTACTTCCAACTAATGCACCATTAACATAAACATTGTATGATGATGCGTTACCTGTCCACTGAATAATATTATTCTCGCCTATTACCAAGCCGGATGGTTTTTCAGGCTTTTCATCGGCAACTGTTGTCTGAACCTGTGTCGTTGGAGCAACTGTTGTTTCTACTGATGTCTGATTTTCAGTTGAAACAGCTTCTGTTGTCTGCTCGTTTTCTCCCGTTGAGGCAATCACTGCCAATTCATATACGCAAGTACCATATGTTTTTGCATTATTACTGAGTGCTGTAGGCACAACCTTAACATACTGTGCTTTCACATTGTCAAACTCTGTTAATACTATTGGATTGTCTCCACTTGCAGTACCTGATGCAATAGGAACCTCTCCATAGATTTCATCACTTCCTGCAACATATATATCATATGATGAAGCATATGAATTTTCCCACGCTATGATAACTGTATTGAATGTCTTTTCGCTGCCAAGATTTACACCGAATGTTTCTATTGATGGATCGTCATCCGGATTTAAGCTAGGGTCTGCCTGCCAGTTTGAGCCCAGATTTCCATCGGTAATATTTGTTGCTGTCCTTGAACTAACAAATGGAGTTCCACTTTTTGCTAAGTTTTCATTTGTTGTAATCTTTGAAATTAAAGTAGATAAAGCTTTTTCCTCGTCAGTTAATTCAGGTGGAGTTACTGATACTGTTCCTCTGGCAACAACATCACCGTTTGCATTATAGCCCACTACCGTGAATGTTGCCACTTTTCCTATCTCAGCTTTTATATGATCGACGCTTAGCTGTGCAACATTCTTAAATAAATAGTTATTATGGTAAGCTTTTGCAACAACGCCGTCCTCTTCTGCTCCAACATATGTCGTATATTTTGTTGCATTTGTAGCCTTTGCCCATGAAAATGCAACTGAGCGATACTGAACATCTCCTGATATCGATGTTATAGTTGGAGTATTTATAGATATATTTTCTATTGTTCCATCATATGTTGTTGGAGCAACCGTCTGCGTCTCTTTGTCGGTTGGCTGTTCCGGATTTTCTGCATCAGCTTTGTTCCACACTCCCATTTCGTAGAATGAGTATCCATATCCGGTACCTCTTTTTGTTCCAATCATTCTTATATATCTTGCATTGTAAGTTTTGTCCAAACTAATTTGTACTGTCTTGGCTGATGTGGCCGTTACATAAGATATCGTTGTCCAATCGTTCGCATCATCAGATATTTGTATATAATATTTTGTTGCGTACGCACCTTCCCATATAAATCCTACAGTATCAAATGCTTTTACTGCACCCAAGTCGATATACAACCACTGAGGATCTGAATATGATGATTCCCATCTTGAAGATGTATTTCCATCTGTAGCATTTGCTGCACCTGATTCTCCACTTGATGCTTTTGCACTACATCCAACTGCAATATTTCCATTCGCTTTAGAAAATAGTGATGAATCAACTACTGTACCCTGAGTTGCCTTAATGTCTGATGGATTAAGTTCTGAGTCTATATCGTAGTACTCACCAGCAACTGATGTATACGAGCCTGTTCCGTTTACAGCATTTTCAACTGCACGTGAATATTTATATCCTAATGAATTAATCAAATTAAGTGTATCAAGGCTGTATGTGTCCTGCTTTCCTTCATTTGTGTAGGCAACATTTGTATTAATTAAATTGTCAAGATATGTCTGATCAGCTGTACTATACTCACTGTAAGCTTCTTCCGGATATAATGTGTAATAAATAGATGAGGCCGAAGTGAATGTTCCCAGCGGCTGTGGATGCTTGTTATCTGCACAGTAAAAATCAAGGCCATTCTCTACATATAATTCATAGAAAGCTTCACCCGCCGGAGCAAAGCCTGCATTCATTGATTTTGCAGTCTTAATATAACTGTTTGTAAAGTAAGGAAGGAGGCTTCCTGTTCCCGTAATTGTATCCTTAGTTGGCCAAGGCATATAGAAAATAATCTTTGCACTAGGATTATACTGTTTAATAATTGGAATTATTGCCTCTGCACCAAGTTGAAGCTTCGCATCATCAAAGCCTCCAACAATATCCTGCAATACTACTGTTTCATATCCGCCCTTTTTAATTGCTGTTAATACATTCTCTGCTGTAGATTGATACAATATGTTTCTACCACCATTTGTTGCAGCAGCCGTATTAATTGTATGTCCCTTCTTTGCAGCAATTCCTTTTACGACATTGCAAAGTGTATTGTAGTAAGTCATTGAATTTCCTATAAACAATACATCTGTAACACCATCATCACCTGACGTTGTGCCTTCTCCCTGTCCTGTTGTCTCTGATTCAGTTTGAGTGCCGTATACTCTTACAGACAATAAGCTTACTGTTCCTGTTGTGCTTGTTCCTTCACCGTTTGTGCCAGTGCCCATACATGAGTTTTTGTCAAAAACAACCTTTACGCTTCGTGCTGTATATGTTCCTGAAAATGCAATTGCATCTCCACTATCGCTAACATCTTCTGCATTTTTTACTTTTGCTCCCGAATATATTGTTCCACTAGTACATGTACCGGCAAGATTCCATGTTATATTTCCCTCATTTTCTGCTGAAACCTGCTCTGAAGAATAATAAATATTGTAATTCTTACAGTATGAATCATAATAATTTTCATTTGTTGAACCCTGGTATATTAATGCTCTACTAATGTCATAGTTTTTTCCCAAGTCAACGTAAATTGCCACTTCGTCCGTTGTTGCAGAAGTACCAAGAAGGTTATTGCCATTTGTCAGACTTTCATTGCATGCATTTATTGCTGAAAATCCATTTCCTACAGTCAAAAAGCCTTCACTTCCATTATTTGCATTTGATGTCATAAAGATATTACCTGTTGATACATTTGCAACGTTAGTTTCGGTTGCCGCTTTTGTGTAAGAAATATTAATTCCCGTTGCGACCATACATAATGACAAAACCATTGCCAAAATTTTTTTAATAGATGTTCTCATGTTTTTTCCTCCAATTGTTATTCTTTAGAGTCTTCCTGTCTTCGAATCATATTGAATCAACAAACAAATCTGTTTGCGTTCATCCCTATATTCTTATAATTCCTGTTAATTTAACTATACACATTTTAATTTTCCTTGAAAAATACCATTTAAGCTATATTTATATACCGTATAGGGTATATAAAATTTAATGTTTTATATTGATTTTTCGTTTTTCTAATAATATTATGGTTATAAGAGAATTTCGGAAAAAATTTTATGAGAAAGGAAATATTACATGGAGTTATTACAACTTAGATATTTTAAAGAAGCTTGCGAGAGCGAAAATTTTTCTGCTGTGGCAAATAAATATATGGTGCCTCAGCCTTCTATAAGCAAGACAATCAAAAAATTGGAAAATGAGCTGGGCGTTCAGTTGTTTGACAGGAATGGAAAAAAGATATCATTAAACGGGAACGGAAGATATTTTTACGAGAAGATAAATATTGCGTTAGCTAATATTGATGAGGGCGTTAAACACTTCTCCTCCTCCAGTTCAAACATTGTTATTTATACACAGGCAGGATCAAGATTTGTATCTCTTCTGAGTGCCGACTTTTTAACAAGTCATCAGAACATTTTTCTGTCTAATATAAATTTCTCTTCTGACTTAAAAAACAAATACGATTTTACGTTTATGCAGATAATTGACGATATGTCCGAATATGAATATGTTGAATTGATGCAGGATGAAATAATTGCTGTTATATCAAAGGACAATCCTATTTCTACCAAAGATGAAATATCAATAAATGACTTAAGCAATGAACCTTTTATTGGATATTATCGCTCTATGAATTTGCGTGATTTTACAGATTCATATTGTAAAGAAAAAGGAAACTTCACCCCTGTATATGCATTCGAAACCAATGATTACACTGCTATCAGATATATGATTCAAAAGAACAAAGGTATTTCCCTGATGCCAAAAAAGTTTTTTGATTTGCAATCAACAAATGATGTGGTGACAGTTCCGATAAAAGAAAAAGTATACCGTTCACTAAGCCTTGCCTGGAACAAAAATAAAATCTTAAATGATGCGGAGCAGGAATTTTTATCCTACACTACTAAGTGGTTTGCAGAATTATAATTATTTACCATAAATACAAAAATCCAATAGAATGAGTTAATCTATCAAACACTATTTGTCTGATAGTTCTCAATCTATTGGATTTTTTATTTCATAAAATACTATGATATTTTTATACATTTTTCATTGTAAGCTGAATACGCTTTCTTTGTTTATCAACACTTAATACTCGTACGCTTACCACATCTCCAACCGCTACAACGTCTAACGGATGCTTAATAAACCTGTCACTCATCTCTGATATATGAACTAATCCGTCCTGATGAACTCCGATATCCACAAAAGCTCCAAAATCTATTACATTTCTAACTGTACCCTTTAGCTCCATACCTTCCTTCAAATCATCGAAATCCAGCACATCACTTTTCAGTATTGGTTTTGGCATTTCATCTCTAGGATCTCTGCCCGGCTTTTCAAGCTCACTGACAATATCCTTAAGAGTTATTACATCTGTTCCAATCTCCTCTGCTACATTTGCATAATCCTTTATCTCTGATGATAAGTTAATTTTTCCAATATCATCACTTGAAAGATTGTATTTTTTCAATAGATTTTTTGCTGCAGTATAGCTTTCCGGATGAACGCTTGTGTAATCAAGTGGTTCCTTTCCGTTTCTAATTTTCATAAAGCCGGCACACTGCTCAAAAGCTTTTGGTCCAAGCTTTGCCACCTTTAAAAGTTGCTTTCGAGAATCAAACTGTCCATTTTCTTCTCTATATTCAACAATATTTTTTGCCAATGTTTTATTAATACCTGATACATATGTCAAAAGTGAAACTGACGCTGTATTTAAATCAACTCCGACATTATTTACACAGTCTTCTACTACATTGCCCAATGTCTCATCAAGCTTTTTCTGATTCATATCGTGCTGATACTGACCTACACCGATAGCCTTAGGTTCAATCTTAACAAGCTCAGCTAATGGATCCTGAAGTCTCCTAGCCATAGACGTTGCGCTACGCTGACCAACATCGAAGTTTGGAAACTCTTCTGTTGCAAGCTTGCTTGCTGAATAAACAGAAGCACCTGCTTCATTTACAATGATATATTCAACCTTTCTAGGGCATTCTTTTATAATGTCAACAATAACTGCCTCTGATTCTCTAGACGCTGTTCCGTTTCCTAAAGAAATAAGGCTGACATTGTATTTATCAATAATATCAAGAACAATCTTTTTTGATTCTTCAACCTTGTTTTGTGGTGCAGTTGGAAATATTACTGTCGTATATAATACTTTTCCGGTGTCATCAACTACAGCCAGCTTACATCCGGTTCTAAATGCCGGGTCCCATCCCAACACTACACGTCCGGCAATAGGTGGCTGCATTAATAACTGCTTTAAATTCTGTCCAAATACAGTTATCGCTCCATCCTCTGCCTTCTCAGTCAATTCATTTCTGATTTCCCTCTCAATAGCAGGTTTAATTAATCTCTTATATCCGTCCTCTATTGCAAGTTCAAGCTGTTCCCTAAAGCAGTTGCCTTTTATTATTGCTTTGAATAATGTTGCAATAATATTTTCGTCCGGCATCTCGACTTTAACATTTAATATTTTTTCCTTTTCACCGCGGTTTATTGCTAAAATTCTATGACCGGGAATCTTTGACACTGCCTCGCTATAGTCATAATAATTTTCATAAGGGCTTTCTGCATCCTCGTCCTTTGCCTTTGATACAATCATTCCGTGCTTTTTAGTAAACTTTCTGATTGCATCTCTATAAGTAGCCTCATCAGAAACAAATTCTGCAATAATATCTCTTGCACCCTGCAGAGCATCCTCTGCGCTCTCAACGCCTTTTTCTACATCAATAAACTTCTCTGCTTCTTCTAATGCCGTTTTGTCACTTGACTGTGCCAACAATATATTTGCCAGTGGTTCAAGTCCTTTTGCTTTCGCCTCTGTAGCTCTTGTTTTTCTCTTAGGCTTATATGGTCTGTAAATATCCTCCAATACTACGATAGTCTGAGCATTATTAATTTTCTCCAACAATTCAGGTGTCATCTTTTCCTGTTCAGTTATCGAAGCTATTATTGTCTGTTTTCTCTCTTCAAGATTTCTAAGATATTTTAATCTCTCATCTAATGTTCTTAATTGCTCGTCATTAAGTTCACCGGTTACCGGTTTTCTGTATCGGGCAATAAAAGGAATTGTATTGCCTTCGTCTATCAATTTTACTGCCGCCTCTACCTGCCATGTTTTTACTGATAACTCTTCAGCAATAATTTTATTAATATCCATAATTCCTCCAAAATGTTTACTTTATTTTTTTAACATAGAGTGTTATACTGTCCTTTAACGACAAAATACATATTTTTTGTCATTACGCAACATAATTTATTATAGCAGATTTTTTATTTTATTGTTTATTTATTTAAGATTATTATGATTAAAAGATTAAAGAAAGAATTACACAAATATAAACACGCATGGCCGCTTGCATATGTTTTTATATATCTTCCATGGTTTTTATTTTTGGAATACATTTATCCTGACAATTATCCCGGGCTTCACATTATACACTGCCCGTTAGATGATATGATACCATTTTGCGAATGGTTTATAATACCGTACTTTTTATGGTTTTTATATATCCCTGCAGTATTCCTATTTCTTTTTTACCATTCTAAAAAAGAGTTTTACAGAATATGCGCATATGAATTTACAGGTATGACAATTTGCCTTGCAATTTACACACTGTTTCCAAACGGATTACATTTAAGATTAGATGATATAACAAGACAAAATGTTTTGGTGGACCTTGTAAAATTTTTGTATCAGAGCGACACAGCTACAAATGTATGTCCGAGCATACATGTATTTGCAACAATTTCAGCTCATTTGTGCTTAGTTAAAAGTCCACATATGAAAAAGCTAAAAACAAGAGAACGTATCAAGAAGTTTTCATGGTTTTTAACTGTACTGATTTGCCTTTCAACAGTTTTCTTAAAACAGCATTCAGTAATTGATGTTATTTGTGGGGCTGCATTATCAATCTCATTATATTATGTCGTATTTAATATATGGTTTGGAAAAGTCAAATTTCCTTCACCCGTTGTCAAAGACCCATTCAAGCATCAGGTTTTATATTTCTTAAACAAAAAGAATCTTGATAAACAGAATATAAAAGAAAAAGATGAGCTCGATTAAGAACTCATCTTTTTTATATTATCATTATTTTAGTTAAAGCCAAAGAATTTTTGTGCTATCTTGTATCCACCAACCGACAGCTTTCGTCCAAATTTTCCAGGAAGATTCATTCCCTTTCCAAGAAATGAATTTCTTACTTTATTGTATAAAACAATATTGCTCTCCTCAACCTCTTTCCAAAGATTTTGTTTATCCTCCAGTCTCTCCTTTGACCCTTCTCTTATAGCAAGAATTGATGAAACACACATCATCATATCAAAATAGTGGACCATCGCCTTGTCAACTGCAGGGTCCTCAATGTCTGCATTATTATAAATATCCAACATTAATCTCGTAACCTTAAACTGCTGATCAAGTCTCTTTATCATAATTGTCTCATTAACTGACTGGTCATCTCTTCCAATAAAGTATTTATATAAACACACATCAAGATAATATATATTCTTCACATATGGTAATGGTTGGAATACATAAATATTATCCACATAAAATGTATGCTTTGGAAGCTGCATCTTACATTCTCTCAAAATTTCAGTTCTGTAAATA
>CAZWAG010000066.1:0-10206 GCA_964631845.1 uncultured Eubacterium sp.
GCAAGGTATTTTTGCAAATTTTTTGAAACAATTTTTTGTAATGCTTCCCGCGTCTCAATTGGTGCCCACGCCGCATGTGGAGTTAGCACAATATTAGGTGCATCTAACAGCTTGCATCCTTGTTGCATTGGCTCAACTGCTATCACATCGAGAGCTGCATATGCCAGGTGTTTTTGCTCTAAAGCATCCACTAGCGCATCCTCGTCAACGACGCCTCCTCTGGAAGTATTTACAAAAATGCTTCCCTTTTTCATCTTGCTAAAGAACTCCTTGTTGCACATTTTTTCCGAATCTTTGTTAAGCGGACAATGCATTGTTACAATATCCGAATTTTCAAGGAGATTATTTAGTGTAGTAAGCTCCGGCTCATCGGTTTTGCTTCGCTTGTATGCCAAAACATTCATTCCAAATGCTTTTGCAATCTTGCTAACCTGCTTTCCAATTGAACCATATCCAACTATTCCGATTGTCTTCCCACAAAGTTCATGCATCATTGTAAATGGAGAAAACTTTGTGGTATTAATCCATCCATTATTTTTTACAAAATCATTATACTCCCACACTTTGTTGTAAATGTGAAGTATCATGGCAAATACATGCTGCGCAACCGCCTCTGTGGAGTAGCTTCCTGCATTGCAAACAGTAATGCCATGAGACTTTGTATATTCTATATCTATATTGTTATACCCGGTCGCAAATAAACCAATATATTTTAAGTTCTTTGCCTGAGCCATAACCTCCGCTGTCATTCGTGCTTTATTGCACAAAACTACATCGGCATCCTTTATTCTATCTGCTAATTCTTCATCCGATGTTCTATCATATAAAACCACTTCACCGTACTCTTCAAAAATCGAAAAATCAAGTTCATTGTTTATAACCAATGTGGAAACATCAGGAATTACAATTTTCATATCATTTCCTCCATCATAATGTAAAAAAAGCCGGCTTATGCCGGCTTTTTTTAATGATTATTAAACACGCTTTGAGTATTCTCCTGTACGTGTATCAATTACAATTGTTTCACCCTGTTCTACAAATAATGGAACATATACTGTAGCACCTGTTTCAACTACTGCCGGCTTTGTAGCGTTTGTAGCTGTGTTACCCTTGAAACCTGGTTCTGTTTCTGTGATAACTAATTCTACAGTGATAGGTGGTTCGATAGCAAAAATATCACCATTGCATGAGCAAATCTTAACTGCTTCGTTTTCCTTAACAAACTTAAGCGAATCACCTACATTATCCTTGCTGATAGCAATCTGATCATATGTTTCGCCATCCATGAAATAATATAAATCTCCATCGTTATATAAATACGTCATATCCTTTCTATCGATATGAGCATTTTCAAACTTTTCTGTTGGTCTGAATGATGTTTCTACAACACCACCATCCTTAATATTTTTTAACTTAGTTCTAACGAACGCTGCGCCTTTACCTGGTTTTACATGCTGGAATTCTACGACCTGACAAATCTTTCCATCATACTCAATTGTAATACCATTTTTGAAATCGCCTGCTGTTACCATAATTTTTCCTCCTAAACGTTGGTTTGCTTAATTCACATACAGAAATATTATAAATTATATTTGTTTTTATTTCAACCCTATATTTCCACGTCGCTCAAGCTGTGAAAGAATATCATTGCAAGTCAGAATTCTGTCATTGCTGTCGACATTTACACTTATATCAGCCACGGCACTATAACGGGGCTCTCTGCCTGCCATCAGCTCCTTTACATGCTCAAGACTCATATCATTATTTAATATAGGTCTGTGTGTACTATACTTTACTCTGTCGAAGATTGTTTCAGGTGTAGCTGTAAGTCTTACGATGACTCCATTTTCCTTTAAGATGTCCACATTTTCACCTCGAAGAACAGCTCCGCCACCACAGGAAATAATACAATTAGGTTTCTTTGATACTTCCCTCAAGGCTTCTGTTTCGATGTCTCTAAAACCGGACTCTCCATACTTTTCAAATATCTCATTTATTTCCATACCCTGAGTCTTTACTATGTATCTGTCTACATCCACCTCCTCAAAGCCTGTAATTCGAGCCAGCGCCTGTGATACTGTAGTTTTACCTGTTCCCATAAATCCAATGAGGGATATGCTTCCATTCATCGTGCAGCCATCCTTGTATCTCAAGAGATTTCTCACTACATCAATTGGAACCTGACCCGGAGCTGATGCATTAACTCCGGCAGCAAAGGTCACAGCTGATTTTGTAATTGCAGTACACACTCTTGTCACCGCTCCCAGTTCACTCATTGACATCGTAATAATTAAAGAGTTTAGTTCACTGTCCGCCTTCTTTGAAGCATTGATTAATCTTGTGACATCTCTTTTGTCATTTGGCATAACTGCAATCTTGCAGACATCTGCACCCATCTGCTCTGTATCTTTCAATATTTCAAGCATTTTTGATTCAGTAGGAGTTTCACCAAAATGATGGTTCGAGCCTATTATCATTGTTTCCCTGCTATGAATAAAATCTGCGAGCTCTTTTATTCCATCACCCTTGTTGCTATACATTTCCAAGTCAACAAATTCTATATTGTAATCCTTTGAGACTTTAGCTGCTTTTTTGCAGTAGTTTGCATACTGTTCAAAAGTAGCCTCCTGTTCTCCGCCTTCATTTGCTGTTCTAAATGTAAAAATTAACGGTATATCGGTCTCGCTGGCTATTGCATCAAGACCTGCTGATATATCGTCTTCATTTTTGATAAAATAATCTGCACGCCATTCTATCAAATCAGGTTTCATTGCATTTATTTTATTTGACTGTTCTTTTATCTCAGCGATATTTGTACCTGTGATGGGAACACATATAGCTGTCTTTTCATTACTCAAAGTAATTCTTCTACATTTTAATCTCTTCATGTTATACTCCTTCAGTTCACTAGGTTAAAGTATAAATTAGGCATTGTTTTTAGTCAATGTTGAGGTTTACTTTTTTACGCAAAAAACGTATACTTTTAGGGATGACAAAAGCACTTTTGCTTTTAATACTAAAAGAATTTTGTTGGCGCATTCTTACAGCAAAAGGAAAGGTGATAAATATGGGTTGTATTAACGAAATAACAGGACACACTAAGCTTACCGGTCTTTTGGGTAGTCCTGTAGCACATAGCAAATCCCCACTTATGCACAACGAAGCATTCAGACTTCTCGGGCTTGATTATGTATATCTCTGCTTCGATGTAGATGAATCAAATTTGAAGGTTGCATACGAGGGATTAAAGAAACTAAATGTAGCAGGCTTTAATTGCACTATGCCGGATAAGACTCTTATGGCAGAGTTAGTAGATGAATTATCTCCTGCAGCAGAGATGATCGGTGCAGTTAACACTGTAGTAAATGACAATGGCAAATTTGTAGGTCACAATACTGACGGTGTTGGATACGTTATGTCTCTTCAGGATAAAGGTCATGACATCAAAAACAAAAAAATGACATTGCTCGGAGCCGGTGGTGCCGCTTCATCTATCATGGTTCAAGCTGCACTTGATGGTGCTTCTTCAATTGATGTATTTAGCATAAAGGACAGCTTCTGGCCTAAAGCAGAAAAGATGGTTGATGATATAAATAAGAACACTGACTGTAAAGTCAATTTAATTGAGATGGGAAATGACGCAGAACTTGCAGATTCAATTTCAACAAGTGATATTTTGACAAATGCCACTCCTGTTGGAATGGCGCCAAACGTTGACAATTGCCTTATTAAAGATCCTACTATGCTTCGACCTGAGCTTATTGTGTCAGACATAATTTATAATCCGTTGGAGACAAAGCTCTACAGGATGGCACAGGAAGTTGGCTGTGATGTTTTCAACGGCCTGTACATGTTGCTTTATCAGGGAGCTAAAGCTTTTGAGCTGTGGACAGGACACCAAATGCCAACAGAAGAAATCAAAAAGCTTTATTTCTAAATCTTAGGCGACACAGATAACATTTAAATACATATAAAGATTGAGGTGTCAAAAGGTCACCTTTTGACACCCCAATATAATATATTTAATTTTCTTTTATAAGCCTTTTGCGCCAACGCCAGAGCACGAATTTTTCCGGAATACGTTTTAATACAATCTGAATTTCTTCTTTCTTGTCAATCTTTTTTACCATGACAGTCTGTATTCCTGTTCTGTTTGCTCCCCAGATATCTGTAAAAATCTGGTCGCCCAAAAATAATGTTGTGGTCTTGTCTGTTCCCATAAGTTCCATTGCTTTTATGTAATTCTTTGTGCTTGGTTTGTGAGCATTGAATATATATTTTGAATTCACTTCTTTTGCAAAAGGCTCTACTCTCGGCTCCTGATTGTTTGATATAAGACATGTATCAATTCCCATAGCATGAACTTTTTTGAAGAACCCGATAATATGTTCATCTGCCGGTGCTCCGTGTGGAACAAGAGTGTTGTCTATATCCGATACGATTCCTCGGATTCCCTGATTGTAGTACATTTCCAAATCAATGTCGTCTACGGAGTCAAGATACTCGTTTGGAAAAAATCTTTCTAGCATATGTCTTCCTCGTTATTTTAATAATTTTGTCAACTCATCCATAAATGTATTTACATCTTTGAATTCTCTATATACAGAAGCAAATCTTACATAGGCAACCTGGTCAAGCTCTTTTAATCTGTCCATTACAAGCTCACCTATCACTGTACTTGATATTTCCTTCTGCTCCATATTGAAGATAGCATTTTCAATATCCTCTACTGTGGCAACAATCTGATCATATGAAACCGGTCTCTTATGACATGAACGAAGAATACCTGCTTCAATCTTTGATCTGTCATACTGTTCCCTGATATTGCCCTTCTTAATTACGATAATAGGAATGCTCTCTACCTTTTCATATGTTGTAAATCTCTTCTGGCACTCCTCGCACTGTCTACGTCTACGAATGGCATTATTTTCCTCCGCCGGGCGCGAGTCAATTACTTTAGTATTTTCTGCTCCACAATATGGACACTTCATTGTTTTCCCTCCAAATATTTTTAGTATAAGTAAGTTCACATAACTTGATTATAAAAAATATTCTAACTTTGGTCAAGTCTATAAGGGTTTCACCCTGCGTTTGACATCCTGTTCGTTTACTTTCACAAGTATTATGTCAGGCCCTACCTGTTCAATACACTGAAACGGAATAACATATTCAAAGTCACTGCAAATAAAGCCACACCATTTTGATCGGGCAGGCACAATGATGCATTTTATAACTCCTGTATCCATATCAAAATCAACATCATTGACCTTGCCCAATATCTTGCATGTACAACAATCAATTACTTCTTTACACTTTAAATTTTGGATTCTCATATTAGTATTTTATGAACTAACATCTTTGGTGATACTTTATTTCAGTATTTTATGAACGTTCATCTTAAGCGATATTGTCTTCATTATTTTATGAAATCCTTTTTTCACATTATTTCATATACTTTTTCATGCTTTTTATGGCAGTCTTTTCGAGCCTGCTAACCTGTGCCTGCGAAATGCCTATCTCATCTGCAATCTCCATCTGTGTCTTTCCACTAAAGAAACGCATATCAATTATTTTCCTCTCTCTATCTGTAAGCTGGTCAAGGGCATCATTTAGGACAATATCCTCAACCCATTTTTCTTCTTTATTTTTTTTGTCGCTAATCTGGTCCATAACATACAATGTATCCCCACCCTGGTCGTACACCGGGTCGTAGAGCGACACCGGGCTCTGGATAGCATCTAACGCATAGACTACCTCCTCCGGCTCCACTCCTATTTTTTCAGCAATCTCTTTTACTGTAGGTTCTTTGTTTGTCGTTTTTATAATATGCTCCTTACAATAAATTGCTTTGTACGCTGTATCCTTTACAGAACGACTAACTCTTATAGCAGAATTATCTCTCAAAAATCTTTTTAGTTCTCCCGAAATCATCGGAACTGCATAAGTGGAAAATTTGACATTTAAGGTGTCATCAAAATTGTCCACGGCTTTTATCAGTCCAATACAGCCTATCTGAAACAAATCATCCACATTTTCATTGCTGTTTGAGAACCTTTGAAGAATACTCAAAACAAGCCTTAAATTTCCCCTTATATATTTTTCTCTCGCCTGTTTATTACCCTTTTTAATTTCTTTAAAAAGCTCTGTTTTTTCATCCTCCGTCAGCAGCGGAAGCTTTGATGTATTTACACCACATATCTCAACTTTGAAAAGAGCCATAACATCCCCCTAATTTGTTTTTCATTAAATTAGGTTTTCCATATTTATGGCTCTTTATGCCTTTTTATTCAAATTTTAATATTTCTTTTTTTAGTCTTTTCATTATTTTCTTTTCCAATCTGGAAATGTACGATTGAGAGATTCCAAGCTTATCCGCCACTTCCTTTTGAGTCATCTCCTCACCGTTTCTTGACTGAAGTCCGTATCTCATTTCAACTATAGTCCGCTCTCTGTTGTTAAGCTTTTCTATAGCCTTGTAGAGCAGCTTTGTTTCAACCTCATTTTCTATGCCTTTATATGTAACATCCTCATCCGTGCCTAAAATATCAGACAGCAGCAATTCATTTCCGTCCCAGTCAACATTTAAAGGCTCATCTATAGAAACCTCCAGTTTTATTTTGTTATTTTTTCTCAAATACATTAAAATTTCGTTTTCTATACACCTCGATGCATATGTAGCAAGCTTGATTTTTTTGTCCGGCTTAAATGTATTGATACCCTTTATAAGACCAATCGTCCCAATCGAAATCAGGTCCTCAACTCCGACACCTGTATTGTCAAATTTCTTTGCAATATATACTACCAATCTCAAATTATGTTCAATTAGAGTTGCTCTTGCCTCATCATCATTATCCTCGACTAATTTGTCTATACAATCCTTTTCTTCCTCCGCTTCTAATGGAGGTGGCAACACATCATTTCCCCCTATATAATGTATTTCCCCATCCATCGGCAACAGAAAGCCTTTAAATATTCTATATTTTTCTATGCCGAATTCTTTTAGTTCAAATAAATTCATCATATCCCCCTACCTTCAAAATAATTTGGATGAAGTATCATGTCATAGCTTTCATTTTTGCATAATTTACTTTTTGTAATCGCTATTATTGGCTTTGCTATCAGCTTTCCCTTTGCTTTGTCACCTCCTTTGTAGATTATCATCCAATCAGCCACAAAAGCCTCCATAATACCTTTATTCTTCCCTACAGAGTTGTACGGAATTGCCAGTGTATTAAGCTTCCACCTTTCAAGTTTTTCTATCTTATTTTGTTCAATAACTGCCACCGGCTTATGTGATATCGGGTCATACAGACTGTTTCCTGTATCCAGCAATCCCGAAAACTTTATCTCAGCACCGGCGACATACAATATAGTGTTATAAACATTTTTTGAGATTTTAAATATCCTTGTGTAATACATCCACACAACAGAACTAAGCAGCGCAAATAAAGCTATTGCGATAATATGCCAGTTTTCAAGATGAATATGCTGTGCTATTTTTTCTTTTAGTTCTGTTAACTGGCTCATATAATAAACCCAGTTGGCAAAGCCGGCATAAACAAAGGTAACCATATAAAGTACAATCACTCCTCTCAAAATCAATCTCGGGGATTTGCTTTGAGAAATATAATAAACAGTCAACGTTGCCATAAAAACATATGTACAGAGAAATTCCACATAATGCGGAAATATCTTTAAGACGCATGCTACTGAA
The DNA here is from genome assembly GCA_964631845.1 of uncultured Eubacterium sp. Taxonomy (GTDB): domain Bacteria; phylum Bacillota; class Clostridia; order Lachnospirales; family Lachnospiraceae; genus Eubacterium_G. Next base: position 7,715 of record CAZWAG010000066.1, read on the forward strand.
TAAGTTGCCCCTAATAATGCCGCACAAACACATCTCCTTAATTTTGTTGAATAATTCATAACTTTATGTACAGTAACATACACAAAAAAATCCATACAAAAATTGTAAATAAAGAAACTATCTAAATATAATTCATACTTCATTTTCAATCCCTATATCATTATATAAGTTTGATTTTTAAAAGTCTGTCGAAAAGATAGTGAAGAAAATATTTATTTATTATTTTTTACCCCCATCTTGACAAAGAGCCTTATAATCAACAACTATTATCATTGAACATAAAGAGCAAAAAAAGCACAACAATTAAGTTGTGCTTTTTTCTAAAATATTTAACAATATAATTATTTTCAATTATTTCTTAAGAAATGCCGGAATTACAATTTCCTTTTCTTCTACTGTGCTGTGAGGTGCTGTAGCTGGAGCCTTTGGAGCTGAAGCTGTCTGCATCTTTGAGAAGCTTGAAATTGGAGTTGTCTTTTCAAATGGCTTTGCAACCTTTGCTCCACCTTCCGGTTCACCAATTCCTGTAGCCATAACTGTAATTGAGCATTCATCCGGGTATGTATCTTCATATCTTACACCAAAGATGATATTTGCATCTTCACCAGCAAGTTCCTGAACGTAGCTTGCTGCTTCGTTTGCTTCGAAAAGACTAACATCACCGGTAATGTTGATAATAACATTCTTTGCACCGTTGATTGTAGTTTCGAGAAGTGGTGATGTAACAGCCTGCTGAACTGCTTCAGCTGCCTTTTCATCTCCGCTAGCTTCACCGATACCGATATGTGCAATACCTGCATCTCTCATAACTGTCTGAACGTCAGCAAAGTCAAGGTTGATCAATGATGGAACATTGATTAAGTCTGTGATACCCTGAACTGACTGCTGTAAAACTTCATCAGCCTTCTTCAATGCTTCTGGCATTGTAGTTCTCTTATCTACTATTTCTAATAACTTATCATTTGGAATTACGATAAGTGTATCTACATTTTCTTTTAATCTTTCAATACCTGCTGTGGCATTGTTCATACGAGTCTTTGCTTCAAATCTGAAAGGCTTTGTAACAACACCTACTGTAAGAGCACCCTGTTCCTTGGCAACACGTGCAACTACCGGAGCAGCACCTGTTCCGGTACCACCACCCATACCACATGTTACGAATACCATATCAGCACCCTTAAGTAACTGAGCAATTTCTTCTACATTTTCTTCAGCTGCAGCTTCACCAACCTCAGGCTTAGCTCCCGCTCCAAGACCTTTTGTTATTTTTTCACCAATCTGTAAAGTAGATGGTGCTTTACTTCTTTTAAGTACCTGTGCATCTGAGTTAACTGAAATAAACTCAACTCCACCGATATTTTCCTCTATCATTCTATTTACAGCGTTGTTACCAGCGCCACCAACACCTACGACTATAATCTTTGCAACTGCTTCACTTTCGTTTGTAGTAATTTCTAACAAGGTTTTATCCTCCTTCGTTCCGATTGTTTTATTTAATAGTATGCCTATACATACCTACATATTGTATATAATATAATTCTTTCAACAAAATATCAACACTAAATTGTTAATTTTTTTTCAAACTTTTAATTATTTTTTTCTTTTTTTGCCTTTTTTGTACTCTTTTTTGATTTTTTAAGTGTATAACTGCCATCTGTACTTACATGTTTCATATTTAAAACGCCTCTGTATTTGATAACATTGTCATACAAATCATTAAAGTCTCTCAATTTTTTATCAAGACTTGTCAGCTTTCCAAAATCCACCTGAATATTTTTTATGTAGATGGAAGCCTCGCACTTATCGTTAACTTTTATTTTCTTGACATCATAATTGTATTTTTCTATAGCCTCTGATACTTCAAGCACTGTTTCAAGCACATTTTTATCTTTTGGTTTTACTTTTTCATATAATTTGAGACTCTTGTACTCAAGCCCTTCTATAATAGGTACACCTTTCATCTTTTCAGATGACACCTTTAACACTTTTCCGTCACCGTCGAGATAGTAATAAAGATTATCTGCTTTGATATAACCTTTTAATTTAGTTTCATATGCAACAACCTTTACTTTGAAAGGCGACTCCATCTTCAAATCATACTCTTCAAACAAATCAAGCTTTTGTTCTTTTTTTATTTTATCCCGCGTCCAAAAAATCAATGTATTGTTTACTTCTTCATGCTTCAAGTAAGCCAAAACCTCATCCTTTGAAAACTGATTAAGATCCGATGAAACTGAAATATCCTTTAGTTTAAATCCATATACAATCGCACCGATTGCGATAACTACGCAAGGCACCACTATAATAAAGATTTTAAACCATCTTTTTAATTTTCTCTTTTTCTTACGTCTCATAGCTTCTCCTAATTATCTGATTTGTTTTGTCAAAACTATCTCATTGTGGCAGTATCTTATTTGGCATCATGATTTTTTATTTGATTCGTCTTATTCTCCTTGATACCGAAAATACAATTCCCATCTCCGTCATTAAAA
>CAZWAG010000067.1:0-10053 GCA_964631845.1 uncultured Eubacterium sp.
GCTATTATCTCAAACTATAGTCACACAGGGTAGGTACTCATGATGGAGCGTTTACGATGCTCAGGATGCACTTGATGTGTTAAAAAAAGCCATCAGCATTCTGGGAAAAGATTAACAGAAGCTATCTATACCGAAGTTTCTGCAAAGGTAGAGGCATCTTATGTCACCGGACGCCGTGTCTCTATCTCTGGAATGCTGAAATCTTTAGGCGTTTCCCGCTCTGGTTACCGGGCTTTTCTTAATCGTAAAATTTCACCTACACGACAGAGAAAAGCTGCTATTAAAAAGCAAATCCAACATATCTATGATGATTCTAACCAGAACTATGGCGCTCCTAAAATCACCAAAGAACTCCGCAAAGCCGGAGAATGTATTTCTCAGCGCACCGTTGGAAAATATATGCGTGAAATGGGAATCAAGGCACAATGGGTTAAACCATGGACTACAACTACTCGTGATTCTGATTTCAGCAAAGAGCTGCATAACATACTTGATGAGCAGTTTAATCCAGAACGTCCTAATGCTGTATGGTGTACTGATATCACCTACATTTGGACTACAGATGGTTTTGTATACCTTAACTGCATAATGGATTTATATTCCCGTAAAATCATCGCCTGGACACTTGCTGATACACTCGAAGTATCCACCGTGATTTCTACCATTGATAAAGCCAAGTCCTCTCGTGAAACTGATATGCCTTTAATCATCCATACCGATCGTGGATGTCAGTATGTTTCCGAAGCTTGGCGTCAGGCAACTGAAGGAATGACCCGCAGCTATTCTCACACCGGTTATCCTTATGATAATGCCTGCATTGAATCTTTCCATTCACTGATAAAACGTGAATGGCTGAACCGCTTTACGATTCGTAATTACCGACATGCTTATTCATTGGTCTTCGAATATATCGAAACCTTTTACAATACTGTCCGTATACACAGTCATTGCGACTATCTATCGCCTAATGACTACGAAAAACTGTATATGAGGGTTGAGAATCTGCCGGTCGCCTAGCTGGCAGAACCTCTCATTTTATTTTGTACTAAATCTTGACACAGGACCAATAAGATGTATCATGATTTATCAGATTGGTTTAAAATCAGATATGAATGGCAAGGAAATTCATTTCGAATTGAAAAATGAAAGAGGAGATGTGCTAAAGAAGACAATATCGGAAGATGAGTTGCAAAAATATATTGTAGGCTATGAAATGATTAGATGTGATGGGCATGGAATGAAAAAGGAGCGTAGGCGATGTAGTTCTTGCCAAAATTTTAAGCCAATAGAAGGATGTGCTAAAGGAAATTGTATTGCCAGAGGAGATATAGTTCAAAGAAGTAGAATAATATGTGCATTTGATTATATTCCCAATAAAAATGAGTGTTGTAATGAGGAGACTTTCTATAATAGCTAAAATGGTTGGAATCAAGCCTCTAAGTCACATATGATTTGGGGACTTTCTTCTGCCCATTTTGATTTCGGAAAATCTATCCGAAAGAACAAAACTATGGTACAATTGCAAGTAGCGAAAATCGCCATAGCAAAGAGCAGATTATTAATCAAACCAAAGCCAATTCAAGGCTCGTCTATGAAATCAATTCTAATCTTTTCTGTGGCAGGCGCATCAAGGTGCAGTATGCCGTTTTGGCGGGACATCAGGAGACTGTTGCGTCATTTTTGAACCCAGACTTGACGAATAAGTCATGGGTTGTGCATCTAAATTGCACACTCATGGCATGTGGAGACGGTTTGTTTGCTGTCGAAGAAACCTTGAGTTTATGCGGGTTAGCAGGCTTTTTTGAAGAATATGAACATGTGTTTTTAGCAGGATAAAATGTGAATTTGTTTAAAGAATTAAAGGGGTGCAAAAATTTGTTGATGTCAAAGTTGTGCGCCGGAATTGTATTGGTAGTTATTTAGTGTCCGCGAATTGTATAAAGCTATTTGTAATATTATGATGAAGAAAGGTACATATTATGAATAAACGGCTTAATTATATTGATAACTTAAGAAGCATAACAGTAGCTTTGCTAATTTTGTATCATGCCGCAATAGCTTACAATTCTTGGGGAGAAGCAAATTATATATATTTTGAAAGAGTTAATCCCATTGCATCATTAGTGGTGCTTATTTCACCTTGGTTTATGCCTTTGATGTTTTTGCTTGCAGGAGTGTCCGCATCATTTTCTTTAAAGAAAAGAAGTAATGCAGATTTTATGAAGGAACGATTGAAAAGGTTAGGAATACCATTGGTGTTTGGTGTAATAATTATTAATCCGATTATGAGCTATATAGCAGACATAACGCATAATGGATATGATGGAAATTATTTCGAGCATTATTTGGTATATTTCTCAAAATTCACAGATTTAACAGGATATGATGGTGGATTTACGCTCGGACATTTTTGGTTTATAGCTGTATTGATCGTTATTTCATGTTTAGGGTGTGGAGTGATTAAGGTAATTGATTGTATATCTAAGAATAGTAGAAAAAGACTGGTTGCAGTAGAGGTTATAACAATAGTACTTGCTATTGTAACATTTGATGTAACATTATTAGGCAAGAGAATACTTACATATCTGTGTGCATATTTACTTGGTTATTATTTGTTTAGCAGAGATGAATTTGTCCGTAAATTAATAAATTTCAAGTGGATTATTATATGTCTATGGGTCGTGACATCTGGAATAAATACCGTATTGTTCGTGTATGTGGGACAGTATGAACTGTTAAATACAGTATGTAATTATCTAACTTTTGCATTTGGAGTGCCAGCACTGTTTTGTCTGAGTTATGATCATTTGAATTTCTCCAATGAAATAAGTAAAACAGCAGCAAGGTTATCATACATATTTTACAGTATTCATTTTCCAATCGTGATATTATGTCAGTATTTTATTAGTATGACTGGAATTGGCTTTATCATGAACTTTTTATTATCGATAGTTGTTGCATATCCATTGTCGTTCGGGTTGTCTTGGTGGATTGGTAAGTCGAAATATTTAAGAGTTTGGTTTGGGATGAAATCATAAACATGCATTGCGTTTTACTATTTAATCAGGTTGAAATCAAAAAGCACCTGCTTAATTATTATTTACTCATTGTGTAAAATGTTATTGCATGATACAATATACACATAGTGTAAATTGGAGGATGCTTGATATGAAAGATATACAACTAACAGAGTGTCAAATCGAAATAAAAAAGCTTAGAAAAGAAACTGGAATGAATCGTAAGGAGTTTTGTGAATATTTTGATATCCCATACAGAACTGTGACCGAATGGGAAAGAGGAACTCGCAATGCACCTAATTATGTCCTTCGATTATTAGCTTATTATATCCGAATGGAAAAAAGGCTTAAGAGTGAGGAGAATTTAAATGACAAAGATTATTAAAGATACAATTCATGCGAATGGAATTGATATTAGTGTTTATTCCGAGGATTTGCAAAATGATTACATTTCGTTGACAGATATCGCAAAGAAAAGAGAAGGCGAATATCCAGGATATGTTATTCAGAACTGGTTACGTAATAAAAGTACAGTGGCATTTGTTGGATTGTGGGAATCCATTCACAATCCGAATTTTAATTGTATCGAATTCGAGGCAATTAAAAGTGAGGCTGGATTAAATAGCTTTGTATTAACTCCCAAAAGATGGGTTGAAACAACAAATGCGATTGGTATTGTAACAAAAGGTGGAAGATATGCTACGACATACGCACATAAAGATATTGCATTTGAGTTTGCATCATGGATTTCTCCAGAATTTAAACTGTACATAATTGAAGATTATCAGCGATTAAAAGAAGGAGAAAATGCTAGGCTATCTTTAGGATGGAATCTTAATAGGGAACTTTCAAAACTGAACTATCGAATACATACTGATTCAATTAAAGATAACTTAATCCCTCCAATGCTAACGCCTCAACAGATTTCTTACACTTATGCAAGTGAAGCAGATTTGCTTAATACAGTATTGTTTGGTAAAACTGCGAAGGAGTGGCGTGAAAATAACCCAGATGAGAAAGGCAATATCCGCGACCAAGCCACAATCTATCAACTATTGGTTCTTGCTAATATGGAAAGCTATAATGCAATTTTGATTAAGCAAGGGAAAAGGCAGGCTGTGAGAATGCAATTATTACATGAACTAGCTGTACAGCAGATGACAACGCTTAGTAGTATGGAATTAAGTAATTTGCCAGGGATTGAGAAGAAATAAATTGTCCGCCGGAATGGTGCAACTTTTTATAATTCATACTCAGAGGTGCAAAAAATGAATATTTCAACATCGCGTGCACGAATGTTAATGCAAAGTAAAGTTTCAATGCATGTGGAAAGTACCGTCCTGTTGCAAAGAAGGGGTGCTAATTCGGCACCTTAAAGAATGATAGACCAAGTGAAATTATGTTGAAAAAACAATATCACTTGGTTTATTGTTTTTTATATACATGATATTTTTTAGATGGAGGTGGAAATAAAATGAGCTCATTTGGAAATCTCTTAAAGAAACTAAGAAATGAGGCGGGATTATCGCAAGAGGAACTCGCCGACAGGATGAACGTTTCGAAGAATACAATTCAAAACTGGGAGAAGGAAACTACTAAGATAAATTATGATAGGTTTTCTCGCCTGGCAGATATATTTAATACTCCGATAGAGTTGTTGATTGAGGAATTTTGCAGAGAAGAAGGGGAGAAAAGACCTAATAACTGGCCTTCGTTCTTGTTCGATGATGATATCAATGAGATTGTTGAAACTCTGCATTTGAATAGGAATCAGCAGGATCTGTTTGGACTATTATATATTTATAATGCAGAATACCTGCAGAAGGATAGAATTGATTTCAATACTATTTATGCTAATCTTAAACTTATTCCATATGATTTTATTGGTAAAGTAGGTAGTATTCAGTTTATGAATATGGTTGATGGATTACAACGCGTTATTAAATATGTCAAAAGTGATTTCCTGTTAAAGATTCTTAAATTAAATCCCGAGATTGAATTTGATGTGCGTCGTATGACCAAAGAGCAAATATGTGAGTTTATTGATTCAGGACACAAAGAGGAAGATGAATTTGCAGACTCTTTTGATGATCCGGATAGATATGAAGCAGATGATTATTTCACGTTTGGAATCTCAATGAAAAGAGCAAAAGTAATTCTACCTATTCTTGAAAAAGGACCAATTCCTATTACTGATGGACAATGGGCTCATAAGGTCAGAAAAGATGTTCCAAAGGAGCTGATCGAAACATTGGGAATATCGCTCCCATATCAATTATGGTTGGAGAAATATGATGATCTTAACGCGAAGGATTATGGTAATTGGGGTGGATGTATGAATAAGGGACTTGAAACAGTAACCACATATCATAACATAGCTCCGGAAGGTCAGACCGAAGAATGGTATTTAGAAATCAATGAGAAGGGACGTTCACTCTTGAAATGGTTCGATTGAAAAGGAGTGATATGAGTGTATAAGAAAAGAAATACTGCAGTTTTTATTGATGGTGAAAATGTACCGGCAAAAAAGGCGGTAGATATTATAAAAGCGGCGAAAAAAAGAGGCGTAATTGACACTGTAAAAGTATATGGTTTACAGAAGGATCAGGCAACCAAAAAATGGTCAGAAGTTGCTTTGATTACTGAGGGTATGAAAGATATAAGACTTTGTGGTGGTCCGGCCAGAAATAAAGTGGATAAGAAGATTAAGAAAGATACTATTCATGATGTAAAAGCAGCACCTAATGTGGATATTGTTATTATCGTATCTTCAGATCATGGATATGTTGAAAATATTCGGGAGCTTAGGCTAATGGGAAAGCATGTTGTTGTAATTGGTGAGGCAAAAGCGCCAAAGAGCCTTCGACAATCCTGCAACGAATTTATACAGGTTTAGTAATCCCCGTGAACTTGATAGGGATGAAATTTACGAAATTTTGATGGAATGTATGTAAGAAAAATGGTAATCATGATGAAAAGACGTAGTAAGGCATTAAGGCTCCAAGTCAGAAAAAGATTTGAGGCTTTGATTCTGCCCATTTTGATTTCGGAAAATCTATCTGAAAAGGCAAAACTATGGTACAATTGCAAGTAGTGATGAGTGCATAGCAAGAGTGTTTGTCTTTTGTCTAAATCAGACATTCAAACTGGGATGAAATGATAAGTTGGTTGATTTACTGTAAAATGAGAAATCAGCTAACAGAGATAAGCAGAAGGGGGATTCTTCTATGGAAAAAGATCCTTTTAAAGAATATATAAAACAATCCGAGCCGAGCAAAAGGGATAAAGGCTACGCTTGGCATACTGCCATTGGACTTCAGGCTGTGGATGGGTTAAAACCTTCTAAGTATTTAATTGATACTGCTATCAAAAATATAGAAGGTGATATTACTATTGACGAAGCGCAAGAACTTTTGAACAGCTAATTTGATGCTACAAATGATATTTTTGCAGAGAATGCCTGGTATTTTAGAAACGCACTTGTTAGAGCTAATTACAATGATTTGAAAAACGGAGTGCATGCAACGACAGAATATCTGGAGCTATTTCTGAGAAATTTGTTATTAGATGAAAAAAATGAACTTCATAATAGAGCAATGCATATTAGTGAAGCGCTCGTTGATGCTTCAAAAGCGAACATTCAAAAAGAAAAAGCGAACATTGGGAACACAAAAGCGGACATTCAAGAAAGATTAGCGAACATTGATGGAGGATTAAAATGCAAAACAATCTTGCATGTTTTAGCACTATATGACGAATGCGGGAAAGATAAAGTATTCGGACGAACCATTGTAGAAAAAGTAACTGGGTTAAAGTCTACCAGAGCATCCGAACTGTTAAAGATACTGTTAGATAATCGTATTATTGAATCAGTTCAAGGGTATGGAAAAGGTAAATACCGATTTCTGTAAATGAAGTGGATTTATTATTGAACTGGCTGGGGAAATAGAGGAATCGCCTACTCCTCTATTTCCCCGGCCCATTTGAAAGCAAATTTGGCAGTGATCACGGCTATGATCTCATTGATGATCGCTGCGGCGACAATCGTTCCGGATATTATGTTGGCTAAAGAAACATTGATTGCAGCCAAAGTAGTGGTAGCGATTCCCGTAAATACCAAAGAGACACCGGAGTGCGGCAGTAACGTGAAACCGAGGTATCTGGTAACGGCCGGTTCGGCTTTGGTCAATTTGCCGCCCAGATAAGCACCACCGATTTTGCCAATGGCTCTGGCCAGGATATATATGGCCGTAAAGAGACCGGCACCTGCAATCAGGCGGTAGTCTAAGGGCATGCCTAAGTTCACGATCACAATGATAAGTGACAGATTTAAGATAGGGCTGTACAGTGCCAGAGTTTCAGAAAGTACCTCTTCCGGCAGCATATTTGCAACGGTGGCGCTGAACGCCATACCAATCAGCAGATAATTCAGGCAGAAGGTGTGAAAAACAAATCTATCAATGAGCAGACCGCAAAGTGTGGATGCGCAAAGGAACAAGAGCAGGAGCACGAAACGAACCCGGCTGTTTTTGACACATTTCATGATCAGTGAGGCTAAAGCGCCTGTTAAAATGCCGATGACAAATGGGAGTACAACCATTCCAACCACGGCAAAGGGAGAGGCAGAACCGGCGTTATGGGTACCGCTCACAATGGAAATGACGGTAAAGAAAACAATAACGCCAATAATATCATCAAGTGCGGCAAGAGGAATCAGGGTCCTGGTAACAGGGCCTTTTGTGTGATATTCGTTGACAATTGACAAGGCAGGCGCGGGTGCGGTTGCCAGTGCAATTCCTCCGAAGATAAAAGCTAAATAAACCGGGATGCCGGCAATCAGGAATACAACGGAAAATGCCGCAGATACAAACAGAAATGTACCGATCGACTGTACAAAGGTAATGCCCACAATCTGTTTCCCGGAAGCCGAAATCTTCTTAAAGATGATTTCCCGACCAATCATTACGCCGGCAAAGCATTCAAAGAATTTGATCATAATCTCGTACCACAAGCTGTCGGTGATATCCAAGGTTACGACTTCAGCAAGATATGGGCCGAAAATAATACCGGCAATCAGCCATCCGAGAATGGCAGGGAGTTTTACCTTGGTAATCAGTTTGCCGCAAACAGAAGCAGTGGCAATGATTGCGATAATGCGAAGTAATCCTATCATCATAATAATTCTACCAGCCTTTCTATTACTGTATTTGGACTTTGTTGTGTCTCACAGAGCTTCTCAAAGGCACCGTCCACGATAATACGCATGGTATCCATATCCTTTTTTGCTGAATCCTGTTCAAAAGATGAAGCAATCGTTTCCCACAGGGCATTATTCTGTTCTGTGGCATAGGAATAGAGTTTCTTATTTAACTTGTATTTATTAAAAATATCTCTGCGGGTCATTATTTTGGAATCAAAATAAAGAGAGAGCAGATCGGAATGTAAAGAGGGCACATTGCTTTGTATCAGCATTTGTGCCTTCTGTTTTGCATCGGTATAATATTTCTCATAGATAGCCAGGGCAAGAGCTTCCTTGTCCGGGAAAAATTTATAAATGGTCTTTTTGGAGATATTTAATTTACCGGCCAATGTGTCCACCGAAAATCTCAGACCTTCCTGTCGTAGGCTTTCGATGGATGTAAGTATAATTTTCTCTTTCATAATGGAAACAAAACTTTCTTTTTTTGTTTCCATTATAGGAGGCGATACACGGGATGTCAAGTTATTATCGTCATAACGGATATGCTATGATTACATGAAATATAAATATAGGAAATTATATTATTGGAGAATTACAAATTTGTGATAGAATAGTGTTATCAGCATTGAAACGGAGAGGAGAAGGTGCAGCAATGAAATTACTTGAAGAACGAATCCGGAAGGATGGAACGGTTAAGGAAGGTAATGTATTAAAAGTAGATTCTTTTTTGAACCATCAGATGGATATCGACTTGTTCAATGAAATGGGAAAGGAATGGGCTCGTCTGTTTGCGGATTGTCCAATTACCAAGATTCTGACAGTGGAGGCCTCCGGTATCGGGATTGCCTGCGTGGCAGCACAGCATTTTCATGTGCCGGTGGTTTTTGCCAAGAAGACACAGTCACTGAATATTGACGGAGAAGTGTATTCCACGAAGATCCAGTCTTTTACCCATAAGAAGGTTTATGATGTGATTGTTTCCAAGAAATTTATTAAGCCGGAGGATCACATTCTGATCATTGATGATTTCCTGGCTAACGGCTGTGCGCTGGAGGGACTGTTGGAGATTGTAAAGGAAGCCGGTGCAACGGTAGAGGGAATCGGTATTGCCGTAGAGAAAGGCTTCCAGAAGGGCGGAGATCAGATTCGCGCAAAGGGGGTACGTCTGGAATCCCTGGCTATCGTGGAGAGTATGGATGCCAAGACCGGTGAGATAACATTTCGGTAAAAAATAACAAAATTTTATACTTCTCTTGACAATGGCAGTTACAGATGATTATACTGACAAGTGTTGAGAGCAGACAATGGGGTTGTATGGATGTGTCATACTGCCCTTTTTCAGTTAGCTTTCAAAGAGAAACGTTGATAAACAACAGGAGGAGAACAATTATGAAAAAGAAAGTTGTAAGCGTACTTGCAGCCATGACTTTGACAGTCAGCATGCTGGCAGGATGCGGATCTGCTGCAGCTGATACTGCTGAAAGCGGAACTGCTGCAGAGACTGAGGCAACAGAAGAAGCTGCTGCAGAGACAGAAGAGGCAGCTGATACGGAGGCCGCTGCTGACACAGCAGGTTTAAAGGCAGGTTTTATTTTCCTGCATGATGAGAATTCTACTTATGACCTGAACTTCTTAAATGCTGCTAAGGAAGCATGTGAGAAACTGGGTGTTGAGTGCATTTTAAAGACCAACATTCCCGAAGGTCAGGAGTGCTACGAGGCAGCTTGCGAACTTGCTGATGCAGGATGTGACTTTATTTTTGCAGACAGCTTTGGCCATGAGGATTACATGATCGAGGCAGCAAAAGAGTACCCTGATGTACAGTTCAGCCATGCA
>CAZWAG010000068.1:0-9631 GCA_964631845.1 uncultured Eubacterium sp.
ATGGAAGTACGAGAGAAGGATTAAACGATTTCCTTTACAGAATTCGTACAGTGTCAATGCTTGAAAAGACTGAGACTATGACTGACAATTTCCCATATTTAGAGGAATTGCTTGCTGATTTCAAAGAAATTGATTTTAAAAACATAGAGAAAGAACAATTTGATTTTTGTATGGATGATATTTCCAGAGTTTCTGAATACATGTCAGACCATATGGATTCAAACATGATGCTTCAGGAAATTATTAACGATTTAATGCTTGTTTTATACACAAGTGAGCACAAGGTTGATGACAATATAACAAAAGCGTGTATCGAGATTATAAAAGATACAAACCTTTTATTCTTAGGTAAGTTTAGTCCTAAGTCACTTGAAGAAATTGAAGACATGTTTGTTATGCTGGAAGGCTGCCAGGAAGAATTATATCCAAAGCTTTCATCATACGACATTACTGATCAGATTAAGCAAAGCTATGAAGAAAAGATTGAGGAATTGGGTCTTTGTGATACATACAACAAGATATACAAGCTACCAAATCTAAATTCTGACAGTATTTTTGCGGAATTAGAGCCGGAGCATGACTTGGAAGAGGTGACTGAGGAAGACTTAAATCGTGAAAAGGAAGCCCTGTTTGCTCAGTATACAGAATTGTTTGGAACAGTACAAAATAATATAAAGAGAGCTGTTATGTCAGCAACACTTGCTGAATTGCCTGTGTTCTTTAACAATATAAGCGAATTGCAGGATTATATTTACGATGCATTGTCACTTTGCAAGCAGAAGGATGAAAAAATGGCTTGTATTGAAATATTTAACGAATTAATAACAGACTAATATGGAGTAATCTATGAGATGGTATGAGGATATTTATGTTGGGTACAATCTTTTAGAAGAAAAAAGAAAGACTATCCGACAGATTAAAAATGGAAAAATGATGTTGAATACATACGTTATAACTCTGCCATCCAATGATTATGACACATTGGAAATATATCCCTCAAATGTATTAATTCAAAAATGGTACAGAGATTCTGATATGGTAATTGTTGGGATTGCAGAGGGCAGGGAAGAAGCTCTTGATATGATGCAGCTTATAATAATGGATTGCTACAATGACACCGGGAGCGTCAATGTAAAACAGTACATCCTTGACAAAATGAACGCATAGGAAATAGATGGTATGATGCATATATTATTGTTAATATTAAAAATAATAGGAATCATATTGCTGAGCTTAGTTGTTCTTTGTTTGCTGATTTTATTTTTCCCTATAAAATACAAAGGAAAAGTAAATAATAATAAAGCAAGCTTTGATGGTACAATAAAAGCGCAGTGGTTGTTTCATGTGCTTTCATTTAAATGCGAGTTTGACAATGAGAGCTGGAATTATGCTTTAAGGCTCTTTGGAATAAAGCTTATGAATAGGAGCAGCGATGATGAGGATGTAGAATCAAATTCCTTAGAAGAATATGATGACGAAAGATATGTAATGGATAGGCCGAACTATCTTGAGTCTATTATAGACAGTGAGAATGAACAGGAAGCACATCCTAATTTAGCAGGAGTAAATACTGATTCAAAAGATGCACAGAGTAGCTCAAACGACAGCCAAGAAGAATCCAAGCATAGCAGAACTAAACAGGAAAACAAATTAAAATCATTTGTTGACTTCTTAAAGTTAACTGCTAAGAAAATTAAAAAAGCCTTTAAAGCAATTGCAGAAAATGCAAAGAGTGGCACTGAAGGTGCAAAAAACATATATGAAAAGATAGTGTATTACAAAAAATTATTGTCTTCAAATGTTACAAAGAGAGCTTATAAAAAAGGCAAGGTTTATGTGATTAAACTAATAAAACACATTTCCCCGAGTAAAATCAATGGCAATCTAAAGCTTGGTTTTGATGAACCACACAAGACCGGTCAGGCGTTGGGAGTGGCAGCCTTGATATACGGAACTTTTAATATAGACGCAACTAAGTTTGAAATTTTACCGGACTTTGAAAATGAAGTTTTAGAAGGAAACTTATCATTTAAAGGCAAAGGCCTGGTATGTGTGATTTTGTATTATCTGGCAAAATTCTATTTTGACAGAGATATTCACAGAATAATAAAGAAATTGAAATAATGGAGGTTTGTTATGGCAGAAAACAAAAATACTACAGACGATTTATTACAGGCAATGGAGCGCTTTATCACAACTAAATCTGTGGTAGGAGAACCAATAGTAGTGGATGATACAATTATTTTGCCAATGGCAGATGTATCTTTTGGAATGGGAATTGGAACATTCTCAAAAGGCGATAATGGAACAGGTGGTGTAGGTGGAAAGATTACACCGAGCGCAGTTTTGATTATCAAAAATGGAACATCAAAGCTTGTAAGTGTAAAGGACCAGGATGGCTTTTCAAAGGTTATGGACCTTGTTCCTGATTTAGTAAGCAAATTTACAGATAAAAATGATGACGATTATCAGGAAGCAGAGGAATAGTAGCATAAGCTGTTAAACTGTGTGCATATAATTTACTATTATGTTTTTAGGGAATATTATGCACAAGCTGATTGGATTTTCGTTGTTTTGGATTGCGGTAGGAATGACATTATGTCTCATAATAGACAGTACATTTGTAGTAGTCTGTGTTATTATATTGTGCCTTGTCGGAGGCTTTAATTTATTTTGCGGCAAACCATTTAGATAGAAGGAGAGAAAATGAATATTACAGATTTATTCAAAGAAAAGACAGTGTTTTCCTTTGAGGTTTTTCCACCAAAAAGAGAAAGCGGAATTGAGACTATTTATAAGACATTGGATGAGTTGAAGGATTTGTCTCCGGACTTTATCAGTGTGACATATGGAGCTGGTGGTGTTGGCGTTGCAAATGCATCAACTATTGATTTGTGCTCAACTATAAAGAATCAGCATGGGGTTAATACAATCGCTCATTTGTCATGTCTTTACAACACAAAGGAAAGTGTTGATCAAATTTTAGAACAGTTAAAAGAAAATAACATTGATAGAATATTGGCATTGCGTGGTGATGTGAATCCGGATTATGAAGTAAAGCATGACTTCAAATACGCTTCAGATCTTACAGAATACATTATGAGCAAAGATATGGGCTTCTCAGTTTCGGGAGCTTGCTATCCGGAGGTTCACCAGGAAGCAGAAAACATGGTTGAAGATATCAAAAATCTAAAGAAAAAGGTTGATGCAGGTGCAGACCATTTGATATCACAGCTGTTTTTCGATAATAATGCATTTTTAGACTTCGTTGAGAAGGTAAGAATTGCCGGAATAGACGTTCCAATTGAAGCAGGTATTATGCCTGTTACAAATAAAAATCAGATAGAGAGAATGGTATCAATGTGTGGTGCAAGTATTCCTGCAAAGCTTTCAAAGGTTCTTCAGAGATTTGGAGACAACCCTGAAGCTATGCGAGATGCGGGTATTTCATATGCAGTTGACCAGATTATAGATTTGGTTGCAAATGGCGTTGATGGTGTTCATATTTACACAATGAATGACCCATATGTAGCTAGAAAAATTACGGAAAGTGTAAAAAGTATAGTAAAGAATTAGAACTATACTCAATTGATTATTATGAATAGTGTATTAAATATTTCAATTGAAGATATAAACATAAATGAAGCTCTTAGATATCTGGGATATGGCAAAAACAATCCTGACGAAAAAACAAAAGAGCTTCTTTTGTTGTGCTCAGAAGAATTAAAGAATGCAATGAAAGCTCAGGTTACTTATAAAGTCTTTGACATAAACGAAGGCAGAGTGGAAAATGCTTTGTTTGATTTGGAAGGAAAATCAATAAAAGAACATTTGGAAAATTGTTCAAAGGCAATATTTATGTGTGCAACGCTCTCGTCAAATGTTGATACACTCATAAGGAAAAAGCAGATAACTTCAATGACAGAAGCAATGCTGATTGATAGCCTTGCATCGGCCGCTATTGAGCAGGTGTGCGATAAGGCAGAAGAAAAAATTTTACATGACCTTCAAGATTACGAGCATACATGGAGATTTGGCCTGGGGTATGGAGATTTTCCATTAGAGCTTCAGGGCAAATTTTTAGATATATTAGATGCTCCTAAACGAGTTGGGGTATGTGTAAACAAAAGCCTGATGCTTACACCTACAAAATCTGTAACATGTATTATAGGCTTAGGACATGATTTGAGAGTAAGCAGCAAAAAGAGTTGCGATTTCTGCAGCTTTAGAGATAAATGTGCATTTAGGAAGGGAGGAACATACTGTGGCAAATAATAATATTTTTGATAGAGACTACATTCTGTTAGATGGAGCAATGGGAACAATGCTTCAGCAAAAGGGCATGGAAGTAGGTACTGTTCCGGAAACTCTTAATATATTAAAACCAGAGTGGATTGTTGATATACACAGACAATATATTGAGGCAGGTTCTCAGATTGTATATGCAAACACATTTGGTGCAAACAAATATAAAATGGAATCTACAGGATATTCTGTAGAAGAATTGATAGGAGCAGCTATTGCCAACGCGAAAAAGGCAGCTGAAGGTACAGATACTTTGGTAGCTCTTGATATTGGACCTATAGGTCAGCTTTTAGAGCCTACAGGAAGCTTGAGCTTCGAGGAGGCTTATGACATTTTTAAACAGATGGTGCTGGCGGGAAATAAAGCAGATGTTATTGTTATTGAGACAATGACAGATCTTTTGGAAACAAAGGCAGCTATCCTTGCGGCAAAGGAAAACAGCGACAAGCCTGTAATGTGCACAATGACTTTTGAGGAAAATAAACGTACTTTTACCGGCTGTTCAGTATCTGCAATGTGCCTTACGGTAGAAGGCCTCGGTGTAGATGCACTTGGCGTAAACTGTTCACTTGGACCAAAGGACTTATTACCTATAGTGGAAGAAATTTCAAAATGGACAAGTATTCCTATAATAGTAAAAGCAAATGCCGGATTACCCGATCCTGTTACAAACACTTATGATGTTCTTCCTGATGAATTTTCAAAAGTATATAGCGAAATGTTACAGTATGGCGCAAAGGTTATGGGTGGTTGCTGTGGCACAAACCCGGATTATATAAAGAAATTAAAATTAATGCTTGAGAGCGCAAAAGCGAATGGAGAATTGCGTAAAAATGAACGAACAAGACAGCTGGCAATATGTTCACCATTGAAGACAGTGGTTGTTGACCAGCCAAGAATAATTGGTGAAAGAATCAATCCTACAGGTAAGAAGAGATTTAAGCAGGCATTGGTTGAGCACGATATGGATTATATTTTAGGCCAGGCAATCGAACAGGTTGAGGCGGGTGCTGATATTTTAGATGTTAATATAGGTTCACCTGATATTGATGAAAAAGCAATGATGGTGGAGACAGTAAAGGCTCTCCAGGCAATCGTTGATGTTCCGTTGCAGATAGATTCTACAAAGCCTGAGGTTTTAGAGGCAGCACTTAGAGTGTACAATGGAAAGCCAATAGTAAATTCTGTAAATGGTGAGGAAACGGTTTTAGATACAATTCTTCCGATTGTAGCAAAATACGGTGCATCTGTTATAGGTCTTGCTCTAGACGAAAACGGAATTCCTGAAACTGCAGAGGGCAGAGTAGAAATAGCAAAGAAAATCATGGACAAGGCGCTCTCATATGGAATTCCAAAGGAAGACATTATTATAGACTGCCTAACGCTTACGGTTTCATCAGAACAGAAATCGGCACAGGAAACGTTGAAGGCAATGTCAATTGTCAGAGATGAATTGGGGTTAAAGAATGTACTTGGTGTATCAAATATTTCATTTGGTTTGCCAAACCGCGAAATAATCAACAAAACATTTCTCACAATGGCATTAACATATGGACTTGATCTTGCAATAATTAATCCAAATGTGTCTTCAATGGTATGGGCAGTTAAAGCATATAAGGTTCTGGCTGCCATAGATGAGAATTCAATGGATTATATTGAATATTCAAGCACAGCAGTTCCGGAGACAACGTCAATGAATACCGCAAAGACAGTGCCGGTGGCTGATAGTAAGAGTGTAGACATTGGAAGCGAAGAGGCAAACGCTATTTTGCATGCTATGGAAAAAGGAATGAAAAATGAGGGGAAAGCTCTCACCACTAAATTATTGAAAAATACTGAGGCGATGGTAATCATAAATGATATTTTGATTCCGGCACTTGATGTTATTGGAGATAAATTTGAAAAGGGAATAATCTTCCTGCCGCAGTTGATTTTGGCAGCTGATGTGGCAAAAGAATGCTTTGGAGTTATCAAAAATCATCTTGCAAATACCGGCTCAAAGTCTGAATCAAAAGGAAAGATAGTTCTTGCCACTGTAAAAGGCGATATTCACGATATAGGAAAAAATATCGTTAAGGTTATATTAGAAAACTATGGATTCGATGTGATTGACCTTGGACGAGATGTAGATTGTATGAAGGTAGTAGAGGCTACAATCCAAAATGATGTTCACCTTGTGGGCTTGTCAGCACTTATGACAACAACTCTGGGCGCAATGGAGGAAACAATAAGATTGCTTAGAGAAAATAATGTTGACTGCAAGATAATGGTAGGTGGGGCTGTACTCACAGAGGAGTATGCCATGAAGATTGGAGCAGACTATTACGCAAAGGATGCAAAGATGAGCGCGGATATCGCCAAGAAAGTGCTAAAATAATACAAAAAAGTGCTTGCATTTTGTGCGTGCTTCTGTTAGAATGTTTTTCGTGTCAGGCCGATTACGACATTCGGTCTAATCTATTAAAGGAGGTGCTATTATGGCTAAATGTGAAATTTGCGGTAAGGGTGCTCATTTTGGAAACGCTGTGAGCCATTCTCATAGACGTTCAAATAAAATGTGGAAATCAAATGTAAAATCTGTTAAAGTTAAGACTGAAAGCGGAGCTAATAAGAAGATGTACGTTTGTACTTCTTGTTTAAGATCTGGAAAAGTTGAAAGAGCATAGTAAGAGCACTTATGCTTAAAATAAAAAGACTGTTCTACAATGAACAGTCTTTTTGTTTGCGATATAATTTATAAATCTCTCCAAATTTGCCAATAACTATAAAATGCTTTATTTTTTAAGTTAAAGATAGTATAATTTAATGGAGTTCGATTTTTAGGAGGAACAAATATGAAAGGTAAGATGAATACTGATTTAGGTCAGATTTTAATTAGCCCGGAAGTTATTGCAAAATACGCAGGCGAAACAGCTTACGAATGCTTTGGCATCGTTGGTATGGCTATGGTTAGCGTAAAAGATGGTCTTGTAAGACTTCTTAAAAGAGATAGCTCTACAAAGGGAATCAACGTAGAAATAAACGAAAATAATGAAATTACAATTGATTTTCATATTATCGTTGCTTACGGTGTAAATATTGCGACTATAGCAGATAATATTAGTTCAAACGTAAAGTATAAAGTAGAAGAATTTACAGGAATGACTGTTAAAGAGGTAAATATTGTAGTAGAAGGTGTAAGAGTAATCGACTAAATTTACCTTTGAGGAGGAAATGTTTTGGAAATTATGACTATTAATGCTGAGATGTTACAAAAGATGTTCATCGCAGGCGCAAAAAATCTTGAAGCAAAGAAAGAATGGATCAATGAATTAAATGTATTCCCTGTACCTGATGGAGACACAGGAACAAACATGACATTGACTATTATGTCAGCAGCAAAAGAAGTTGGTGGAATCACTGACATTAATATGGAAAATATAGCAAAAGCTATTTCAACAGGCTCACTCAGAGGTGCAAGAGGTAACTCGGGTGTTATTTTGTCACAGCTTTTTAGAGGCTTTACAAGAGAGATTAAGAAGGTTGACGAAGTAGATGTTGAAGTATTGTCAAGAGCATGCGTCAAGGCTGTTGAGACTGCTTATAAGGCTGTTATGAAACCGAAGGAAGGTACAATTTTAACAGTTGCAAAGGGTATGGCTGACAAGGCATGTGAAATGCTTGGACAAAGTAATGACATGGTATATGTTATTGATGAAATTCTTAAGCATGGAGATTATGTATTGAGCCAGACTCCTGAAATGCTTCCTGTATTAAAGCAGGCAGGTGTTGTGGATTCAGGTGGACAGGGTCTTATGACAGTGCTGCATGGTGCTTATGATGCATTACTTGGCAAAGAGATAGATTATACATTGGAGTCAGTATCACCATCAACATCAATTTCAAAAGATGATATTCCAATGGACGAAGCTGATATTAAGTTTGGTTATTGTACAGAGTTTATTGTCAATTTAGACAAGCCTCTTAACGATGGTCAGGAAAAAGGCTTTAAGGCGTTCCTTGAATCTATTGGTGATTCAATTGTACTTGTTGCAGATGATGAAATTGTAAAGGTACATGTCCACACTAACCATCCGGGACAGGCTTTTGAAAAAGGTCTTGAATTTGGTTCACTTTCTCGTATGAAGGTAGACAACATGCGTGAAGAACATCAGGAAAGACTTATAAAGAATGCTGAAAAAATGGCGGCTGAACAGAAGGCAGAGGAAGAGCAGGCAAAGGCAGATGAACCAAGAAAGGATGCTGGCTTTATTGCAGTGTCAGTTGGTGAAGGTCTCGATGAAATTTTCAAGGGATTAAATGTTGACCACATTATTTCAGGTGGACAGACAATGAATCCAAGTACAGAAGATATTTTGAATGCAATTGATCAGATTAACGCTGATAATATCTATATTTTGCCAAACAATAAAAATATTATTTTGGCAGCTCAGCAGGCTCAGAGTCTTGTTGAAGACAAAAACATTATTGTAATCCCAACAAAGACAATTCCACAGGGAATTGCTGCTATGATTGGATATATTCCGGAAGCAAGCGTTGAGGAGAATACAGAGTCAATGACTGATAGTATGTCTTATGTTAAGACAGGTGAAATAACATATGCTGTAAGAGATACTGTTATTGATGATAAAGAAATCAGAGAAGGCAACATCATGGGAATTGGTGATGAAGGAATCTTAGCAGTAGGTGAGGACATTATCGATACAACAGTTGCAATGATTAAGGAAATGCAGGACGAAGATTCTGAAATCGTCAGCGTATACTATGGTGAAGAAGTAACTGAAGATGATGCTAATGCTCTCGCAGATAAGATTTCACAAGAATTGCCTGATTTAGAGGTTGAAGTTTATCCTGGTGGTCAGCCGGTATACTATTATATTACATCAGTAGAGTAGGAGAGACAGTTATGAACGACGTATTCGTTGAACAAATTGTAAAAAGAAATATAACACTCAGTGGCATAGCTCTTAGAGCATTGTCAATATTATTAGTTGTTTTGGGATTCTTTAGTATTTTGATGTTAGGGATACTTGGAATAACTATTACAATCCTATTGGGGTATGTGGCATATATGGCTTGGGTGTATACTAAAGTGGAATACGAGTATGATTTCCTTAATGGAGAGCTCTCAGTTGATAAGATTTTGGGGGCTCGAAGCAGAAAGCATATCGCAGAGTATGACATTAAGAAAGCAGAAATAATTGCTCCTGCAAACAGTGATGAAGTGATTAGAGCTTCACATAATGCATATAATATTGACTATAGAGGTACTGGCAGTGAATACAATACTTACGCAATCATCGTTCCGGACAGTGAAGGCAAGAAT
>CAZWAG010000069.1:0-9544 GCA_964631845.1 uncultured Eubacterium sp.
GTCAGAACAATTACAGGACGCTATATATCGCGTGGCAAAGCAAGCGGGGTATGGCGTTCTTTTTGTGCCATCAGGTACATACTTAATTAGCAAGACTATATATATTCCAAAAGCAGTGAGAGTGATTGGATATGGAAAGAAGAGACCGGAGATTATATTGACAGACAATGCACCGGGATTTGGAAAACCAAACAAGTCAGCCAAGGGTGGCTACAATTATCTTTTCTGGTTTGTAAATTCTTACCTGGAAGAAATGACGGAGCAAAACGATGCAAATCCAGGCACATTTTACAGTGCAATGTCAAATATCAATGTTTCACTCGGAGAAGGAAATGACTATGCTGTCGCTTTTAGAACACACTATGCTCAGCATTGCTTTTTAAATCATATAGACATAAATATTATGTCGGGGATGGCAGGAATCTATGATGTAGGAAATGAGATAGAGGACATTCGCTTTTTCGGAGGCAAATACGGTATCATCAGTACAAAGTGTTCGCCGGGATGGCCTTTTGTTATGGTAGATACAAATTTTGTTGGACAGACATATGCATCAATCAAAAGCCGTGAGGTTGGCTTTAATATTATTAGAACTCACGCAGAAAACACTGCAAACTTTTTGGAGGTAGATGACAACTATTTTGAAAAGGTTTATATAGAGGATTCTGTTTTTGAAGATATGAACTGTGTGCTCCATATGGCTATGGATGAGAACTCACTGACACAGATCAATATGAAAAACTCATATTTAAAAGCAGTTGAAAATATAGTCAGATTCAAGGACACTGAAAGAAAAATCGCAAACGAAGATTATCAGTGCAAGATTCAAACTTACACTCACGGTACAACTGTCAGTGACAATTATCCGGAAAAGCAGGTGCATGATCAGATATATAGATATGCAAAGGATGTTGATTATGACATATTAAACAGTGATTGCAAAGATTTGCCACCGGTTTCAGAATGGATGAGCGCAAAGCAGGCAGGGCTTGTTGGTGATGGCATTCAGGATGACACAGAGGCTTTGAAGGCAGCTGTAGACAAATATAAGGTTATTTATTTCCCACAGGGCGAGTATTTATTGTCAGATACAATAAAGCTTAAAAACGGTACAGTGCTCATAGGCATGAACCCAATTTCCACAAAGTTAATTTTAAAGGACAATGCAGAAAGGTTTACCGGCTTTGGAAAATGCAAGGCATTTGTGGAAAGTGCGGATGAAAACAATATTATTATGGGACTTGGCATCGAGACAGGAGGCAGAAATCCAAGAGCCTGTGGATTAAAGTGGATATGCAAAAAAGGTGGGTATATAAATGATGTGAAATTCTTTGGAGGACATGGTGATTTGGTGAAAATTACCGGCGCGTTCAAGATGCCATACGACGAGGGAAGAGCGAGAGATGCAGATTTAAAGGCCAGATGGGATTATCAGTATCCTAGCCTCGTTATAGCAGACGGTGGTGGCGGAACCATAAAGGATATATGGTCAGCTTCACCTTATGTTAGTGCAGGTGTTCTAATAAAGGATACAGACACAAAAACAAAGATATACTGCCTGTCGCTTGAGCACCATGCAAGATGTGAGATAAGAATGCAAAATGCAGAAAATATTACGTTGTATGGTTTCCAGAGCGAAGAGGAAAAAGCAGAAGGTGAATTTGCACAGCCTATTGAATTGCACAACTGCAAGAATATAACTTTTGCGACCACATATTGCTTTAGAACAGTGTTTGTTCAAAAGAGATTTCCGTATTGTGTGAAAACATGGAATTGTGAAAATATTAAATTCTTAAATGTTCACAATTATTCTCAGATGAAATACACAATTGACAATTTTCTGCTTGATGTTCCGTCAGGACTTGAGATAAGACCTTGGCAGGCTGCGGTTGTAAAATTGACGAAGAGTCCAAAAAGAAATAGCAATATACTGGAAGAACTCGAAAGTAAAGGCGTTACAAAATTGTATTCGGGATTTAGATTTGCAGATGGCGGTTGCAGCGATGGAAAAGGTAATTTCTATTTCCTCGACAGTCTGGATAAAAAAGTTTACAGGATAGATGCGAATACTCTTGAAATGTCAATGGTATTTGAATCTCCATTTAAAATTAACTCTATTGGATTTGATACAAGAGACAATATTATAATTGTAGGTGAATATACAATTCCTATTGAAGCTCAAAAGAATGGAAAAGAGATTGAAAATCATCTTCCGGAGGATTCTTATGGTACATCATATGGATTCTGGTATGACAACAGGGCATATGTAGTTGCCTTTACAATTTCTTCAGACGGAGATATTATTCCGCTTGATAAAGTTAAAATTGGAGATATAAAACCACAGAGAGTTTTGTATCCCGGAAACAGATGGCGGGATAGCAATGATTTTGCAGAGGTTCTCTGCTACAATCCGGAGGTTGCTTTTGTCGGACCGGACAAAACGACAATTATTCCTAATTGTTACGACTTGATTAGAGCAAATAATCTGTCCCGTTCAAAGCCGGGACGAAAGCTATACTCGGTTGATGAAATGTACAAGAGAGTATATCAGTGTGACATTTTGGAAAACGGTCTGCTCACAAATCCTTGCCCGATAATAGAGGAAGGGGATTTCAGAGTTAAAAAATATAATAATAAATTTTATGTTGGCGATGACCAAATAAAAATATATGAATCTGAAAAGTGCGTTGGAAGTATTGATTTGCCTGAAAGACCAACAACATTTGATTTTGGCGGTCCGAAGAAAAATATTTTATTTGTAACTACTAGAGATTCTGTTTATGCAGTAAAGGAGTAAATGTATGAAAAGATATTTAATATTAACAGTTATCACAATTTCACTTTTTGCACTTAGTGCATGTGGAAAAGACGAGCAGTCTTCAAGCGGAGTAGAAGAAACTACAGCCGTATCCGATAATGGAATAGAATATGTAGTAGATGAAAAAATAAAGGATGACGATGTTTTCGGCGATAATACATATGTTTTTTCACCGGAGGACAACATTGAAACAGTTCAGAAAACAGTTTCTGATATTTATGAGGAGCAGGAAGAAAATCAGTTTGGTGATGAAAGATATGCAATTTTATTTAAACCGGGTATATATGATACATCACTGGAAGTAAATGTAGGGTTTTACACACAGGTATCGGGATTGGGAATCAGTCCTGATAACACAAATATTAATAAACTCTGGGTTGATGCGGACTGGATGAATCACAATGCAACATGTAATTTCTGGAGAAGTGCAGAAAACTTTTCGGTAAATGAGTATTGTATGTGGGCAAACTCTCAGGCGGTTTCGCTTAGAAGAATGTATTTTAAGGATGGAATAGTTTTGAGTGATGGAGAAGGATGGTCCAGTGGAGGCTTTATTGCTGACAGTAAGTTTGAAGGGACTGTTTCTTCAGGCTCACAGCAGCAGTATTTGTTTAGAAATGACAATTGGAGATACTTCCAAAATGGTGTTTGGAATATGGTATTTACCGGTGTCCCAACTGGAAAAATTCCAAATGGTTCATGGCCAAGCGTGCCGTATACAAAGGTAGAAACAACTCCACAAATCCAGGAAAAACCTTATTTATGCTATGACGAAGAGTATGGATATGGACTGATGGTTCCAAAGTTTATAGCGGAAGAAAACCAGGGCGTTTCATGGGAAGACGGTCAGCAGGGAACTTTCTATGGCCTTGATAATTTTTACATAGCAGATCCGGATAAGGATACATCTAAAACTCTCAACGAAGCATTGAGTATCGGCAGAAGCATTATATTTACTCCGGGTATATACAAGCTTGATGAGGCTCTTGAGGTAAAGGAAGAAAATACTATTCTCTATGGAATGGGGCTTGCAACATTAGTAGCAGAAGAAGGAAATGCTTGTGTAGAAATAGCAGATAAAGGTGGAATTAAAATCGCCGGACTTTTATTTGAGGCAGGTGAAAAGAAATCAGAGACGCTGTTAAAAGTTGGTGACAAGAAGACAGATGTTGACCACAGCGAAAATCCATTGGTGTTCAGTGATGTTTATTTCCGTGTTGGTGGTGGCAATTATGCGGGAAAAGTTCAAAATTGTGTCACAATTAACTGTAATAATGTCATAGGAGATAATTTCTGGGTTTGGAGAGCAGACCATAGCAATAACGTTGGTTGGGATGTCAATACAGCGCCAAATGGCATTGTCATAAATGGCGATAGTGTAACAATGTATGGTTTATTTGTAGAACATTTTCAGGAATATCAGACAATATGGAATGGTAATGATGGAAAGCTCTATTTCTATCAAAGCGAAATGCCATATGATGCTCCATCACAAAAGGATTATATGAGCCATGACGGTACAGTAAAGGGTTATGCTTCATTGAAGCTTGACGAAGCTGTAGCAAAGTTTGAAGGTTATGGAATCGGCATTTATTGCTACAACAGAGATGCTGATATAGAAATATTCTCAGCAGCAGAAGTACCTGATTATGAAGGTGTTGTTATAAATAATATTGTGACTGTAAAGCTTAATGGAAATGGTCAAATTACTCATGTTGTTAACGATAAAGGTGATACTTCTGACAGAGTTGGTTCAACATCAAAAATTATAGAATATGAAAACGGCATAAAGAGAGAATATTAATACATAATAGTGAATGGAGGCTTATTATGATTTTACAGGAAACTTATACATTGGCAAACGGAATCCTGATACCAAAGATTGGATTGGGAACATGGCAGATTCCGGAAGGCGAAGATGCCTACAATTCAGTTATGTATGCGTTAAAGAACGGATACAGACACATTGACACAGCCGCTGCCTATGGCAATGAAGCGAGTGTTGGAAGAGCAATTACAGACTCCGGTATTCCGAGAGAGGAAATTTTTGTCACAACAAAGCTTCCGGCAGAGTGTAAAGGCTTCGATGTTGCAAAGGAGTGTTTTGAAAAATCACTTTCTGCACTTGGGCTTGATTACATAGACTTGTATTTAATTCATGCACCATGGCCATGGGACAAATGGGGAATGGATTGTACAGAAGGCAATATTGAGAGCTGGAAGGCTATGGAAGAAATATATGAAAGTGGTAAGGCAAAGGCAATTGGGGTTTCGAACTTTGAACCTCAGCATTTAGAACCATTGCTTGAAGCCGCAAAAATAGTTCCGATGTGTAACCAAATCAATTTTCATATTGGCTTAAGACAGGAATCTACAGTAGAGTATTGTGATAGTCATAATATTCAGATTATTGCTTACTCACCACTGGGATCGGGTTCGATTGTCAATGATGAGTATATTGCAAAGATTGCAGAAAAGTATAATGCAACTGTTCCACAAATCTGTGTGAGGTATTGCTTACAGAAGGGCACAGTTGTTATTCCTAAGTCAACCAAAGAAGAAAGAATTATTTCTAACGTTAAGGTTGAGTTTGAAATAAGCAAAGAGGATATGGAATACTTAGACAAAAAATAAATTTCCAGGAGGAGTATATGACAAAGAAAATTTTATCATTAGCATTGGTTTCAGTTTTGGCGTTTTCAATGGTGGGATGTGGAAGCCAGAAAAAGGAAGAGAAAAAAGCAGCTGAGGAAACAACAGCAGTTCATTCAGAGGTTAACAGTGATGATTTCAAATCATTTGATGTATCAACAGCTGATTGGAAGATGTCAGTTGACAATGTTCAGGTTGCGGCAGAGTTGTCAAACACAAGTGAAGTGTTAGGTTATTCCAGTGCATCAACATCGACATTTGAACAGAAGGCAGGAGAAGGCAACACTTATGTATTAATCAAAATGACTATCTCAAAGGATGGTGCAAAGGAAAACATTACTTGGGACAAGATGCTTTTGACAGACAAGGATGGAAACACATACAAGAGAATTGATGATACTTTCCTTGATGATTTGACATGGACTAGAATTTCAGGAACAGACCTTAACTTTGGAGATTATGAAGGATGGTTTGCATACGAAATTCCTGAAGATAAAGCCGAAGAGGGCTTAGTTCTTTCATATGAATTTGAAGATGAGACAATGAAGTACGAAATTAACTAATTATAAAACTTATTAATTGAAATTAAAATGAGCCGACCTTAAACAGTTAGAATTAATAATCTAACGGTCAAAGGTTGGCTCATTTTTTATATAATAGGAAATTTCTTCGAATTTCCGGTTATATAAAAACGCTCCGCTAAGGATGCGCACTCGCGCGTAAGGAATTATGTCGCAAAAGCGACCGCGCTCGGCGCGAGAATCTTTTTATATTGTCCATCCACCATCAACTGTTATAATCTGACCGGTCATATAGCTACTGCAGTTAAATATTTGGTAAACGGCATTTGAAACATCCTCGACCTCGCCAATTTTCCCGGATGGTATTTCTAAGGCAATATCATTTAACTCATCTGTTGTTAGATGATTGTTCATTTTTGTATCAATAATGCCGGGGCTTACTGCGTTTACCTGAATGTTTGATGGCGCCAGCTCCTTTGCTAAGGATTTTGTGAAAGTATTAATTGCTCCTTTGGTTGTGGAGTATGCAACTTCACATGATGCTCCGTGTTCGCCCCATACTGAAGAAATGTTGATTATTTTTCCGTGATTTTGCTGTAAAAATATTGGAATAATTTCTTTACACATTCCTACTACGGAGGTTACATTAGTGTTCCAAATATTGTTCCATATGTCCTCGTCAATATCCTGCAATAAAGAGATGACAGAAATTCCGGCATTGTTTACAAGCAATTCTATTGTATAGCCGAGATTTCGGATGTCTTCCATCAGGATCTTTATGTTTTCGAAGTTTGATAAATCGCATTTGAAAAAATGACTCTGATTGTTTAACTCTGAGCATAATTGCTTTGCACAATCTGCGTTACAGTTGTAAATGCCGATTATGGAATAGCCATGTGTATCGAAGGTTCTGGCAAGGGACTTGCCAATATCACCTGTAACTCCTGTAATAATAATAGCTTTATTCATAAAAAACTCCAGTCTATCACTTGCATATTTCAGCCTGCAAACGATACGTTGTTATTAATATCTAAACATATGTATAAACATACCATAAATGTAAAATAAAGTATATTATTAATTTACATAAAATGTGCTTTTACGGTTGACAATAACACGGGGTATGGTATACTTGTAATATATTTGTAACATTTTAAATTGGGTTAGAAAGTCCAATCAAATAATGGAGGTTATTTTAAATGAAATATACATACTCTAAGAAGATGGCGTGTTGCGCTTTTTCAGTTGCACTTACAGTGTCAACTATGGTACCAATTCCAGCCGGTGAATTAGATACTGAAATTCCAAGTGCAGGAGCAACAATAGCTATAGAGGATTACATAGAAAATACAGGAACTGACAGTGATATAACAAGCATGCTTCCAACAGAGGCTCAGACAGTACCGGAAGCACAGCAGGAGGAAGACAATAATACAGAGGCTTCAAAACCGAAGACAGCAGAGGACGAACTCTTTTCTGATATTGCCATTGCCAAGGTTAATGGTGGTGAAGAAGGATATGTAAATGTTCGTAAGAAGCCTGACACAAATTCTAAGATAAAAGGTAAAGTTTACAATAACTGTGGAGTTAGAATATTAGAGAAGACAAGCAACGGTTGGTACAAAATTGTATCAGGTAATTGTACAGGATATATCAAGTCTGATTACTTCGCAACAGGTAATGCGGCAAAATCATATGCATTGGATGCAGGTTACGTATTTGCTACAGTAAAAGATACCGGTGTTCATGTTAGAAAGAAGCCTAATACAGATTCAGCCGTAGTAACAAATGTATATCACAATGAAACATATGTTATTAAAAAATACAGCAGCGATGGCAATTGGGTTAAAATCAAAATTAAAGATGGCGTTAGCGGTTGGGTATCAGCTGATTTTATGAAGGTCAGCATCGATATGGAAACAGCTATTACAATAAAAGAAGAAAAAGCACAGATTAAAGCAGCGCAGGAGGCTGCAGCAGCTGCGGCAGCGGCAGAAGCACAGGAAAATTCAAATTCAAATTCAAGCTCAAGCTCAAGTTCATCAAGCAGCAGCTCATCATCAAGCAGAGGATCAAGTTCATCAAGTAGCAGTTCATCATATTCATATTCAGATGGTGGTTCATCATCAGGCGGTTCAGCTGTAGTTGCATACGCAAAACAGTTCCTTGGTAACCCATACGTATATGGTGGTTCAAGCTTGACAAAGGGAACGGACTGTTCAGGATTTACAATGTCAATATATGCACACTTTGGATACTCACTTAACAGATCATCATACACACAGGTAAACAATGGTCGTGCAGTATCTATGAGTGATTTGAGACCAGGTGACTTGTTATTCTACAAGTACGGTGGTGGAACAATTAGTCACGTTGCTATATATATGGGTGGCGGACAGATTATTCATGCATCAAATGAAAAAACCGGTATTACAATCAGTGGAATGGGTTCACCATGTGCAGCCAGACGTATTATTGGATAATTAAGTACATATAAATGACTGTAAAAAGCTCTATCCTATTGGATAGAGCTTTTTACATGTATAATTTGCTAAAAGATAGTAAAAATAGTTCTTAAATTAATAAGAAATGTGCATAGTAAAACTATATTGTGATATAATTAACAGAGGACAATTGTTTTTTGTATGCATACATAATTTACTATAAAAGATATACAAAAGGAGAGTGTAATGAAGAAGAAAATATAAAACAAACTCAGCAATAGATGGTATTGATTTCAGAGATTGGTGAGGCCAAAGATGGATAGGACGTTTTTATATAGAGTGGTAATAGGAGGATGCATATGATATTAGATATGACTTCAGAATTGTTCTGTATTCTATTCTTTTCATTGTCATTTTTGGGGTATGTTATATATTCCGTGAAAAAACAGATTCAAATACGATATTGGGTTGTACCAGCTTTTGTAGTCTATGTTTTATATGTGATTAAAGTGACAATATTTCCTATTTTTATTTTCGATCAGGAAACATTATCTAACATAAAAGAAGGAGTAGGAGAATATTTTAAGTTTTATCAATTAAGACCGTTTGCATCAATTATCAATTATTTTAACCAAGGAGCGCTTATACAGTTGTTGGGTAATATCTTACTCTTGGCTCCGATGGTGTTCTTTGTTGAAGTGTTCACAAAGGGTAAAAAGAACTGGAAGAAAGTAATATTATTCACTAGTTTGCTTTCGTTTTTGATAGAATTGGTACAGTTGATAATTAATTATTCTACTGGACATCCTAGTAGAGTAGCAGATGTTGATGATTTGATAATAAATATTACAGGAATAATTATTTCATTTGTTTGCTTGAGATTTTTAGAAAAGGTTATTCGAAATAATCTGGCAATTAGCAAAATTGTTAAAAAGATATTTTACAAATCTTAGTGGAAAACAGCGTGAAGCGTAAAAAAGGCATCTTAGGATGTCTTTTTTGCGGCAAAATCAACGCTTGAATTCGACTTTGATGTCTAAAATCTGTCAAGGATTTTTGGAAAATTTGCACAATTTTATTAGATGTTAACAAAACATTCGTTCTTTGTG
>CAZWAG010000070.1:0-9205 GCA_964631845.1 uncultured Eubacterium sp.
CCTCAGTTATTGATGATTCATCAAACATTGGCTTTATTATGGTCAATGCCCGAACAGGAAAATGTTTATATTTTAAGGTTGCAGGCGCAGAAGAATTTTCTGCTATGCAGGCGGCAGAGGGGCAGGTACAAAATCTTGGATATGATGCTGCATTTCCATCGTTAATCAATATTGATGGCAGACCAACTTATTTTATGGTTTTGAAGGACAAAGGAAATCTGGTAAAACAATATGCGTTAGTAGATGTAAAAAAATACAGCATTGTTGCGACAGGAACAACTCAGAGAGATACTCTTTCAACATATAGAAAATTGTTAAAAGAAAGCAACATTGAAACGAAACAATCAAATGAGAGCTTGGAAGGCGCATTTGAAAATGCAGAGGTAGAGGTTAGAGATATCAAATATATAAATAGAGATGATTCTACATTTGTATATATTACTGCAACAGATGGAAGTGTGTACAAGGAGTCGTTCTCTGCAGATGAGACTCTGATTTTTATAAAGCAGGGAGACAAGCTTAAGATATATTACAGTGAAAATGAAGAAACAAAAATAAGAGAAATAGAAAGCTGGGAGTATACAAAGGAAGTTACTTCAGCAAATAATTAATTATGAAACAGACAAAGGATACAGCAATAAAAAACTTAATAAGAATAATAGTGGCCGCATCCATAGCGCTATTTTTCATTGGTGTAATTGAACCGGTACAGACTGACGCGGCAGCACTTTGCATTTCAAAGAAGACACTTACTCTTCAAAAGGGCAAAAGAAAAACACTGTCGGTAAAAAATAACACAACTAACGCAAAGGTAAAGTGGAGCGTTAGTAATAAATTTACGGCGAAGGTGTCAAAAAACGGTAGGGTAACTGCACTCAAGTACGGAACTACAAATGTATATGCCAAAGTGAAAGGTAAGACATTGACCTGTAGAGTGGTTGTACCGGATTCGTCAAGAACTGTTACGCTGGACCAAACGCAGCTGACACTAAATGAGGGTGATACGTACAAGCTTAATGCCACAGCAAAAAAAACGGTATCATTCTTTTCATCCAATAAGGCGATTCTGACGGTTGACTCTCAAGGAAATATATCAGCAAAAAATCCGGGAGTCGCAATAGTTACGGCGAAGAATAGCACGGGTTATGCGACATGTACAATCACAGTTCTATCGACAGATACGACAGTGGCTTTAGATGCGTGGTTAAACAATAAAAGTACGGTAGCACTGAGGCGATTGTCAAAAGCCAACAATATAAAGTATGGCGCAATCACTTGGGCAAAGAACAAAGACATTACATTTAAGATGGATAATGTGAGCGAGAGTACAGTAAAAAAATGTGAGTGGAGCGTTGACGATAAAAGCATTATGTCGGTCCCTACAGCAGTTAGTGGAAGTAAGATTACAGGGGCAGCTAAAACTCTTAAGGAAGGTAAGGTTAAGGTTACAGCAAAGATAACCTATACGTCCGGAAAGGTTGCATCATATTCAAATTACGTATATGTAACGAACCCGGGCATCAACGCAAAAGAGCTTACGCTGCTTGCGGGAAATCTGGGTAGCAACAGACAGGAATTTATTAGTTTTACAGGATTAAGTGAATATAGTACTATCGTTTGGACAAATTCAAATACGATGGCGGCTACAACAACTACATATAATAATAAAATGGCACTTTGGGGAGTCACTCCCGGTAGTGGAACAATAACAGCAGTAGTTGATGGAAAAACATATACAGTAAATTATACGGTACTAAATCCATTGTTGGGAGAAATAAATCCTGTTGTGGCAAAAGGAAAAACGACAAAGATAAACATAACCGGAATAGAGGGCCTGACTCCTTTCTATGCATCCAGAAATACTAGCGTCGCTACGGTAACACAAGACGGCTTGATAACAGCAAAACAATCAGGCGTTACCTATGTAGATGTGAGCCTGGGGAATATGACTGTATCATATCGCGTAGAGGTTGCTGCTAAAGGAATGAAAACCATTATAAAAAGGGCAAACTTTATAGTAAATAATTGGAAATATAGTCAAAAGAAAAGAATGAGAAAAGGCTATTATGATTGCTCTGCACTTGTTTGGAAGGGCTATAAGGCATATAAGAAGTACAACAAAAAGCTGGGCAGCAGCAAGCGTGCACTTTCAGCCGGAGATTTATTTGATTATTTAAACAAGAAAAAGAAGATTGTTTATTA
Organism: uncultured Eubacterium sp.; assembly: GCA_964631845.1. GTDB lineage: Bacteria > Bacillota > Clostridia > Lachnospirales > Lachnospiraceae > Eubacterium_G. The sequence continues at coordinate 2,203 of CAZWAG010000070.1, forward strand.
CGGATATACGGGAATGGACAATATGAAGCCGGGAGATTTGATTTTCTATGGAGATTATGCAAATGCTGTCAAATACAGTACTCCGGGACGAACACTTAATATTTATCATGTAGCGATGTATGCCGGAAATGGCGAGGTTGTGGAAAAAGGAGGCAAAACTCTGGATTACAACGGAACATATTATATTGTTGGAATAGGAAGAGTGGTAAATTAATGGAATATAAATTAGGAAATAAAGTTATTTTGAAAAAAGGTCATCCATGTGGAACTAATGAATGGGAAATCATAAGAACGGGAGCGGACTTTAAGCTTAAGTGCCTGGGCTGCAACCGAATCGTAATGATACCTAGAAAAACCTTTGAGAAAAGTGTAAAAAAAGTAATAGAATAATAGCGATAATTGTAAAAAAAGCCCTTGCGTAAGGGCTTTTTTTATGTTATCATATTGGTTCGTAGTGTATATCATTACGCACAATTTTAATTGTGCATCCTTGCTTTCGTATTGAAAGCCAGAGACCAAAAGGAGGTAAAAAGCATGAACAAATATGAATTAACAGTTGTTGTTAGTGCAAAACTTGAAGATGAAGGAAGAGTTGCTGAAGTAGAAAAGGTAAAAGCTATAATCGAAAAAGCAAACGGTACTATCGCAAACATCGACGAAGCTGGAAAGAAGAAGTTAGCTTACGAAATCCAGAAGATGTCTGAAGGATATTACTACTTCATTACAATTGATACTGATAACACAGATTTACCAAGCCAGTTGGCAAGCCAGCTTCGTATTATGGAAAATGTTATCAGATTTATGTGCGTAGCAGTAGAAGAAGCATAGTAATCTAGATAAGAGAGGTATAATATGAACAAAGTTATTCTTATGGGTCGTTTGACTCGTGATCCTGAAGTTAGATATTCAACATCAGGAGATAGTCAGTTGGCTATAGCTAGATACACATTGGCTGTAGATCGCAGATTTAAAAGAGATGGAGAGCAGTCAGCAGATTTTATCAGATGTGTGGCATTTGGTAGAAGCGGTGAATTTGCAGAAAAATATTTCCATCAGGGAACAAAAATCGTAGCAGAAGGTCGTATTCAGACTGGAAGTTATCAGGACAAAGACGGTAAGACTGTTTATACTACAGAAGTAGTTGTGGAAAATCAGGAATTTGCTGAGAGCAAAGCCTCAGCAGATCAGAACGCAGGTGGCTTCCAGGCAGCTCCAGCAGCCAGCCAGCCAACAGCTCCGGCAGGCGATGGATTTATGAACATCCCTGACAGCGTTGATGATTCAGGATTACCATTTAACTTTTAATTAGTCCTAATGGACACACATTAAAAATAGGAGGTCAAGTTATGGCATATAACAAGAGCGAAAGACCGGATTCTCCAATGAGAAGAAGAGGCGGTCGTAGAAGAAAAAAAGTTTGTGCATTCTGCGCAAATGAAAATAAAGCAATCGATTACAAAGATGTTGTTACATTGAAGAGATACATCTCTGAAAGAGGAAAAATTCTTCCTAGAAGAATCACAGGAAACTGTGCTCGTCATCAGAGAGCTCTTACAACAGCAATCAAGAGAGCTAGAAATATCGCATTATTACCATACACAGTAGAATAATCGCGAAAACAATGAGCCAAGCGGCTTAATAAAAAAGAAAGATACCCATAATATGTGCTCGCACAATATTATGGGTATCTTTCTTTTTTATAGCGGACGTTCGGCGAACGTCCGCGTGCTTATTGAAACTTCTGTCGCTTTGGCGACAGAAGTTTCAATAAGGAAGACGCGGGAATAAAATGAAGGTGATGTCGCTAATGCGACAGCGCCTTCAATAAGGAAGACGCGAAATTAAAAGAAGAAGATGTCGTCAAAGCGACAGACGTTTCAAATAGATTTGATGTTTATTATTTTAAAAAATATTTTTGCCCAAAAGATAAAATGTTAAGGACGGTTTTATGCTCGATTTTATCTAATAAACTTATTTTAGTTGAAAGATAAAGTAATAAGCGTATTTGGATTATCATAAACATATTTTTTGGTTGAAAGATAGAATAATAAGCATATTTGCATATTCCGTTTTATCAAATGAGCATTTTCGCATCCAATTGATACTTTTCAAAATTATTGTGGATGAATGCCCTTAAAATTAAAAGGGGCTTTTTCAGCCCCTTTTTTAATATGTTATTTTTTGAAATTGTCAAAATTATACAATTAAATTTTTGCCAAATCTTCCTGGTTTACAATCTTAATACCGTTCTTCTTCAGTAATGCAGCAACCTTGTCGTTATTTTCAACCTTGAAAACCATCAAAGCGTCATCAATTCCTCTTCCAAGAAAAGTATAAGCGTAGTCGATGCTTATATCTTCTGAAGCGAGCAAATCAAGGGCGGATGCCATAGCACCAACCTTGTCAGGAATCTTAATCCCGATAACCTGTGTAAGCTTGCAAACCCAATCGTTATCCTTTAATAAAGTAAGAGTATCAAGTGGATTTGGAACTAATATTCTAACGATACCAAAATCACTTGAATCGGCAATCTGAAAAGCTCTCATATCGATTCCGTTCTCAGCGAGAAAGCTTGCGAATTTTGCCAAATTACCAGGCTTATTTTCAACAAAAACTGAAATTTGATTAATATACATACTCATATACCTCCTATATTAAATTTTTCTGTTGTCGATTACACGTACAGCTTTTCCTTCTGAACGGGTAATTGATTTTGGATCTACCAGCTTAACCTTTGCGTAGATTCCAAGCATGCTCTTAAGAGCAGCTACGATTTCTTTTTCCTTCTTTTCGATGACGCCAACCTGATCAGAGAACATTTCCGGTGTCATTTCTACAAGAACATCAAGAGTATCGCTGTTGTTAACACGGTTAACGATTAACTGGTAGTTTGCCTGCATACCCTGCTTAATCAAGACTTCTTCAATCTGTGATGGATATACATTTACGCCCTTGATGATAAGCATGTCATCAGATCTACCCATAAGTCTATGAATACGTGCATGTGTACGACCACATTTACATTTTTCACGTGTTATGTAAGTGATATCCTTTGTACGGTATCTGATAAGTGGAAAAGCTTCTTTAGCAAATGAAGTGAAAACTAATTCTCCAATTTCTCCGTCCGGAACAGGCTCCAAAGTGTCAGGATCAACGATTTCAGGATAGAATAAGTCTTCACAGACGTGCATACCATCCTGCTCCTCGCATTCAAATGAAACGCCAGGACCTTCGATTTCTGTTAAACCATAAATATCATATGCTTTGATTCCAAGTCTGTTTTCGATGTCATGTCTCATTTCCTCTGACCATGCTTCAGCACCGAAAATACCAGCCTTTAATTTGATATTGTCCTTGATACCTCTCTCTTCAATTGATTCAGCAAGATATGCTGCATATGAAGGTGTGCAGCAAAGAATAGTAGAACCAAGATCCTGCATAAACTGAAGCTGTCTGTCTGTGTTACCGGATGACATTGGAATTGTAAGACAACCAACCTTGTGTGAACCGTCATTAAGACCAGGACCACCTGTGAAAAGTCCATAGCCGTAAGATACGTGAACAACGTCCTCTTTTGTACCGCCTGCGGCTACAATTGCTCTGGCACAACCATTGCCCCAGTTGTCCAAATCCTTCTGTGTGTAAAAGTCAACAACTCTCTTTCCTGTAGTACCGGAAGTTGACTGGATACGAACACATTCGCTAACCGGCAAAGCCATAAGATCATATGGATATGCGTCTCTCAAATCATCCTTTGTAAGAAATGGAAGTTTTGTGATATCCTTAATGCTCTTGATGTCATCAGGTGTAACGCCCAATTCTTCCATCTTTTTTCTGTAAAAAGGTACATTCTCATATACTCTCTTTACAACATCGATAACTCCCTTTTCCTGAAGGGCTTCGATTTCTTCACGTGACATTGTTTCAATGTCTTCCTGAAAATATTTTCCCATTTTTCTTGTCCTTTCTAGTATAAATATTACGGTGATGTACGTAATGTCACAATCACTCGTTAGGCTATTTATAATATTACAATATTTATTGCTTTAAAGCAATAAAGTGCACCTATTTTTGATAAAAAAAATATTATTTTTCGTGAATAAAATCGTTTTTATCCCTCCCGACTGTAATACTAGCCAAAAAAGAGTGTAAAAACGTTTAAAATAAGGGATTGTGATAAAAATATTTTTATGTTTTTAAATGGTAGAATTTGAAAATATCCTATGATATAGTGTTTTTAGCAAATTAGGTGCGCATATTTATTTGACACGCATTTAGGAGGATTATAATGGCAGAGAATTTAAGAGGAATTCCGGTAGAGGGATTTGCTGAAAAGTCACGCGAAGCAGCAACAGAAGGTGCTGTATTGTTGAAGAATGAAGGAAACATGCTTCCACTTACAACAGAGGACAAAATTTCAGTATTTGGACGTCCGATGATTGAGTACTACAGAAGTGGTACAGGTTCAGGTGGAGCTGTAAATGTAGAATATTCTACAAATATTTTAGATGGTTTTAATAATAGTGATTTAACTATTAATCAGGATATTGTTAATGACTATAATGAATGGCTTAAGGATCATCCGTTTGATAACGGTGGCGGTGGTTGGGCTGCAGAACCATGGTTCCAGAAGGACATGGAGATTACAGTAGATTATGCAAAGGCTCAGGCCCAAAAGTCAAACAAGGCTGTTTATATTATTGGTCGTACAGCAGGTGAGGACAAGGATAACTTTGCATGGGATGGAAGTTACCTTTTAACACAAGAAGAAAAATCTAACATCAAGAACATTACAGAAGCATTCGAGGATGTATGTATTGTACTTGATGTATCAAATATTATTGATTTAAGCTGGATTGACGACGCTGACTACAAAGGTCACATCAAATCTGTCATTTTTGTATGGCAGGGTGGTATGGAAGGTGGAAACGCAGTTGTAGATGTACTTTCAGGAAAGGTTACACCTAGTGGAAAGCTTCCGGACACAGTAGCAAAGTCTATAGATGATTATCCATCAACAAAGAACTTTGGAGATCCTCTTAACAATTTATATCAGGAAGATATTTATGTTGGATATAGATATTTTGAAACATTTGCTCCGGACAAGGTTATATATGAATTCGGTTATGGATTGTCTTATACAGACTTTGATATAAAGGTTGATTCAGTGGATGCTGATGAAGACAAGATTAATTTAAATGTTACAGTTACTAATACAGGCGACAAATTTGCAGGTAAGGAAGTTGTTCAGGTTTACTATGAGGCACCTCAGGGCAAATTAGGAAAGCCGGCAAGAGAGCTTGGAGCATTCTTGAAGACTAAAGAGCTTGCACCGGGTGAAAGCCAGAATATGGTGATTGAATTACCTATTAAGGAGATGGCGTCATATGATGACAGTAATGCTACAGGAAATAAGTCCTGTTATGTATTAGAAGAAGGTGCATACAATATTTATGTAGGTAACAGCGTTAGAAATAATGAATTAGTTTATACATATACATTGGATGCTCTTAAGGTGGTTGAACAGCTTCAGGAGGCTATGTGTCCGGATGATGACAAACTCACAATTTTAAAGCCGGGTGATAGAAAAGCTGACGGAACATATACAGAAACATATATTCCATCACAGAAGCCAACGGTAGATATGGCAAAGAGAATCGAGGACAATCTTCCACCAACAATGGAAATCACAGGAGATGTTGGAATTTCTCTTCAGGACGTTAGAGACGGAAAGGCTGATCTTGATAAATTTATTGCACAGCTCGATGTTTCTGAACTGGCGCTTATCGTGAGAGGTGAAGGCATGAGTAGCCCTCGTGTAACACAGGGTACGGCTTCAGCGTTTGGTGGCCTTAGCGATTCGTTATTTAATTATGGAATCCCTGCAGCATGTTGCGCTGACGGTCCTAGTGGACTTCGCTATGAAGGAAAGGCTACACAGCTTCCAATTGGAACATGTCTTTCGGCCACATGGAATCCAGCATTAGTTAGAGAACTTTACACAATGGAAGGTCAGGAGCTTCTCAGAAATGAAGTTGATACATTATTAGGACCGGGTGTAAATATTCATAGAAATCCATTAAATGGTAGAAACTTTGAATACTATTCAGAAGACCCATTCCTTTCAGGTGTGATGGCAATCGCTTCTACGGGTGGTATCAAAGACGGCGGTGCATGGGGTACAATCAAGCACTTTGCTTTAAATGGACAGGAATCACACAGATTCAAGATTAACGCAGTATGTTCAGAAAGAGCAATTAGAGAAATCTACCTTAAGTCATTTGAAATGGCAGTCAAGGCTGGAGAAGTTATGGCTCTTATGACATCATACAATCCAATCAATGGACACTGGGCAGCATCAAACTACGATATGTGTACAACAATTCTCCGTGGAGAATGGGGATATGAAGGTATCGTAATGACTGACTGGTGGGCAAAGATGAACGACGTTGTTGAAGGTGGAGAAGAAACAAACACAGACATCCGTGACATGGTTCGTTCACAGAATGACGTTTATATGGTAGTAAACAACAACGGTGCTGAAGTTAATTCAAACGGTGATAACACAGAGGAGTCAGTTGCTAATGGAACACTTACAATTGGTGAATTACAGAGAGCTGCAAAGAATATTTGTAACTTTATCTTAAATGCGCCGGTTATCCAAAGAGAGTTGGTTGATACTGATGTGGCTAAGCACTATGATGCTGATCCAACCGGTCAGGCAAAATACGAAGCATTTGATCTTGGTGTTGACAACAAGGTTATGTTCAACAGCGGAAAACAGGCATCTGTTATTGTTCCTGAAGCAGCAGAATACACAGTTATTGTTAAGATTATGTTTGAGAAATCAAATCTTTCACAGTCAACTGTAAATGTTTCTACCGGATCAGAGACAATGGTTGTTATCCAGACAAACGGAACAGATGGAAACTGGATTACTCAGAAGCTTTGCAAAGTTCAGTTAGACGAAGGTGTATATAACTTAGACCTTGTCGATGTACTT
>CAZWAG010000071.1:0-8824 GCA_964631845.1 uncultured Eubacterium sp.
ATTCATTGACCATTCATGGCACTCAGAGATGCAGACGGTGCAGCAAGCAGATGGGGAAAGGAATACACATCACATCTCAATTCAGAAGGAAATTATGTAGATGGTGTTCTTTCAACAGACGAGATGTTCAACTCATACTGGTACATCCAGAACATGTGCGCAAAGGGGTATATCAGCACAGAAGTATGGGCTAGTGATTACACAAGCTACCAGGTATTTAAGAAAGACGGAAAATATACAGCAGAAGTTTGGAATCCATTTGATGAAGATATTACAGTACACTTTAGAAACAAAGATGGAAATCTTGGAAGTGTTAAGGTTGCTGCTCATATGACAGTTGAATGTGATCCAACAAAGAATGAAGATAAGACTTCGCAGAGAGCTGTAGCAGTTCAAAACTATGATCCTGTATGTGAAATTTCAGGTGTTGTTGAAGCTGAAGATTACTATACTAACTTTAGCTGTGAGCCTGACAACAATGAACAGGAAGGCGGATATGTTGGCTGGATAGATGATGGTGATTCATTAGTATACACAGTTGACGTTAAGCAGGAAGGCGACTATGTAGTTGACTATAGAGTTCAGTGTACAGATCAGAATAAGAACAGTGCTATCAAGATTAAGACAGAAAATGATGATGATTACCTCATGACAACAAGTCTTGGAAATGATACTACTGAATGGAAGAATGTTAAGGCAGACGGAACAATTCACTTAAAGGCAGGACAGTATAAGTTAAAGCTTATGTTTGTTGATGGTGGATTTAACTTAAACTATACAAAGATTTACTTGAAGGGAACAAAGCCTCCGGTAGCAGAATCAGATGATGTTACACAGGCAGACCTTTCAGGATATACAGAAATTGATTTGTCTAGTGCAAAGATTATCGATGTATCTTCAGAAGCAAACGATGCCGGTAAAGCATCTAATATGATTGATAAGAACTACAATACCCGTTGGGAAAGTACTGCTGCTGATCCTCAGTACTTCACAGTACAGCTTCCAAGCGAAAAGAATATTGCAGGTATCAAGCTTTATTGGGAAGGTGCAGCTTCTAAGAAATATACTATCGCTACATCAACAGACAATCAGAACTGGACAACTGTATTTACACAGTCACACGGTATTGGCGGTCAGAAGTTTGGCGATGAAAACAGAAGCTCAGGACTTGAATCAATTGAGTTTGATAATGTTACAAATGCAAAATATATAAGACTTTACTCAACAGAAAGACTTACAGGCTATGGTGTTTCATTGTTTGAAGTGAGATTGTTTGAAGGAACAGCTTCATCAGGTGGCTCAACAGGTGGTTCAACAGGTGGTTCAACAGATCAGGGAGAGGTTGCAGATGGCAATGTTGCACAAGGAAAGACAGCAGTTTCTTCTGCAAATGAAGGAGACAATGTTGCAGCAAAATATGCAGTTGACGGAAATGACGGAACACGTTGGTCATCAAAATTCGAAGATGATCAGTGGATTTATGTTGACCTTGGCAAGAAGTATAACGTAAATAAGGTTGTGCTCAAGTGGGAAGGTGCTTACGGTAAGGATTACGATATTCAGGTTTCTAACGATGCTTCAAGCTGGACAACAGTTAAGAGCGTTAAGGATGGAAATGGCGGAACAGACACAGTAAGCTTCGACGCAACTGCAGCCAGATATGTCAGAATGAAGGGTATCAAGAGAGGTACAGGATACGGATATTCACTTTGGGAAATGGAAGTATATACAGGTGCCGGCTCAAATACCGGTTCAGGCTCGGGCTCAACAACTGTTCCAAGCGGTACAAATGTAGCATTAAAGGCTGACACAGAACAGTCAGGATGTGAAGGAGATGGAACAAAGTCAAAATATGCAGTAGACGGTGATGACAATACACGTTGGTCATCAAACTTTGCAGATGATGCTTGGATGAGCATTGACCTTGGCGCTAAATATACTATTAACAAGGTAGTTATCAAGTGGGAAACTGCTTACGGTAAGGATTACAAGATTATGACATCAACAGATGGAAGTAACTGGTCTACAGCTAAGAGCGTAACAGGCTCAGACGGTGGAACAGATACAGTAACATTTGATGCTGTAAGCGCCAGATATGTCAAACTCCAGGGCGTTACAAGAGCAACCGGTTACGGTTACTCAATTTGGGAAATGCAGGTTTTGACAAAATAATTAATAACAAAATTATAATGGACGAATCCGTATAATTTCATAATGGGCGACTACATTCCATAAGTTTTTACAACTTTTGTGGGTGTAGTCGCTTTTTTTTGTTACAATTTCACAGAATAAAATGTTTGTGTTTAATTAAATGTTGAATATTGATATAATAAACAGAGTAATATATTAATAATAAGAAGAAACACAATATATTTAGAAAAATTAAGATATGAAATGGGAGTTTATTTATGCGTAAAACAAAGATAATATGTACAATTGGACCTGCAAGCGAAAACGAAGAAGTACTTACAAAAATGTGTGAAGCCGGAATGAATGTAGCAAGACTTAATTTTTCACACGGAAGTCAGGATGAACACCAGAAGAAAATTGATTTGATAAAGAAGGTAAGAGAAAAGCTTAATTTGCCTATCGCAATCATGCTTGATACAAAAGGACCGGAATATAGAATTAAAACATTTGAAAATCACAAGGTTTTATTAAAGGACGGTGACAAGTTTACATTTACAACAGATGACGTTGAGGGAAATGAAGAGCGTGTGTCTGTGACATATAAGGATTTAAATAAGGAAGTAAATATTGGTGATACTATTCTCGTAAACAATGGTCTTCTTATATTTAAGGTTTCAAAGATAGAAGGCAATGATGTTATTTGTGACATTATTGTCGGTGGTGAGATGTCAGACAGAAAGAGTATGAATTTTCCAAACCATGTCTTGAAGGGTGATTATCTGAGTGAACAGGACAAAGAGGATATCCTGTTTGGTATAAAGAATGATGTTGATTTTGTTGCTGCTTCATTCGTGTCTAACAAAGCAGATATAGCTTCAATTAGAAACTTTTTAAATGAAAATGGTGGAGCAGATATCGATGTAATTGCAAAGATTGAGAATCGCGCAGGCGTTGATAATATAGAAGAAATATGTGAAATAGCAGATGGTATTATGGTTGCCAGAGGTGATCTTGGAGTAGAAATTCCATTTGTGGAGGTACCTTCTATTCAAAAGTATCTTATCAGCAAATGTCGACTTCTTGGCAAAAGAGTTATCACTGCGACAGAAATGCTTGAATCAATGATACAGAATCCTAGACCAACAAGAGCTGAAATATCAGATGTGGCAAATGCAGTTTATGATGGCTCTTCGGCAATAATGCTTTCAGGTGAATCAGCATCAGGAAAATATCCTGTAAAGGCAGTTCAAAATATGGCACAGATTGCTGAGTATACAGAAAAGAATATCAATTACAAGAAGAGATTTTTGGCAAATGATTATATGATTCAGAGTAATATCGATGCAGTGTCACATTCAACCTGTGCTATGGCTATCGACACGAAGGCAAAGGGTATTGTTATAAGCTCTCTTTCGGGTATGACTGTTAGAATGGTCAGCAGATTCAGATGTCCTGTAGATATTATTGGAATGACAACTTCAGAAAAAGCCTGGAGAAAGTTAAATCTAAGCTGGGGTGTTACACCTGTTCTCAGTGAAGAATTCAATTCTGTTGATGTAATGTTCTATCATGCGCTGATTCATGCAAAGGAAGTATTTAATTTGGAAAAGGGCGATAATGTAATTCTCACAGGTGGTCAGGCTAGCGGAAAGTCCGGAAACACAAACACAATTAGATTGGAAACTGTATAAAAAACTTTATATAGAAGTAAATAATTCATATTAAAGGAACAAAAAACTAACGCCGTGTTAAAATGGCGTTAGTTAAAAGGAAAATATATGAAAACTCTATTAAGAGATAATTGGTAGTCGAAGTTATACAAAATATAGCGCGCACTATTCATATAACCTCTATTGATATTAAAGAGTATATTGTTAAATTATGTTTTTTCTGTGTTTATAAAATTAACAAAAAGTGAAATTGGTGTAAATTAATCGTTGAAAGAACATAAAGATTTTTGCGAAAATATTCAAAATAGGAGAATACAAATGAAAGAAGTATTTGAAAATCCACTCGTTAAAAAGATATTTAAAAAGGCAGTAAGTATTATAGCTCTTGTTGTGGCATTGGTTTCAATAGACATAATTCTTAAAAATTTTCTTGAACCAAGAACAGCCAATAATGTATTTTGTCTGATAGTTGTTGGCGTGATTTTTATTTGTTATGGCAATGCGAGAAATAAAGCTTTAAAATAAAAATATTGATACTTGATAAAAAATGGGCGTGTTGTACACGTCTTTTTTTATGCTTATAATTTCCTTGGAAAGAAAAACGGATATTAAATCTGAAAGGAGATTATTATGAAAACTCACAGTATTTCAGCAAAGGGGATTGTAAGAAAAACTATTTCTTATTTTATGGCAGTGGCCATAGTGTTGGTTACTGTCGGAACGATTGATTTTGTTGGAAATGCAACTAACGTATCAGCAGCAACAGTTATTACTTCTATGGAGTATTATGATACTGCAAATGGTGCGACCCAGTCAAAATCAGGAGTTGGTGAAATATCGTTCGGTACTGTTTTGCCAAAGTTTAACGGAAAGCCGGCAAGCGAATTATGTATTGATGATGTTCAAAGCGATTTTGAACTGTTAGTTAAGCAGGATACTGCAACAGGTGGACAATGGAAAAATATTGACACAGTCAGCAGCTTTACATGGAACGACAATTTTGCATGGGAAAAGCAGGAGTGGGCACCAGGTGTGTACGGATGGATTTTCTGGACAAAAATTACTGAAACGACAGAATTTAAGTTTCACGGTAAGACAAATAATGTAGAATTGACTTATACTTTTAACGTAACTCAGCTTGAAAAATTTAAGCTGACAAGTATAAGCACAACAGAAACCAACATTACTGCAAATGCAACAGGCGGTTCTGCAACACACTGGGGACAGTGGACCTTCAACGGTGATAAAAATATTAAATATAAACAGGTTGAAGATGATATTAAAATTTTAGTTGATAACAACGATGGCAAGGGCTTTGTTAATTTTTTGGGAAATGCCAGCTCAGGATTTTTGTGGGATCAGAATTTTGGATATTATTCAGATGGTGATGGCGGATATTGGTTTACAAATATTTCATGGTCATTTACATTAAGATTCCAGAGTAAGAGCAATGCAAGCGTTTATCAGGATGTTAAGGTCACCTATACAGAGCCGGTTAGAAGTAGTTATACTTTGGCATCGTATGATGGAATTACTGATAAAGATGCATCAACTGATGCAGGTGCAGCGGTGGGCATAGTTTTACCAAAGATTGGTGGAACTGAATGTATAAAAAAAGACTTGGACTTATTTAAATATGAAGTTATGGTCGGAAATGAGTGGATACCACTTACAGATGTTGCTGCAAGCGGATGGGTATACCAGGGCAACGGACTCAATCATTATTCAAGAAGCCAGCAGTGGGGATACTTTGTTGATGGAGTATACGGACTTTGGTTCCAGCCTGTTTTAAAGGATACAAAGATTAAAATTAGTTACCCAATTGACGGAAAAAAAGGTGGAGATAGCTCAAACAATTATGTTATTTACTCTATAAAAGGAAATCCTAGTTATGAGGTTCAGCTTCCTTCAGATATGAGTAATATAACTATAGAAAATTCAAGCAATCCATATACACCTTCAGGCTGGAAGATGATATGGAATGATGAGTTTGATGGAAGTACTTTGGACACAAGCAAATGGAATTACCAGGAGGGATATTTGTTGGAGGAAGATAATATCGATACCTGGGGATGGGGAAACCAGGAGCTTGAATATTACACAAGAGATAACGTGTCTGTTTCAAATGGAAGCTTAAATATTCTTATGAAGAAGCAGTCAAAGGTATTTGCTCAGAGTAATGATCCAAGTAAGAAAGTAACTGCCAAATATTCATCAGGTAAGATTACAACACAGAACAATTTTTCAGTTAAATATGGTCGTGTAGATTTTAGAGCAAAGATGCCTACAGGCAAAGGTGTATGGCCGGCTATGTGGATGCTTTCAAATGATACAAGATATGGCTCATGGCCATTGTCAGGTGAAATAGATGTATTTGAGGGACGTGGACGTACACCGAATATGGTATTTGGTACATTGCATTACGGTTCACAGTGGCCAAACAATCTCAACACATCAGATGTATTTAACATGGAAACAAATGGAATTACAAATCCAAGCATTGCTGACTGGCATGTATACAGTGTCATCTGGGAAGCAGATAATATCAAAATATACTGTGATGGAAAATGCTATTTTAAGTGTTCAAATGCAGATTGGTACACAGGCTCAGACAGAGGAAATGCGAATGCACCTTTTGATCAGAGATTCTATTTGATACTCAATCTTGCAGCAGGTGGAACCTTTGATAGTGGATATGTTCCGGACGAAAGCTTTACAGAAGGAACAATGCTGGTAGATTATGTACGTGTATATCAGCGTCAGGTAGCTGCAGGCGCGGATGAGAAGCCGGACAACATTCCAAATGTATCTACAGATGGTAAGGATGATAATCTTTATGGAGATTACAAGCTTGGCAGTGGAACGAGCAAACCACAGGAGACAACCACATCGGCACCAACACCTTCAAAGCCGGTAAACCAGGTTACAACATCAAAGAATACAACAACAATCAAAAAGGTTTTGAAGAAGACAAAAGTAACTAAGGCTACAAAGAAGAAAACTAAGCTTAGCATTAAGTTTAGAAAGGTTGCAGGTGCAAAATCTTATGTAGTTCAGGTTTCTACATCAAAGAAATTTAAGAAGATTCTATATAAGAAGACAGTAAAGAAGGTTTCTGTTACTCTCAAGAGTAAGAAATTTAAATCTAAGAAAAAATTGTATGTTAGAGTAAGAGCCAAGGGAGCAAAATACTGGTCCAGTGCAAAGAAAGTAAAAATATTAAAGAAATAGAAATTAGTTATTCCAAAGGTAGCAGAATCAAAAGGTTCTGCTACCTTTTTATAAGTGGTTGTAATATTTTTATAAAAAAATAGACCATTAATAAAATATAAGGGTTATAAATAAAAACGTTTTTAACGTATAGTAAACCTAAAATATGATTTATATTTGAGAAAGGGTTAAACAATGAATTTTAAGAAATTTTTGGGAGTATTTTTAAGCATAGTTATGACATCTGCTTTAGTGATGCCATCATATACCTATTCTGCCCCAGCAGCAGAATCAGGTAATACAAAACTAAAAAGAATTAGTTTATCAAAGGAGAATCTGCATAATATTGTAGAAAAATCAAAGAACAGCGCCGAAAGTGCTGCAAAAGAAGTTAATGCTTTAAAAGGAAATAATTTTGAAGCGGCAGTAAATGAAGTTCTCACTTCATACTATAAAAAGAAAGACAAGTTAAAGATTAAGGAATTTAAGGAAAGTATTAGTGATAGAGCAACACAAATCTTTTCTGATTATGAGGAAGCAGAAAAAGAGCGTGAAAATCAGGAAAATCTGGATTTTGAGGCAAACACAGCTATTCTTTCCTTTGATTCAGATATTACAAAAGAAGAAATTGAAAAAATTGTGGCTGATCAGTATGGTGAGGCAGAGTATATTCACAAAAATACAGATGGAACCTATTTGGTTAAAGTAAATACAATCGGTCTTACTTCGGCGAAAGCTGCAAAGACATATGAACAGTATTCACAAACCGAGTCTGCAGAATTAAATGGTAAGGTTGAACAGACAGTAGAGGCGAATACAATGGTTAATGACCCATATATAAATAATGAGTATTACTTGAGTCATTTACAGGTTGCAGACGCTTGGAGTTATTTAAATGGAAAAAATCATTCAAAAGTAAAAGTTGCTGTCATTGACGGAAGCGGTGTTGATATAAATGAAAACAGCGATTTGACAAATGTGTCAAATAAGAGTTTGTCGATTACATACAATGAAGATGGTAGCTATTATCCAATGACTAACAGCACAGTATCCTTTTCGACATCAAATATGCATATGATTAACTGTGCAAGTCTTGTTGCAGCACAATCAAATAATGGGGTACAGATTGCCGGTGTTGCTTCCGGCTCAGACAACAGTATTGCTGAACTTGTAAACATTGCAATCCCATTGACAGTAGATAAGATTGCATTAGGTGTAGATTATGCAAGGTCAGTGGGAGCAAAGGTAGTAAATCTCAGTCTTTTCCATGAAGGCTCATATGACTATGAGGAAGCGGCTATTAACAGATTTGTGGAAGCAGGTGGAACAGTAGTTGCCGGTGCCGGAAACAATGGAGCTGATCTTAACGGTTATCCTTCCGATTATGGCAATGTTATTTCAGTAATAGCTACAAATGAAGATAAAACAAGAAGAGGAACAAGTAATTTTGGCTGGGAATGTGATGTCTGCGCTCCGGGTACAAATATTTGTGTTGCAGGACCACGAGATGAAGTATGGGTTACAAATGGAACATCTATGGCATCTCCTATAGTGGCAGGTGTCGTGGCAATGATGTACAGTGTAAATAGTGGACTTAATGCTTCAACGGTCAAAAATATATTGACAAGTACAGCTGAAGATTTGGGAGATGCAGGTCGCGATTACTATTATGCATATGGATTGGTGAATGCATATAAGGCAGTAACACAGGCTGGTGGAAATACAGCAAGTACGACACAGGCTCCAACTCAGGCACCTACAACAACAGCGTCAAACATTCCATCAGGTTACACAGCCTGTACACCAAATACAGC
>CAZWAG010000072.1:0-8705 GCA_964631845.1 uncultured Eubacterium sp.
CCAAATCCTTTGCCGCTTTGCTAACTGCATATCTGGCTTTTCTTTTGAATTCATGAATATTGGAATATGTTCCTCCGGCAATATTACTGTAGGTAAAGTATTCCTTTGATGTCTTTGCTTTGTACATAACAATGGTATAAGAAATAACTGAGCTGTACCTATAACTGTTATTTAGATAATCAGTAACCTTTTTATGCATTAATTCTTCATTTCCATCGTCCTTAAACTGCTCATAGCTCTTCTTTATCACGCCATCATAAGAGCTGCGTTTTGCTTCCTCAATTGCGCCTTCCAGGTTTCCTTTGCTTCTGGTTGCAAAGTTTTCCATTGAATTTGTGATTGTTGTATCTATTTGGTTCTCAGTTAATTTATTTGAATAAAAAAACAGAACAACAGATATAGCCAAATACGGAATAAGCCAACAATATATTATGACTCGAATCATTCCTGTCGCCAAACTCGATTTATTGACAGGCGTCAAAAACTCTTTTATCCAATCAATAAATTTGTTTTTTTTCTTTTCCATATTTTTCTTATCTGAATTGTTCTGTTTCACCTGATACACCCACTTCTCTGTATTATTTTTTTAAACCGAGAAACTTTTCAAAGATATTACATACATTGAGTGCATCTTCCTTTTGGGGCATTTCGCAAAAAATTCTAATAAGTGGTTCTGTGCCTGAGAATCTTCCGATAACCCATCCTCCATTTTTGAAATATACCTTACATCCGTCCATATAAGAAACCTTCTCGATTTCATATGGCAAATCAGGAATCTTTTTATCAACCATGAGAGTCTTGTTGATTTCAACCTTCTTTTCCTGACTGAACTTGTAATCTCTCTCCTCCATATAAATGGAACCGCATTCTTCTTCAATGTCCTTGTAAATCTCTGAAATTTTTCTTCCTGTCACAGCTATCATTTCGATAAGAAGCATAGCTGCATAGATGCCGTCCTTTCCGTTAATGTGACCACGAACCGTCAAACCACCTGATGATTCACCACCAATAACAGCATCCACCTCTGTCATCTTCGCAGAAATATGTTTAAATCCGACTGGCACTTCATAGCACTGTTCGCCAAACTTTTTAGCAACCTTGTCTAACATATGAGTTGTCGCTACGTTTCTTACAACAGCTCCATGCCATCCCTTATATTTTACAAGATAATAATATAATAACACAAGAATATCATTTGGGTGTAAAAATCTTCCTGTATCATCAACTACACCAATTCGGTCAGCATCACCATCAGTTGCAATGCCTATATCAAAATTGTAGTCCATCACTCTGGAAATAAGGCCTCTGAGGGTTGATGCTGTAGGTGAGGGGAGCTTTCCTCCAAACAAAGTGTCATGTCTGTCATTGATTGTTTCCACATCACATCTTGCTGTCAAAAGCAATGTTTTTAAAGATATTTCTGAAACACCATACATAGGATCGAGAGCAACTCTCAAATTTGCCTCTCTAATTTTGTCCATATCAACAGCTGCCATAATATTGTCCAAATAGCTATTGAGAGGATAAATTTCTTCGATTAAGCCTTTTTCAACAGCTTCATCATAATCCATTTCCTTTATGTCGTCCGGATTAACCTTTGATGCGTATTCTTCAATATCCTTTGTCTGTTTTTCATCCGCGTCTCTTCCGCCATATGTAAATACCTTTACTCCATTATAAATAGCCGGATTGTGGCTGGCCGTAACCATCATTCCATATGGGAGCTCATTTTTTTCAACATAGAACATAATGAGAGGTGTAGGTGCTGATTTATTGACAAGGCGACACTTTATACCCTCTGCGGCAAATACCTGACCTATCCACTGCATTGCTTCCTTCGACAAAAATCTCTTGTCGTATCCAATTATGATACCTTTTTGCGTTTTTCCCTCAACCTTCATCTTATCGCACATAGCCTTTGCCAAAAGCTGTATATTGCTTTTGATAAACTCATCTCCGATTACGGCACGCCAGCCGCCTGTTCCAAACTTAATCATTTTATACCCTTTCCTTTATTTGCATTTAAAATTAACTACGATATGGTCTACACGTAAGATTACCCCATAATTATCTCAACGTTATTTTTACTTCCACTTTCCATTACCGGAATTTTGTCAACTTCTTTTCCATTTATCAATATCTTCTTTATGCCCTTCATCACTCCGTCAGGATTGTTTACCTTGATGTCGTATGTTGCATCTCTCCATTTTCTTGTAACCGAAAATTCCTTCCAGTCTGCAGGAATACAAGGGTCAATGTTCAGAGAATCAAAGTCCGGTCTAACACCCAGCATATATCTTGTTGCTGAGAAGTATGACCATCCACCTGAGCCTGTCATAAACGGATGTCTTGCCCTTCCATATGCTGTATGGTCCACACCGACAACAAACTGACAATATGAGTAAGGCTCTGACTGTCTTATTTCAATCATATCATTCTGATTGTAAGGACAGAGTGAATTGTAATATTCCATCGCTCTGTCACCACGTCCCAGCACACATTCAGCAGCCCATGCCCATGGATTAGGATGTGAGAAAATAGCTCCATTTTCCTTTAATCCCGGATATACTCTTGTAACAAATCCTATATCATCATCAGGAACTGTGTATGAAGGAGCATTGAGCATAATTCCGTATGGCGTAGCCAGATATTCGTGTACGCTGTCCATAGCCTTTATGCCGTTCTCATAAGGAGCTGCTTTTGACAATACTGCCCAAGCATTGCTTTCCAAATGAACCTTTCCTTCTACATCATCTTTAGTTCCTATTTTTTTAGAATTCTTTGTTATACCTCTGATGTACCATTCGCCATCCCACAATTCCTTATTACAAACTGTCTTTACGCTCTCTGCCATTTCCGTATATTTCTTTACGTCCTCTTCGCGTCCAAGGTATTTTGCAAGCTCCAAGAAATTGTTTATTGCCCAGTAATGAAGGAATGAAACCATTGCACTCTCTCCACCACCAAGGTTTAAGCAGTCATTCCAATCAGCTCTAAGTCCCTTACAGATTCCAGTTTTTCCGACCTGTCTGTATGAGAAGTCAAGAATTGCTTTCATGTGATCATAAACTCTGTCTTTTCCACCATCCGCATATGTTATTTCCATATCTGCAAATGATATATCGCCTGTTTCTTTTATATATTCAACGATTGAAGCTATGAGCCAAAGCGCGTCATCTGAACACGCGTCCTCAAGTCCATGAATAATATCGCTCTTGTTTATTCCCGGAATAACTGTAGGAGACTTGAATGGTTCCTTTTCTTCCTTCTTTTCCTCAAACCATTCTGGCGAGAACAAGTGAAGACCATAGCCCTCTGAAACGAGTCCCTTCAAAAGCTGTTCAATACGCTCTCTGCATTTTTCAGGATTTGAATGTGGTATAGTCATTGAATCCTGTGCCGTATCTCTATATCCAAGTCCTGTTCTTCCACCTACTTCTATAAATGAAGCAAACCTTGAGAACATAATATTTACCTCTGACTGATAGAGATTCCATATGTTAAGCATTGTATTCATACCTTCATTTGGTGTATTTACCTGAAGTCTTGAAAGCTTGTCATCCCAGTAGTTTGCCAGCTGTTCATATGACTTGTCCACATTTTCAAGATTGCTGTACTTCTCGCGAATCTCTTTTCCTTTTTCTCTGTTTCCTTCACCGAGCATAAATACAAGGCGAATCTCTTCACCCGGCTGTAATATAATATCCTTTTGGAGTGTTCCACAGTGATTGTTGCCTTTTTCATACGAACCACTACATTTTCCATTGATTACTGCAATTGGGTTATCCTCTGTGTGATACATTCCTAGGAATTCATCTCTCAAACAATCAAATCCATCCGGAGTAAAGTTCGAGGCAAAATACTGATATCCGAACTCTTCATAAAACAAATCGTGTTCAATGATTCCATCTTCATATGAAGAGCCGGCGCAATACAAGCTCATCTGAAAATTTTGATTGTCAATCATAATATGATGATACGAAAATTCACAATATGAGAACACACTCAAATTTCTAGGCTTAGAATCTGTATTCTTAATTACTACATCCCAAAGCTCCACATCATCATCCATTGGAACTGACATCTTCTGGCTAGCCTTAATCTTGTCATACAAACATTCATATACTGAATAGGAAAGTCCGTGACGACATTTATATTCCGCCTTATCAAGTGGCTTTCCAACCGGCTGCCATGAAATGCTGAAATAATCCTCTGAGTCATTGTCTCTTATATACACATAGTGCCCCGGTCTATCCATCGGTACTGAATTTCCTCTGAATCTTGTAACTCTGTGATATTCCGGTGTCTTGTAGAACATATATCCGCCTGCTGTGTGGTTTATCACTACACATGTGTCCTTAACTCCTAAATAGTTTGTCCACGATGTAGGCAAATCCACTCGGTCAATTACATATTCTCGTTTTTCATTGTCAAAATGCCCATATTTCATATGTTCTCCGTTCCGTCGCGTTACGCAACAAATATAATAATTTTTTTCATACTAACCTATACTAATTATTCTCAATTATGAATTATAATCATACATCAGAATAATTAGAATGATTATAATTGTTTTTAACTTTTCTATAATTGTTCAGTTTTATATAAGAAAGAATCTCGCTTGCGAGATTCTAGCGCCGAGCGCGGTCGCTTTTGCGACATATTTCCTAACGCGCGAGTGCGCATCCTTAGCGGAGCGTTTTTTATATAATAGGAAATTCGAAAGAATTTCTATTATATAAAAAAGAATCATTATCACGGTATTTTAACTTACCAATGATAATGATTCTTTTTATATAGCTATGTTTTTATTCTCTTCCATCCCAGCAATATGTACATAAGCAGTCTGGGTCAATTCCAACTGACTCAAGCATATCATCAAGTCTGTGGAATCTAAGTGATGTAAAGTTAAGCTTCTGTCTTATACCCTCAACCATCTTTGCATATTTGTCTGAATCAGGATTAGCATATTCCTGCAATACTTCCTTAGTCACTTCGCCGCCTTCAAGTTCAGCGATAACAACACGGCTTATCAATTCCATTTCTGACTTTGAACGCGAGAAATTTAAATACTTGCATCCAAACAACAATGGTGGACAGGCTGGTCTGATGTGAACCTCCTTTGCTCCACTCTCATATAAAAATTCTGTTGTCTCTCTAAGCTGTGTTCCTCTTACGATTGAGTCATCAATCAACAATAATTTCTTGTCTTTTATCAATTCATGAACCGGAATAAGCTTCATGTGTGCAATCAAATTTCTCTGTGTCTGAATTGTTGGCATAAATGAACGTGGCCATGTAGGTGTATATTTTATAAACGGTCTTGAAAATGGAATCCCGGATTCATTTGCATATCCTACCGCATGAGCCACACCTGAATCAGGCACTCCGGCAACAACATCAACATCTACATTATCTCTTCTAGCGAGAAGCTTACCACAATTGTATCTCATCTGCTCTACGCTGATACCTTCATATGAAGCTGATGGATAACCGTAGTAAACCCAGAGGAATGTACAAATTTTCATTTTTTCTCCTGCCGGAACTAATGTCTTTACACTGTCAGCATCGAACACTACGATTTCACCAGGTCCTAATTCTCTATCATCCTCATACTGTAAATTCAAATATGAGAAGCTTTCAAAGCATGCACATCTTGCGCCGTCCTTCTTTCCAAGAACAACAGGTGTACGTCCCATCTTATCTCTTGCTGCATATATCCCCTTTGGAGTGAGCAACAACAAAGAAAGTGATCCGTCAACTACATCTAAAGCATATTTTATACCTTCAATCAAGTTTGGCTTTGTATTAATCAATGCTGCAACTAATTCCGTTGCATTGATTTCACCATTGCTCATCTCAAAGAAATGTGTTCCATCTTTTAATATTTCATTTGCCAACTCTTCAGCATTGTTAATCTTGCTTACTGTAGTAATGGCAAATGTTCCATGATGTGATCTAACTAAAATAGGCTGTGCCTCAAAATCTGAAATACATCCTATACCCATATGTCCATTAAGTTTTTCAAGATTCTTTTCAAACTTTGTTCTAAAAGGCGTATTTTCTATCTTATGTATAGCCTTGGCAAATCCATCCTCGCCATATACAGCCATACCTGCACGTCTTGTCCCCAAATGTGAATGATAATCTGTTCCAAAATACAAGTCAAAATTACAGTTACCTTTTGAGGCAACTCCAAAGAAACCACCCATTACTATTTTACCTCTTTTCTCACAAACTGACACTATTATACAAAAATACCGGAATGTGCGTCAACCACTCATTGCTAAATTAGACGTAGATTTTTATTGATTTCATCAATGATATCTTGTTAAATATTTACAATACTTTTTAGTTCAATTTCATTCCGTATTTTTTCAAATCTACTATGCCATCTACTACTTCAATTCCGTCTGCTTCTAAAAGTTTAGCTTGAGCGCCTTTGCCACCGAAAGCAAATTCGCCTGCAAGTTTTCCTTTTGAGTTTACAACCCGGTAACAAGGTATATTCTTAGGATCCGGATTTTTATGTAGGGCATTTCCAACAGCTCTCGCCATTTTCTTATCTCCTGCCATTTCTGCCACCTGACCATAGGTTGCAACCTGACCTTTTGGAATTCTTTTTACGGCTTCATATATTCTTTTGCTAGGACTATCTGTTACAATTCTATAACTCTCTCCAATCATCTTTTTGACATCTTCATCTTTTATAGACCCATCTAAAATAATAGTGTTCCAGTGTTCTTTATTTTGATGCCATCCAGGAATAACTGAATCATATGCATCTCTCCAAAAATCTCTCCACTCCGGATCAACCTTCACATTTAAATTTATATATCCATCTCTTTCATATGTCCAAAGAAAGGCCTTTTTGCTCCCTTTGACTCTTACCAGCTGCCAGTTTTGGTCATGAAATGGTGCATGCTGATAAGTGTCTGGAAAAGATAATCCATATTCTAAAGCTTCTTCTCTTGTCTTCATCTCAATACCTCAGTTGTTTTATTATATTTTTTATCATAACATGTTATTTTCAAGGAATAGAATTATTTACTTGTTTTTCTTTTTTCCATAGGTAATTCCTTTGTGGTGCATACGCTTTTTCCTAATTATTATTTTAGTATGTAACTATATTTTGGGTTTGTGTCTTACATACATACGCTTTTGCTTAATATTGTTTTTAGTATGTAATAGTACTCTTGGTTTGTGTTTCTCATACGTACGCTTTTGTCGAATATTGATTTTTAGTATGTAATAGTACTCTTGGTTTGTGTTTCTCATACGTACGCTTTTGTCGAATGTTCATTTTTAATATGTAATTATATCTATATTCAAATAAGCCATCAGAATTATTTATCAACTCGATATGCTCTGATGGCTTATTTCTAATTATTTAACTTTTACTGTTACCTTTGCATAAACACCATTTTGTGCATATACAAATACTGTACAGGTTCCCTTTGCTTTCGCTGTTATCTTTCCTTTGCCTGATACAACTACCACTTCTGAGTTGCTTGTCTCATAGGAAATCTTTCTATGATTCTTTATCTTTACTTTCTTTGCATCAGCAATCTGTTTTGCTTTGATTGTAAACGACTTACCTACTGACAGGCTTACTGTTTTCTTATTTAACTTAAGCTTCTTTGCATTTCCAACTTTTCCGCCCTTTGTAGCTGAGTGTATCATCTTTGAAATTGCAACTGCGTTTCCATTTTTATCTACCGCAACAATAAGGTACTTGTAATATTTACCTTTCTTAAGTTTCTTATGTGTAAATGAAGAACCTGTTGATTCTTTTACTTTCTTTATTTTCGAGCCACATCTTCCGGCATAAACAATGTACTTTGTAGCTCCTGAAACCTTCTTCCATGTCACCTTGTTTGATTTCTTTGTTGTTGATTTTACCTTTGCACAAAGCTTTCCAAATGTTGAGCCTGCAGGATCCTTATCATTTTTAGCACTTACAATTGCTTTGTCAACTGCATCTGCCTTTTCATATGTTGTTGAAGGCTGTGTTACCGGTGCTTTTGTTGGCGCCTGGGTTGGCTTTGCTGTTGTTGGTGCCACTGTTGTAGGTGCTACTGTCGTTGGTGCCTGTGTTGGTACCTCTGTTGTTGATGCAACTGTTGGCGCTTGTGTTGGAGCAACCGTTGGTACCTCTGTTGGCGCTACTGTAGGGGCCTGTGTTGGAGCATCAGTAGGTGCTTCTGTTGGTGTATTAGCCACTTCTTTCTTAAAGCTTACTGTAACCATCTCTGATTCACCGTCAGCATTTACAGCTGTTACACCTATTGTATAGTTTCCATTTGCTGCTGAAGCAAAATAGTTTATTGCATTGTATGCTGTTCCTACTACTGAATCAATCTTTGTTCCATTGATATAGAAGTTGTATGTCTCTGCTTTTTCTGACGCCTGCCATGCGAAATAGTATGGCAGGTTGTCATCCCCTGCAAACGTAAGACCTACTATCTTGTCCGGCTTCTCAACTGATATGCTTGTTGTAGGTGCCTGTGTAGGCACTTCTGTAGGCACTACTGTTGGCGCTACCGTTGGAGCCTGTGTTGGTGCTACCGTAGGTGCCTCCGTAGGCTTCACGGTTGTTACTACATCTGTTACAGGTTCGCTGCTATATTCCTTCAGGCTCACGTTGCTTACTGTCACGTTTGCTGCCAAAGCCTCTGTTCCATCCACATAGCCCATCATAAGAC
>CAZWAG010000073.1:0-8214 GCA_964631845.1 uncultured Eubacterium sp.
CTGCATCACCAACACCGGGATATTTGACAGTGGTTTGGGGAGCAGGAAGCCCTAACTGCTACAATGTATATGTTGATGGAGAACGCAGAAGAACAGGCGTTGCAGCACAGTCAATCACAATGCCTGTTTACACAACAGGAACACACACAGTTAAGATTGCAACAGTATCCGGTCTAAAGGAATCTATTCCTTGGGAAGGAACAATCACAATATCAGGAACAGGTGAGAAGGAAACAGAAGAACCAAAGGTTCCAAGCTATTATCAGCCACAGTACAATTCATCAGACTTGCAGACAGGTAAATTTATGGTTCAGGTCAACAACAATTCAAATGGTGCTTGGGCAGATGATGAAGTTTTCTGGTGCATCGTTGGTTTGAATTCAAGTAATCAGTATGTATATGTTGACAAGGACGGCTCATATAAGCAGCTCACACAGTCATTAAATACTCTTACTATTAACAACCGTAAGATGGCAAATTTATCTCACAGTGTAGCTGAAGCACACAAAGTATATTTAACAGATACATTAAGCTCAGCTCGTATGTATGTAAGTTATGGACAACCGGTTTATTTGGGAGTAAATGATGGAGGCTATGCAGGTCCAAACTTAGCAGATTCATCTGATCCAAACTACAGTACATTATTTGAATTTGAAGAATTTACACTTACAAAGACTTCAGATACAACGTTTAATTACTGGGGTAACACAACAAGAGTTGACTTCTTTGCATTCCCAACAATTACAAGATTGATTGGTGGAAATACATACTATGGATACGACAAATCAGTTGGTGATACAACAGGAAGAAAAGAGACATTTGATGATTTCTATGCAACAGCACCAACAGAATTTAAGACATTGGTAAACAGTCTAAGAATTATGGCTCCATGTAAGACAACCTTCAACGAAGGACAGATTTATGGAAATTATTTCGATGCATATATCAATGAATTCTGGACAAAGTATGCCAGCCAGGATTTGGTTATCAATACAGAGCAGGGCTCATACACCGGAAGAG
The DNA here is from genome assembly GCA_964631845.1 of uncultured Eubacterium sp. Taxonomy (GTDB): domain Bacteria; phylum Bacillota; class Clostridia; order Lachnospirales; family Lachnospiraceae; genus Eubacterium_G. The sequence continues at coordinate 1,021 of CAZWAG010000073.1, forward strand.
TTATAAACAACAGATTACAGATGAAGGCATCAGGAAAAGACACAGTTTACTATATTGATAAGCCAACAACACAGGATGTGTTAGAAGGAAAGGGAACACTTCACAAAGAAAGTACTGAAAACCAGGGTACTGCAGCAGGTGGTGTTGAACTTGCAATTCAGGCTCAGATATGTGCAGCCTTCAACAGAGGTGTTGCAACAACTCCGGAAAACTGGTTTAAACCATCGGCTTATTATCAGAATAGTACAAACAACTTCTATGCAGGATTTACACACAAAATTTCAGTAAATGGATATGCATATGGCTTCTGCTATGATGATGTAAATGACCAGAGTACATTGTTAGAAAACAGTGATGCAAAAGCATTAGTTATCGATACAAGATGGTAAAAATAAAATGACACACTTTAAGTGGGAAAGAAGAATGTGCCTTGGCGCATTCTTCTTTCATTTTTTAACTCTTTTGGTTAAAAACAAAATCAAAGTATGTTAAAATATATTCGACTATTATAAGAACGTTAAAATAAGGAGAGACATTTTATGAAATTATATATGCCAACAGAAGTTTATTGTGAAGATAATTGTGTTTTGAACCACAGCAAAGAATTGGTTTGGGGAGACAAAGCAATGATTGTCACAGGAAAGCACTCATCAAAAATAAACGGTTCACTAAAGGATGTGGAGGATGCTTTGCAAAAAGAGAATACAGACTATGTTATTTTTAATGAAATAGAAGAAAATCCTTCGGTAGAGACTGTTGTTAAGGCAGCTAAGCTTGCCGTGGATGAGCAGGTAGATTTTTTCATCGGTGTAGGTGGAGGCTCACCTATGGACGCCGCAAAAGCAATTTCTCTGCTTGCTATGAATGAGGATGAAATTGACAATGCAGAAGGATTCTTATATGAAGGAGAAACTTCACCTTGGTATCCTTTAGTGTGCATCCCAACTACTTGCGGAACAGGGTCAGAGGTTACTCAGCATTCAGTTCTTACAAGACACAGCAAACAGACAAAGAAGGGAATTGAACACGATGTGTTTGCTGATGTTGCACTGATTGACATTAAGTATTTAAAGACTGCATCCTATGAAACGATGGTAAGCACTGCAGTGGATGCACTGGCTCATCTTGTAGAATCATTTTTGAATACAAACTCAAACGAGTATAATAGAATTTACGCAAGAGAAGGATTCAGAATCTGGGGAAAGGCAAAAGAAAATCTTATGACAGAAGAAAACTTTAACAACATGACTGATGACGATTATGGACTGTTTATGCATGCTTCAGTTTTGGCGGGAATGTCAATTGCACATGCAGGAACATGTATACCTCACGGACTAAGTTATCCTATAACATATGACCTCGGAATTCCTCACGGAAAAGCTGTTGGAATCTTTCTTCCCGGATTTGTTGATAATTGTCCGGGAAAAGAGGATGTAAAAATAATGCTTGAATTGTTAGGCTTTGATAACGTAAAAGAGTTTGGAAAATTTTTAAAACATATATTAGGAAAGGTTGATATATCACCTGAATTGTGGGAAAAGGATGTACAGATGCTAATGCAAAATCCTGGCAAGTTAAAGAATTACCCATATGAGATGACAGAAGAAATTCTTAGAACATATATTGATTACATTTAAAGCTTTAGTTAGAAAGGTGTCAGTTAAAAAATTACTATAGTATCAGTCAAAGAATAACTAATGTTGCTAAATAGTATAATTCATATTAAAATGGTATGTAATAAATGAATAGTGAGGAATCATTATGAGCAGAAAGATAGAAAATGAAATAAAAGATATCGTAGATGGTATTTTAAAGGATTACGAGGGAGACAGAGTAATTGATAATATTGAATTGTACGATCAGCCGGACACAAATATTGTGGTAGAGATGATTGATAAGATTCTTACAATTATTTTCCCTGGATTTTATAGAGAAAAAGCTTATAGATTTTATAATATGGACAGCCGATTAACAGTGCTGATAGAAGACGTTATGTACAATCTCAACAAGCAGATTGCAATCGCACTGAGACAGTCTCCTGAAAAGGCTGAGCTTCCTGATGACAAGAGAGAGGAAGAGGCGAGTCGTATTTCGATTGAATTCTTTAAGCAGATTCCAAAAATCAGAGATTTGGTTTCTACAGATGTTGAGGCCTTTTTTGATGGAGACCCTGCAGCGTATAACAAGAATGAGATTATTCTTTCTTATCCGGGACTGTATGCAATTACTGTAAATCGAGTTGCGCATGAGTTGTTCCTTCTTGGCGTTCCATTGATTCCAAGAATTATGACTGAACATGCACACAGTAAGACAGGTATAGATATTCATCCCGGTGCGACAATCGGAAAATATTTCTTTATTGACCATGGTACCGGTATTGTAGTTGGTGAAACGACAATTATTGGAGATAATGTAAAGGTATATCAGGGAGTGACAATTGGTGCCCTTTCGACAAGAGGTGGCCAGAGACTCAAAGGAGCAAAGAGACATCCTACTATCGAGGATGATGTAACAATTTATGCAGGTGCATCTATTCTTGGTGGAGAGACTGTTATTGGCAAGGGCTCTGTTATAGGAAGTAATGCCTTTATAACAAGCTCAGTTGAACCATATACAAAGGTTAGCTACTCATTATAATAAAAATGTCGACATCAAAAGTACTTAAATTAGTCCCTTTGATGTCGATTTTAATATAGAGATGGAGAATGATAATGGCAGAACAAAATTTGTTTTCCCGGGCAGAATTGCTGCTCGGAAAAAATAATATAGAACGTTTAAAGAAATCCCGGGTTGCAGTGTTTGGAGTTGGAGGAGTTGGAGGCTTTGTAGTTGAGGCTCTCGCCAGAAGTGGAGTCGGAACACTCGACTTGATTGACAACGATGATGTTTGCTTTTCAAATATAAATAGACAGATAATTGCGACGACAAAGACAGTTGGAATGAGCAAGGTTGATGTTGCAAAAGAAAGATGTCAGGAAATCAACCCGGATATAAAGGTGAATACGTACAAAACATTTTATTTGCCTGAGACAGCAAATGAGTTTGATTTTACTCAGTACGATTATGTTGTTGACGCAATTGATACTGTTACAGGAAAGATACAGCTTGTAATGGAAGCAAAAAAAGCAAATGTTCCGATTATAAGCTCGATGGGAGCTGGAAATAAATTGGATCCGACAGCTTTTGAGGTTGCGGACATATATAAGACATCGGTCTGCCCTCTGGCAAAAACAATGAGAAAAGAATTGAAAAAAAGAGGTGTCGATAGCCTAAAGGTTGTATATTCAAAGGAGAAGGCACTCACTCCATACAAATCAGATGAAGAGGATATTAAGAGACGCTCTACACCGGGAAGTGTTTCTTTTGTGCCATCGGTTGTAGGCTTGATTATCGGTGGAGAAGTGATTAAAGATTTGTGTGACAAAGAAGAGTTTGCCAATGAATAAAATGGATGAAAAATATAATAAGTTAATTGAATATTTGAGAGATTTGGGAAACGTTGCAGTAGCCTTTTCCAGTGGAGTGGACAGTACATTTTTACTTAAGGTTGCTCATGATACATTGGGGGATAAGGTGGTAGCTATAACGTTAAAGTCAAAAATATTTCCGGAGTGGGAACAGAATGAATCAAAGGAATTTTGTGAACGCGAAGGAATTAGACAGATTATTGTCGAAATAGACCATCTGCAATTTGATGATTTTACAGCAAACCCAAAGAATCGCTGTTATATATGTAAAAAAAGAATGTTTGAGAAGGTCATTTCCGTGGCAAATGAAAATGGCTTTGAGCATATTTTAGAAGGAACCAATGTGGATGATTTGGGCGATTACAGACCCGGATTAAAGGCGGTAGAGGAAATGCATATAAAGAGTCCTTTAAAAGAGGTGGGACTAAATAAAAAGGAAATAAGAAATCTCTCAAAGGAACTTGGACTGTCAACCTTTGACAAGCCATCCTTTGCATGTCTTGCGTCCAGATTTCCATATGGAGAATTAATTGATGAAAAGAAGCTTTTTATGGTTGAGAAGGCAGAATGCTTTTTGAAGGCAAAGGGCTTTCGTCAAGTTAGAGTGCGCATTCATGGAGAGAATCTTGCCAGAATAGAGGTTGATGAAGATGATATAAATAAGCTGGTTGATTTTAGGATTGAGATAGATTCTTTTTTCAGACAACTTGGATTTTACTACGTCTCCTTAGATTTAAGGGGATATGTAATGGGAAATTTAAATAAAAATATGTAGAAGCATTTTACAAATTATGGTAAAATTTTTATTGGCATAGAAAGGCTTAATATACATTACGAGAAGGAGGGTAAAATGTACACATTAGAGAATTTTTATGACAATGAGAATATGAAGCTTATTGGAGAAAAGGGACAGTTCAAAATTTTTGAACATGAGAAGGACTTGAGCGTTAGCCCAAGTGATGCTATTACAGCATATTATGCATCAGAGATGAACATAAGAAGAAGACAGGTATTGGTTGAAATGGACAAAAGCGGATGCGTTGTTCAGGCAGGTGCGATGCAGTGGCTTGTAGGTGATGTTAATATGTCATCAGGTGTTAAGGGAGTAGGCAATTTCCTTGGAAAGATGGCAAAGGCAGCAGTTACAAATGAATCAGCTGTAAAACCGGAATATTCCGGAAGTGGAGCTCTTATGTTAGAACCAACATTCAAGCATATTCTTTTAGTAGATTTGGATGATTGGAATGGAAGCATTGTACTTGATGATGGTCTTTTCCTTGCGTGTGACAATACAATAAAGCAGTCGGTTGTGGCAAGAAGTAACATTTCATCTGCAGTGCTCGGTGGTGAAGGCTTATTTAACTTATCATTAAACGGCAGTGGTATTGCAGTATTGGAAAGTAACGTTCCTCAGGCTGAATTAATTGAACTCGAATTAGAAAACGATGTTGTAAAGATTGATGGCAATATGGCTATTGCCTGGTCAGGTTCACTTGATTTCACAGTTGAAAAATCAAGCAAGAGTTTAGTAGGTTCAGCTATTTCAGGAGAAGGCTTGGTAAACGTGTACAGAGGAACAGGTAAAATCCTCATGGCGCCAACAGCGTAAGGAGGGACTTGGAATGATTAAACAGAACAATTTATTAAATAACCCTAATATTAAGGTTATAGATGAAAAGGGTCCTTTCAAGGTTTTAGAGCACCAAAAGGATTTATCAGTTAATCCTGCATTTGCTACAATAGAATATTTCGCAGCTAAGATGAACGTCAGAAGACGTCAGATTTTAGTTGATTTAGAAAACAGCAGCGTTGTGTTGCAGGCAGGGGCAATGCAGTACACAATGGGCGATGTTAATATGAAGTCAGATGTAAAAGGTGTTGGTAATTTCCTCGGTAAGATGGCGAAGGCAGCAGTTACAAAGGAATCAGCTGTAAAGCCTTTATATTCAGGAACAGGTTCTATTGTTCTTGAGCCTACTACAAAGCATCTTCTTTTAGTTGATGTAGAAGAGTGGGGCAAAATCGTGTTAGAGGATGGAATGTTTTTGGCATGTGAAAGCACAGTAAACCACACAGTAGTTTCAAGAGCAAATATTTCATCTGCAGTGCTCGGAGGAGAGGGCTTATTCAATCTTGCTTTAGACGGAAAAGGAATTGCAGTATTGGAAAGTCCTGTACCAATGGACGAATTGATAGTTGTAAATCTTGAAAATGATCAGATGAAGATAGACGGAAGCATGGCAGTTGCATGGTCAGGCTCCCTTGATTTCACAGTTGAAAAGTCAGGCAAGAGCTTGATTGGCTCAGCAGTGTCAGGTGAAGGTCTTGTTAATGTATATAGAGGAACAGGAAAGATTCTTCTTGCTCCTACAAGATCATTTGTAAACTCTGGAACACCTGCTGATTCAGATAGTGAACAGGCAGAAAGCCAGAGTAAGGCAGGAAAAGTTACAGACGCATTAGACGCAGTATCTAGCGTTTTAGATTTATTTAGCTAAAATACATATTGATTAATCAAAAGCATGGTTATCTTTGGTGACCATGCTTTTGTAATATTGATTCTGTTCTGCAATTTTAAAACATTATTTTATAAAGTAATCTTTTGACACTTTAATGCAATTGTATATAAAATGTGTAATAATTGTGAAAAACAGGTTAATAATATTAAATATCGTCAAAAAAATAACAATTTTGTTGACAAAAACATTTTTACAGATTAAATTCTATAGGTATAGGTTTATTTAAAGATAAAACTTGTGAATCTATTTAGAAGAAAAAATTGGAAAAGAGGTAAAATCAGATGAAAGCTATTGACTTAAGCAAATATGGCATTACTGGAACTACTGAAATCGTGTATAATCCTTCATTCGACACATTGTTTGAAGAAGAAACAAAGAAAGACCTTGAAGGTTATGAAGTAGGTCAGGAGACAGAGCTTGGAGCAGTTAACGTAATGACAGGTATCTATACAGGTCGTTCACCTAAGGATAAGTATATTGTAGTAGATGAAAATTCTAAAGATACAGTATGGTGGAATTCTGAAGAATATCCAAATGATAATCATCCAATGAATGAAGATACATGGAATACAGTAAAGGAACTTGCAAAGAAAGAACTTTCAAACAAGAGACTTTTTGTTGTAGATGCATTCTGTGGAGCAAATAAAGATACACGTATGGCTGTACGTTTTATAGTTGAAGTTGCTTGGCAGGCACATTTTGTAAAGAACATGTTCATCATCCCTACAGATGAAGAACTTGAAACATTTGAACCAGACTTTGTTGTATACAATGCATCAAAGGCTAAAGTTGAAAACTACAAGGAATTAGGTCTTAACTCAGAGACATGTGTAGCATTTAACATTACAAGCCGTGAACAGGTTATCATCAACACCTGGTACGGCGGCGAAATGAAGAAGGGTATGTTCTCGATGATGAACTACTACCTGCCCCTGAAGGGCATCGCTTCCATGCACTGCTCGGCCAACACCGACATGAACGGCGAAAACACCGCTGTATTCTTCGGCCTCTCCGGCACCGGCAAGACCACCCTCTCGACCGACCCCAAACGTCTGCTCATCGGCGACGACGAACACGGCTGGGACGACAAGGGCGTATTCAACTTCGAAGGCGGCTGCTACGCTAAGGTTATCAACCTCGACAAAGAGTCAGACCCCGATATCTACAACGCTATCCGTCGCGACGCTCTGCTCGAAAATGTTACCGTT
>CAZWAG010000074.1:0-7882 GCA_964631845.1 uncultured Eubacterium sp.
GCGGACAACTGCCTATTGTTTTGAAATATATCCTTTTATTAAATTCTTTTTTGTGGATTTTGACAAAAATATTTAATAGAGTGACCTTTTGACACCCCCATCATATAATACAAAAACGCCTCGCGAGAGAGTTCGCGAGCGAACTCTTTCTTCTGCTCGAAAATCACTAACCAGATAAGATTTTGGAAATATCTTGAGAACTACTTTTTCTTGACTTTAGCAAAAAAGATATGTATAATTGCTTTAGCGCTTTAAAGCGACAAACTAAAAACGGACAGAAAGAAGGTTACTATGAAAGAATTAGAAAATTTAATGGGATATCGTCCAGGTATTAAAGTAGTTGATGCGACGCTTAGAGATGGAGGACTGGTAAATGATTTTTATTTTCCGGAAGGATTTGCAAAGGCATTATACAAAACAAATGTAGAGGCTGGCGTAGATTATATGGAGTTTGGATATAAGGCTGCAAAGGATATGTTTGATGTAGATAAGTTTGGACCAAGCAAGTTCTGTGATGAGGATTATATTAGAAGCGTTGTTGGAGACAATGACACAGATCTTAAGATTGCAGTAATGGCAGATGTAGGAAGATGCAATTATAAGACAGACATTATCGAGAGAAAGGACAGTGCTATTGATTTGGTAAGAGTTGCCACATATATAAGCACAATTCCTACGGCTGTTGATATGATTGAAAATGCAAACAAAAAAGGATATGAGACAAGCTGTAACATTATGGCAATTTCAAATGCCCAGGAGAGCGATATGAAGGTAGCACTTGAGGCATTAGGCAAGTCACCGGTGGATGTTATTTACATTGTGGACAGCTATGGCTCGTTGTATCCGGAGCAGATTGCAAGAATAGCAGATATGTATTGTGAGTTTGCAGCAAAGTATAATAAAAAAGTCGGTATTCATGCGCATGACAATCAAAGACTTGCGTTTGCAAATACTATTGAGGCGGTAGGTGATGGCGTTGATTTTCTTGACGCAACATACGCTGCGATGGGACGTGGCGCAGGAAACTGCGCAATGGAGCTTCTCTTAGGCTTTCTTAGAAATCCAAAATACAATAACTATCCTGTTATTAAGTTTTTGGAACAGTATATGAATCCTATGAAGGAGCAGGGAACTGTATGGGGATATGACTTGCAGTACCTTTTGACAGGCATCTTGAACCAGCATCCACGTACAGCAATTGCTTATACTAAGGATGGAAGAAAAGATATTACAGAGTTTTATAAAGAAGTAGTGGCTCAGGACTAAAGAACTGAAAATTATATTGAAAGGGGCTGTAAAAACTCCCTAAGTAACAGACCGGCACTGGCATATTCCAATGCAGGTCTGTTTCTTTTTTTCAAAATTATATATTTTGTCGTATTGATAAAAACTTAAGCCAATTTGGCTATTGCGCTTTGTCAAAATCATATATTTTGCCGTATTGATAAAAGCGAAGGATATTTTATTGTTAAGTGGTATCAAATTAATGTTTAAACATCAAACTGATACTTCCCTCAAAAAAATATTTTTATTGAAATTTTTACAAAAAAATGAAAGGGCTTTCAAAATGTAATTTTTAACTCAAAAAATGAATTGAATTTCAACTAAATAAAAAATAGCAACGAGGGAAACGTTTCCCAATTTGAGAATTTAATTTAAAAATAAAAGGGGTTGAAATGTTTTTAACATTTTTATTGTCACAAAAAGGAACTAAAAATTCAAAAATGACGAATGAAAACATTTCAAAAAAACAAATAAACGTAAAATTATGTGCATATTGCACAAAAGAAAATGAAAAAACGTTTCAAAATTGTTAATATCTTGCAAAAAATATTTTTACGCAATAATCTAAAAAAGTGATTTTTCAGGTGGTTCGGCCGGCTATCTGATTTGGCACGGATTTGAAAGGTTTGAGTTATGTGTTACATCTAAATATTTAAAAGAAACGGTTAATTTGAATGGTACTATTTCAGCCATTCAGTATTTAGAGTTATGGAGGTAACCAAAAATGAGAAGAAAGTTGTTAGGCAAGGCAAAAAAGACGATAGCCTTTTTATTAGCAACAACGATGGTAGCATCATTGCTCCCATTAAACAGTTTAACGGTCAAGGCAGATGACACGTATGTTATTTCGAAGGGAAGAATGGCATATGCAAGTTCATCTGTTACAGGCAGCGACCCGGCAGATGCAGTAGATGGTTCTACTAGTACCAGATGGGAAAGCTCGTGGGACAATGCGGAAGAATGGATTTACATTGATTTAGGAAAATCAACAGACTTTACGCAAGTAAAACTTTACTGGGAAGGTGCTTACGCTAAAGCATATGAAATCCAGATTTCAGAGGATGAAGACAACTGGCAGACAGTTTATACAAATGACAATTGTAACGGTGGAAATGAGACATTAGATGTCAAGTCAAAAGCAAGATATGTCCGTTTATATATGAAAGATAAGGCTTTGAGTGCTTATGGTTACTCATTGTACGAAATAGAAATATATGGAACAGATGGTGTTACTAAGAAACCGGTCGATTATGGTGAAAATATTGCAGAGGGCAAGAGCACAACAGCATCTTCGCTTAGAGATGTGTGGTGGATGTATGATGACAATGGAGTTATTGACCAGACATCAGTTCTTGCGAAGAATGCAGTGGACGGAAATAGTAATACATACTGGACATCAGGTGAAAGTGACAATCAGTATTTGACAGTTGATTTGGGAGGAGAATATGAAATTGGACGTGTAGTAATCAACTGGGCATCTGATGCAGGAAAAATATACGACATCCAGACATCAAAGGATGGCTCAAACTGGACAACATTGTACAGACAGTTAAAGGGTCATGGATATGAGGTGGCAGATGTTGAACTTTACGCAAATGCAAGATATGTAAGAATCTATGGTTATACAAGAGTAGAGAGCGGAAGCGGATTCTCTATTTATGAATTGGAAGTGTATAGATACAATAGTGCGGACAAAAAGGTAACACACGATATTCCAAGTCTTCCGGAATCATATGTTGTGTCAGCAGGAAAGGGAACATACCTTTCAAATTCAATGTACAACGAAAAAGCAAAGCTTCCACTTTATGCTACAGATAATATTAAGGTTCCTGTAGCAAGTAATGACTGGTGGCAGTCAATGCTTATAAACAAGTTTGGAAATCTGATGTCTACATTACCTTTAAAGGTTAAGTATTCAAAGAAGGGCTTGGGAATCTTGACAGCAACAGAAGGTTGGCTCCCAACTATGGGCGAAACAGATGTGAATGTATCTGTCAACTCAGAAACAAGCATAGATTTCAATATTCTTCCGGAAAATTTAGATACGGCAACAGCTTGTGATAAGGTATGCGGATATAGCGATTTTGCAGTAAAGGCACAGCTTTGTGACGATGATCATGTTGCAATGACAAGTACATTTGTAAAGGGTTCTCCTTATGTGTACACAGAATATGGTGACACAGAAACAATTTATGTACAGAAGTCAAATGTAACATCAATATTCGATGGAAACGGAAATGAAATATTGACTGACAGCAGCAGTTTTAAGACTGACCATATCGGTCTTGAAATAACAGACAAGGACAATAAAGACAACACAAATACATCAAAGAGCTATTATTGTCTTACAGTTCCTGAAGGAACAACATTCAAGAAGGTTGGAAGCAACATCAAGGTTACTTTCCCTTCAAAAAATGGCTATATGTCAATCGGTTCAATGAACAGCAAAAATCAGATTGAGACATTCTATCGTCATGGTTATGCGTTTGTTACAGACACAACAGTGTCATACGATTACAATGACAGCACATCAAAAATCACATCTACATATTCAGTAAATACTGAACTTAAGAGAGGTGGATTTACAAATACAACATTTTTATGTATGCTTCCTCATCAGTGGAAAAATTCTACTAATGATGACAGCGCATTTACAACATACACTTCAGTGAGAGGTGACTTAAAGACAATTGAAGGAAATTCATTTAAAACAGTATCAGACTTTGCTGGATTACTTCCAACATTTGCTCTTCCTAGAAATTCAAGCTTTGATGGAGAGGCACTTATTGGATATTTAAATCAGTTAGAGGATGCTACAAAGAATTTGAATCCTGCAGGTGACGCTTACTGGGAAGGTAAAAACCTTCATCCATTGGGAATGGGCGTACTTATGGCAGATCAGATTGGTGACACAGATTTAAGAGATACATTCTTGAAGAGAATCAAGAAGATATTAGTAAACTGGTTCACATATGATGGAAAGGATGATATTAGTTACTTAATATACAACACAGCTTGGGGTACACTGTATTACGAGCAGAGTGAATTTGGTGCCAACGCTTCAATTTGTGACCACCACTTCACATACGGATACTTTATGTTTGCAGCAACAGTCCTTGCTACATACGATGAAGAGTTTTATAACGATTATAAAGATATGATTGAGTTGATGATTCGCGATTATGCAAATCCATCAGACAATGATACAGAGTATTGCAGATTCAGAGCGTATGATATGTACGAAGGTCATTCATGGGCAGGCGGATATGCAGACAACGATTCAGGAAACAATCAGGAATCAGCCAGCGAGTCATTATTTAGCTGGGTGAGCATGTACCTTTGGGGTGTCCTCACAGAAAATGACACCTACAGAGATGCAGGTGTATTCGGATTTACAAATGAAATGGAAGCAGTAGAGCAGTACTGGTTCGATTACGACGAAGACAACTGGATTGATGCATGGCCATATGAGGTAGTAGGTCAGGTTTATGGTGGAATTAACTTCTACGGTACATTCTTCGGCGGACAGCCATTATACGTATATGGTATTCAGTGGCTTCCAATTTCTGAATACTTAACATATTATGGCATGAATCAGACAAAGTGTGCAAAAATTTATCAGGGATTAGAGGATGACACAGTTGATGCTATGAGAAAAGCAGAGATTGTGGCAAGAAATGAGGGAAAGACACAGGAAGAAATTGACAAGCTGTTAAAGGATTATCCACATCCGGATACAGGATGGCAGCATATTACATGGCCATTCCTTTCACAGACTGATCCGGACAAAGCACTTTCAAAATTCCTTGCAAATGATAACAATGTTCAGAAGACAGATACAGCAAACACATATTGGTTTATCCATTCAATGAAGGAGCTTGGTGTAAAGACAACTGACATTGTTGCAACAGGAGATTGTTCAGCAGCAGTATATTACAATAAGAATACAAACAAATATACAGCAACTGTTTGGAATCCAACAAACAGCACAAAGGTTGTAGGATTTAGAACATCAGCAGGTGAAATCGGAAAGGCAACTATCGGATCAAAGGCCTTAGTAAGCTTTGAGGTTTACAAAGACAGAAGCTTCAGCATTGAGCAGGCACAGACACCTGAGATATCAGTTCCAACAGGAACATACGATGATACTCAGTATGTAACAATAAACAATAAGACACCTGGTGCAACTATTTATTATACCGTAGACGGAACAATGCCATCTACATCATCAAATGTTTACACAGGAACATTTGCTGTATCAAGCACAGCAACAGTAAAAGCTGTTGCAGTAAAGGATAGTTTTATTACATCAGCTACAGCTACAAGTACAATTACAGTAAATGGTGCAAATGTATCAAAGGATACAAATATTGCTTTAGGAAAATCAACAACACAGTCTTCTTCAGAAAATGATTCTGTAAAAGCAGACAAGATGGTTGACGGAGACAAGACGACACGTTGGTCATCAGCATTTACAGATGACGAATATGCACAGATTGATTTAGGAAAGAACTATACAATCAATAAGGTGACATTTAACTGGGAAGCATCCTATGCAAAATCATATAAGATTCAGGTTTCAACAAATGGAAACGACTGGAATACAGTATATGAAAATACAAAGTGTAAGGGTGGAGAAGAAGAAATAGTATTTAACGCAGTAGAATGCAGATACGTAAGAATGCAGGGTGTTAAGAGAGCTTTAGATTATGGATACTCATTATATGAAATGGGGGTATATGAGGCAGCCACAGTTGAAGCACCACAGTTTAGTCTTGCAGGCGGTACTTATACAGGAACACAGTATCTGACAATCACAAGCCCAACAAAGGGTGTAGAAATCAGATACACAACAGATGGTTCAGAACCAACAGAAAATTCAACACTCTACGTTCCAACTGTCAAACTGACAAAGAATACAACAATTAAGGCAAAAGCTTTCAGAGCAGGAATGATTTCTTCAGCGGTAACTTCTGCTACATACAAGATTAGTGGCGCCGGTGAAGAGGAAACAACAAAGAAGGAAGAGGAAACAACTAAAGAAGAAGAGACATCAAATTCAGGTCAGACAGGAAATAATCTTGCATTAGGTAAGGATGCAACAGCATCAGGCTCAGAAGCTGATGGTACAGCAGCAAAGTACGCATTTGATGGAAATGCGGGAACACGCTGGTCATCAAATTTTGCAGATGATGCATGGATTACAGTTGACCTTGGAGCAACATACAGTATAAACAGAGTTGTTCTTACATGGGAAGGCGCATACGGCAAGAACTACAATATTCTTGTTTCAACAAACGGTAACGACTGGACAACAGCAAAGACATTGACAAATCAGGATGGAGGAACAGATGAAATCACATTCAATGCTGTAAACGCCAGATATGTAAAGATGCAGGGTGTTACAAGAGCACTTCCATACGGATATTCATTGTGGGAGATGGAAGTATATGGTGGTAGCTCATCATCAGAGGAAGAGACAACACAACCTCCTAAGGAAGACGTTTCAGGAGTAAATCTAGCAAAAGGAAAGAATACTTCTGCATCAGGTTCAGAGGCAGAAGGAACAGATTCAAAATATGCAGTAGATGGCAATGAGGGAACACGCTGGTCATCAAACTTTGCAGATGATGCATGGATTGCTGTAGACTTGGGAAGCGTATACACAATTAACAATGTTAAGCTTACATGGGAAGGTGCATATGGCAAGGATTACAACATTCTTGTATCAACAAATGGAAATGATTGGACAACAGTTAAGAAATTAACTGACCAGAATGGGGGAGTTGACGATATAACATTTGATGCAGTGAGTGCCAGATATGTAAAGATGCAGGGTGTAACAAGAGCCCTTCCATACGGATATTCAATCTGGGAAATGGAAGTATACGGAACAACAGGTTCAGGTTCATCAGATTCCGGTAATTCATCAGGTTCAGGTGGAAGCACTGTAACAAGTGGAACAAATGTTGCATTAAATGCAACAGCAACAGCATCAGGAGCAGAAAATGATGCAATGGGTGCACAGTATGCTATTGACGGAAATGTGGGAACGCGTTGGTCATCAAACTTCTCAGATGACGCTTGGATTACATTAGATCTGGGCAGTGTATACGCAATCAACCAGGTTACACTCAGATGGGAAGGTGCATACGGTACAGCTTACGATATTCTCGTATCATCAAACGGAAGTGACTGGACAACAGTTAAGTCATTGACTGGTCAGGATGGTGGAGTAGACGATATAACATTCGGAGCAGTAAATGCCAGATATGTTAAGATGCAGGGTGTAAAGAGAGCACTTATCTACGGATACTCATTATGGGAAATGGAAGTATTAGCTCAGTAATACTTCTCTAAAATAAACTAGCAGGCATATGTATTTTAGACAATCAATTGATCAATAATATTTGGTCTTTATGTCTAGGATATATGTGCCTGTTTTTTATATCATTAGAAAATTCCTCTGGATTTCCTGTGATATAAACTGCTAGCCAAGTAATATTTAAAGGCTTTAATGTTACCAGGAAATAAGAAAAGTATCATATTAACAAAATATAATAGTTTGATACCACGTCTTTCATAAATATTAATTGGT
>CAZWAG010000075.1:0-7860 GCA_964631845.1 uncultured Eubacterium sp.
ATTCATCACTTTCTATATATTTTTTACTTTTTGGTCTTCAGGAAATTATTTTCTTTTAACTTGAGTATTTTTAGAAAGTCCAATTAATTTCACTTCCTTATCACACACAACTTTTTTAAGATTTTTGGCTTCAGTAAAATATAACAAGCTATAGTTATAAGAATTACAGCATTCTCCCTTTTTATCTACTATATTTGTTGTACTTCCCTGCACATCCTTCGAATAAAAATAACTAAATTGAGAAATAAATTCTTCATCATAATCAATACTATATGTATTTCCCATAGCATCTATTATATCTGAAATTCTATTCTCATTATTATAAACGTATTTATATTCTATTTTATTGCCATTTGTTCCTACAAATGTAGCTTTAGTTAATTTATAATCCTCATACTTATATTCATAGCTATATTATTTATCACTGTCCGGTGCTGCAGTAATTTTATTTATTAAACCATTTTCTTTGTATGAATACTTTGCTACCTGTCCCTTTGATGTATTAACGCTATTGATTCTTCCATTTTTATTGTTGTAATCTATGTAAACAAAAGTGCCATTGCTCTCTTCTATTAAAACTAAACGTCCACATTCATCAAATACATATCCTGTAACGTTAACTCAGAAGAAAAAATATTACTCTCCGGTTTTGTGTCCAATATTATTGTCTCTTTTAAACCGTGTTCAAGAGATTCATAAGACAGACTTGTCTCTTCGTCTTTGCATTCATACGTTGCAATTACATTCTTTTCCTCTTCACATTCATTGTATATGTTTGTCACTGTTTGGGAATCTAAGCTTACTTTTTCAGTGCTTTCTGATAAGATGTTATCAATTTCTTTTATTTCCGAATTACTATTGTTACTGTTAATAGGTGCAAAAGATAAATGGTCCATTCTGAGTCATATGTCTCCACTATCCAGAACTGTCATTAACCGACAGTCCCTTACCTTTAACTTAATTTTTCACATCTTTATCAAAATGCCGGTTTCACTAATGAATTTCCATAATTGTACTCAATTTGCTCATAATTGCTATCAACTACCGATAAGATATTATTGAACAAGTACTCATGTCCATTCAATGTGTTCATTATATTATTTTGATACATATAATCAGCTATATCGTATACACTGTATTCCTCAATATCTCCATATACATAAGTACCGCCCTCCAGCAATGCATACGCCCTAACCTTGTATCCTGCCGTGAAGGCATTGTTATTGTATGCACCAAACGCCATTGTGCGAACATAATATGTAGCTGTGGTCGAATCACCCATAACCTTGTTTACTGTGCCTTGAGAGGTTGATTCAAATGATTTGACGTATGGATTGTCTGAATCAACCACCATATCTTCATCATTTTCAAGGTAAAGCTTATTGTCTATTGATGCTATTCCATAAACCAATCCCCAATTTTTAACCGTCTTTCCATCAATAGTTGGCTCAACATATGCAATTGTTCTGCCACCTCCAAATGTATCACTTATCTGATATCCTACTATTCCAATATTATCTTTTACTTCCTCAGCTCCATAAACTGCCATATCATATATGGAATACCCATATGTTGTTGTTCTGCTTAATCCTGTCATTCTGACATATCTGGCCTGTACCGAATCTCTCAATGTTACTGTGTCAACTCTTGCTCCGGAAGTGCCTCTTACCATTGTTAATGTTGTGTAATTTACTCCATCGACTGATACATCCAAATTATAACTAGCTGCTGAGGCTGCTTCCCAGTCAATCTTTACCTGCTTTATATTTTTGACACTTCCCAAATCTATAGTAATGTACTCCTCATCATTTCCCTGATTTGATTCCCATCTTGAGCCTAAATCTTCGTCAATTGCGTTATTTGCTATATTGTTGCTCAAAGCGCTGGAGGCTGTAGCATACGCACCTTTTGCATAGTCCTGATATATATTGTCATTAATAGTTATAGTGTCAGCGAATAATTGTGTTGCTTTATTACTTATAACTGTCTTTATTGCCGGTTCAGGTGTCTCTGCCGGATTATAGTCCTCCGGAATTCCGTTTGCAGCATAAACTTCTCCTGCAGGAGTTAATTCACCTGTGTCATATCTCCATAATCCGGTAGTATCACTGTCAAATCCAAATGCTGCGTATCTTTCCACGTATTCTCTGGAATCTAACCCTGGCATAACTGCTTCCCAAAATTCTTTTGTTCCGTTTTCACCTGTAGCAGTAACATTTCCTGATGTTGAAAACTCTGTTATCCAAATAGGCTTTTGATATGTTTCCCATGTCCAGTCAACAATATCTGTTAAAAACCACTCTGCCATGCCGGCACCTGCCCAGTCTCCCGGATAACAGTGAATTGATATAAAATCAACATCATGATCATTGTCCGTGTCAATCTTTGACATAAACGTCTGGAACCAATCTGTAGATATCTTTGGCCAAAGTGCTGTAACCGGAGAACTAACCTTGATTCCCGTGACATCATCTATTCCCTGCCATACATTGTAAACATCATCCACACTCATATTGCACTGATCACCCAAATCAGGTTCATTGAATGTGAGGGCATATTTATATCCATTATTTTTAAATGTATTTATTTTATTTTTTAGATTATTTGCATTTGTTTCTTTCCAGACCATTGGAACAAATTCTATACCACTATATTGTTCTCCCATGCTTTCTGTTGTTCCCCAGTTATAGTACCAACCGACATTCATAGCCTGCAAATCCAAATTCGCCCCCATATCTGTGGACAATCCCAAGCCCTTCTTTGTCACACCAAACTTTGATGTTTCTGTAGTTTGCGTCTCTCCATTTTCATATTCAGCAACTACATATACCTCATTCATTACTACATCTGTTGTGTAATATTCATATGTAGTATCTTTTGTAGTTCCATCTTTGCTTCCATTGATATAGACAGCATAATCTTTTACAGTTCCACTAGTAGCTTCTGTCCAGGTAATGTCAATATAACCTGCCGCTACCAATTGGTTATATGTCGGACTTGTTATATAAAAACTACTACCCGCCTTTGTTGTCACTGCATTAACATTTGGAATCAAACAAATTAACACAGCAATAGATAAAAAAATAGCTAACACTTTTTTCTTTTTCATTTTTATTCTCCCGTTCATATATTATCAATCTTGATTCTATTCTATATGACCGATTTTTGCAAGATATAAGAAAGAATGTCAAAAAATACAGCGGTTCCTCTTGATAGAGAAAACCGCTGTCATTATATAAATGAATTATGTTAAATCAAATTTTTATCCAACAGGTACAAATTTCCACTGCTGATTTGCCTGTGCTTTGTAATCCCACTGCTGTACATTTCCGCCAGCTGATGTTGACCATCCGCCAACCTCTAATGATTTGTTGCTGTGCTTGTTGATAAAGAATGAATATCCATTGTCAATAGCTGTGATATACCATCTCTGGTTTGCTGTGTTGTTGTTATCCCAGATAATAGCATTTCCGCCATTGCTCTGTGACCATCCACCCATATCAACTGCCTTGTTATTTAAAATACTTGTCACAACATATGTTGAATCGTCCTTGTTGAATGAAACCTGCCACTTCTGAGCGTTTGTTCCATTGTCTGTCCACTGCTGAACATTTGCGCCACTTGCTGTGCTACCACCGGAAACATCCAAGCATAAACCACTGTGACGGTTTACAATCTTGTATGTATCTTTTTCAACCTTGATTGAAGATACCTTGTCGTTCCAGTCATTTCCAACATATGATGTGTCAGCTCTTACTACCTTTGTTGAACCACTGAAATTGTCATCAGCATACAATGTTACCTTGTAACCCCATGGGCACTTAACTGATGATAAGTCATCGTTCTTAAATCCCTTTGCCTGGAGTGATGCTAAATTGTATTTTCCAAGTCCGAGTGATGCTGATCTTCCACCATAGTTTGCATCCTGGTAAATATAGATATCACCTGATGCTGTATTTGTACTGGATGAAGAACTGCTGCTTGAGTTTGAACCTGAGCTTGATGAGCTACCACTGCTGTGAGTATATGTGTAGCTTGCTGTATCCTGTGTGTATCCGGAAGTATTGCAATTTGTAAACCAATACTTAACTGTTGAACCGTTGCTTAATCCGTTGATTGTGTAAGTAGCCTTTGAGCCACTCTGTGTCATTCTTACATTCTGCTGTGCACCACCATTTACAGAATAGTGAATGTCAGTCCAGCTTGAGTCATTAACATACGCTGTTGCTGATGAAGCTGAAGTATATGTCATTCCCATACCTGAAGAAGGTGTTGATGTACTTGATGAACCGCTGCTTGAGCTGCTTCCGGAACTTGAACTGCTTCCTGTGTTTGAGTCAACATTGTTTGATGATGAACTGCTGTATGAAGGGTTGTCCTGATATACTCTTACATAGTCAACCTTCATTTCTGTAGGAAGCTTGCTCTCATCAATATTGAATCCAGGCCAATTTCCACCTACAGCCACGTTAAGAAGTAAGTAAAATGGTCTGTGGAATTCTTCTGTATCACCTGTGTTGTTCTGGATAAGCATCTGATAAAATTCGTTTCCGTCTACGTACATTTTAATGTAATTGCTATCCCATGACAAAGCATATGTATGATACTGTGTTCTGTCAAAGCCACCTATGTTCTTTCCATATTCAGCATGTCCATTGCAGTTCCAGTGGCATGTTCCATATGTTCTGCTTTCAGCATTGATAGCTTCCATAATATCAATTTCACCACATGATGGCCATCCAACGCTGCCAATGTTTGCACCCAACATCCAAAATGCAGGCCAAATACCTGAGCCTGATGGAAGTGCAATTCTTGCCTCTACATATCCGTATGTAAATGTGAATTTTCCTGCTGTGTTAATTCTAGCTGATGTGTAATTTCTTCCACCGTAAGACTCCTTCTTTGCCTTAATATGTAATGAACCACCTGATACATAAACGTTGTCTGTTCTGTTTGTATAATACTGTAATTCATTATTACCCCATCCTGAGGAGCCTGTTCCGATTTCATATCCCCACTTGCTTGTGTCAAGAGAACTTCCGTTGAACTCGTCACTCCAAACAAGTTTAGATGATGCTGATGCTGCTGATACATTTTTCTCTGTTACTGAAAATGTAGTTCCAATAGATGAAACTACGAGTGCTGTAGCGAGTACAGCTGTTCCGATCTTTTTAAATAACCTTTTCATAATCATTTCCTTTCAATTTTTCCTATGTCGTCGGCCTAACAACTGTAATTTAGAATAAAATTGAAATGTTTTTATTTAAATACACTATATTTTGTGAAAAGGGTTCCATTTTTATAAAAACATTTTTATCAAAAAAAGGATAAATAAATGTACCGGATAAAATGCATAAAATGCGTATTTGAATTTTTTTGTTCCAGGTTTTTCATTGTATAAAGCAATTGGCACGGTGCTTAACACGCCCCACCACTGTATACAAAATCCAAACATTACCATATTGAATACAAGGTTACATACGAATCGACCTATGTGATGTTCTCTGAAGGCATAAAAACAAAGTATTAACAGAATTCCGCCTTCCTGATAGCTACTGTTAAGTACGTATGCAAATCCAAATGCAGTTAATATTGTCACCAATTCAATGATTGTATTTAACCTGAGATATCCGATTTTTTCCGTCAATGCTACAGGATAATTAATCCTACAATTTGACACGGCATCTAACACCCACAGCATCAATATTCCAATAAATAATGTAAACATTGCATTCTGATGTCTCATAGAAAATATGCTGCCATTTACTAAATCGTATGGGACCTCAGAAATGATTGCAAAAATTCCAATTCTTTGCGCATACCTTAATTTGTTTGAGGTGTGATAAAATCCTTCAACTAACAAAAAACAGAATATAGGGAAGCTGATTCTTCCTATTGCTCTGAAAATATAATATTCCATACTGTCACTTTCCAAAAAGACAATAGCTGTGTGATCAATCAGCATAGTCACAACAGCTATTATCTTTAATTGAAATGACGTAAGACCAAACTTTTCTAAATTTATTAAACTGCCAAGTCCCTGTTCATTTAATTTATTTATATTCATTTTTACTCTGCTATCAAAACAGTAACGCTTCTTGATGGGACAGTAAATATTCTGTCAATCTCAGGCTCAAGTGAACCCTGCGCATCTGTCGAGAAAGCCACCTTCCATTCTTTTTTATTTCTTGCTGACGGAACACCGAACTTAACCGGCTTCCAGAACATATTGTAAGCAACGTATATATCCGGGCCATCCTCTGCTCCGTCCACTGTCGCATATTTTCCACAATACATTGCTGAGAAATGTCTGTTGAAATGACTGAAATCTGTAACCCAAGCCTTTGTTCCATGATATGACATATCAGGCAATCCATATGACATGTAGTCCATCTGACGCGTTTCTTCGCTGAGATGAAGAACCTTGTTTGCTTTTCTAAATTCAATCAGCTTCTTTGTAAATTCCAACACGTCCTTTGCGATTGCGCTTGTATTCCAATTCGTCCATGATATCTCATTGTCAAGACAATATGGATTGTTATTTCCCTTTTGTGAATTGCACATTTCATCTCCGGCATAAATCATTGGAACACCCTGACTTAGGAAAACAAGACAAAGCGCATTTTTAATTTGATGCTTTCTAAGGTCCATTATTTTTCTCTTGCGGGTGTCACCTTCAACACCACAGTTCCAGCTGTAGTTGTAAACGGCACCGTCCTTGTTGTTTTCGCCGTTTTCATCGTTGTACTTTCTGTCATAGCTAACTGTATCATACAATGTAAATGTATTATGATTTGCGACATAATTTACAACAGTAACACCCGGAGGATTTGCCTTAATCCTGTAGGAAATAGTATTGAGCATGTCCTCATCACCTTTAATAAACTTTCTGGCAGATATCATAAAGTCATCATTAAAGTTTGCGAGATTTTTAACCTGTGTTTTGCAATGATAAAAATCGGTATCTGTCGCAAAGCTGTAAGTGAATATTTTTGTAGTTGATAAAAGGTTGTCAGTCTGAATCATCTTCATAACTGCTTCTTCACAGTTTGCATGAATTCCGTCAATATGATATTCCATAACCCAGTAATGAAGTGAATCCAAAATAAGTGTTGGATTTGTTCCTTCCGGGAAATAAAATTCCATCGAAACTTCAATGCCATTTTTGTGCAGCTCCTTTACCATATATTTGAACTCATCAACCTCTCCACCCGGAGTGCGGGTATACGCATATGAAGCCTTTGGTGCAAATGCATATCCGTCAGTGTATCCCCAGTAATTGAGAACCGGCGAGCCAATGCTAAACTGACCAACCATAGACGTTGCGGGCTTGCTCTCTATCTCATTAAAATCATAAGCAGGCATAAGCTCAACCATAGTAATTCCAAGTTCCTTCAAATAAGGAATCTTGTCCACTATACCGAGATATGTGCCCTTGTGAGCAACCTTTGAGCTTGAATGCTTTGTGAAGCCACGCACATGAAGTCTGTACATAATAGTCTCGTCAAAAGGAATGCACAGAGGTGCGTCATTTTCCCAGTCATAATCATTGTTGACAATTCCTGCTCTAATATCTGACGGCAGCCTGCCCCACTCTTTCTTTCCGGAAATAGCCTTTGCATATTTGTCTGTCACAATTTCTCCATCAATCGAAAAATTGTAATCATACTTTTTATAGTCAAGATTTGCCACTCCCATAGCATATACATTTCCGATAACCTGAGCGTTTTCAAAAGGAATGCGAAATGCTTCTTCGCTTTTTCCTTTTTCATAAAAAATGATTTCGCATTTGCTTCCAATCTTCGCAGTTATAGCAAAATTAACTGAATCTCCCATAACCGTCGCTCCCATTAGCAATGG
>CAZWAG010000076.1:0-7772 GCA_964631845.1 uncultured Eubacterium sp.
TGTGCAATATGACGTGATTTTTTTTCAACTATTTCTCCGCATCCGGCCTTGTCTACAATAAAGTATTCCTTCATATAATGTATTCTCCTAAAAAATCTTTACCTGCCCTAATATATCATAATTAGCCTTTAATTTAAATAGGAAGAGAGCCGACATTTTTCCCCTTTATAAAATGTACACCATTTGTTATAATGGGAAAGGCAGGAGGTTTTATATGAATTTTGGATATAAAGAAACCATAGACAAACAAAAACGTTTGACCTCAAAGAAAAGAAAAGCAGGCTACAAGGTGTTGGTCTCTTCTCTTAAGATTGGTCTATATATTATATTTTTGGGCTGTGCAACTGCAGGATTTTTCCTGTTGGGAATTGTTAATGGAATAATCAAGAGCGCTCCAAGCATTGACAGCGTTTCTATTCTTCCATCATCATATTCTTCAACTGTATATGACGCAAACAACAAACAGATTGCAAAGCTTGTAACATCCGGTTCTAACCGTATCAAGGTTGATCTTGACAGTGTTCCGGAATATTTGCGTTGGGCGTTTATTGATACTGAAGATGCGCGTTTTTATGAGCATAACGGTATTGATATTCAGGGTATTGGTCGTGCCGCATACACTGCCTTGAGCACTCGTCATGCTTCAGAAGGTGCCAGTACTATTACTCAGCAGGTATTAAAGAATAATGTATTTACAGATTGGACAGAAGAATCATCCTTTCTCTCTTCTTTAAAGAGAAAGATTCAGGAGCAGTATCTCGCAGTTCAGCTTGAAAAGGTGACTGAAAAGGACACTATTCTTGAAACTTATTTAAACACTATAAATTTAGGTTCAAATACATTAGGAGTTCAAGCTGCTTCTCTTCGTTATTTTAACAAGAGCGTAGACAAGATTACGATTTCTGAGGCCGGTGTTATCGCTGCAATCACTCAGAATCCGTCAGCCTACAATCCTATTACCAACCCACAAAACAACGGCAAGCGCAGAAAGAAAATTCTTACAAATATGCTTAACGCCGGTCATATTACTCAGGATGAATATGACACAGCAATGAAGGACAATGTATACAAGCGTATACAAAAAGTAAACAACAAGCTTACTAAGAACAATAAAGATAATGTTTATTCTTATTTTGTTGACGAGGTTATTACTCAGGTAATGTCAGACCTTCAGGAACAAAAGGGATACACCTACACACAAGCATACAATGCTGTTTACAGTGGTGGTCTCAAAATTTATTCCACTCAGGATTCCGGCATCCAAAAAATATGTGACAAGGAGCTATCTGATTCTGCGAACTACCCTTACAGTATTTCCTACTCAATCAGCTGGGCCTGGTCGGTTCAGAATCCGGATGGAACCGTGGACAATTTTGACGAAACTGATATCGTAGATTACCACCGCAATTCTCTCGGAGAGGAAAAGTTTAATCTTTTATTCTCTAGCAAGGAAGCCGCCGATGCCTGCGTTAAGAGTTATAAAAAGCATTTGAAGAAAAAATATTATAAAAAAGGGTTGGCTGAGGAGGATGGATATTCTCAGTCAGAAACATTATATTATAACCCTCAGCCACAGGTTTCATTTACTGTAATGGATCAATATACAGGCTATGTTAAAGCTATTGTCGGTGGACGTGGTGAAAAGAAAATGAGTCTCTCCCTCGATCGAGCAACCGACTCAACAAGACAGCCAGGTTCTACATTTAAGATTTTATCAACATATGCACCGGCTATCGATACAATGGGCTACACTCTTTCTACTACAATCGTGGACGAGCCTTACAGCTACAGCAACGGACGACCTGTTAAGAACTGGTACAAGGGATACAAAGGAACTGTTACTGTTCGTAAAGCGATTGCACAGTCAATGAATATATGTGCTGTAAAAACGCTGACAGAAATAACACCACAGCTCGGTTATGATTACCTGTGCAACTTTGGTATAACAACGTTGGATGAAAAGAACGATATTCAGCAGGCTCTTGCATTGGGAGGTATTACCCATGGTGTAACAAATCTCGAGATGACTGCTGCATATGCTACTATTGCAAATTTTGGAACTTATACAAAACCTGTATTCTACTCTCAGGTAATTGATAACAATGGCAGAGTAATATTGGATAACACTACTCCTACGACTCACACAGTACTTAAACAAACTACAGCTGCTGTTCTTACTGAAGGTATGACAAGCGTAGTTACAGAAGGTACCGGTACAGCATGTAAGCTTTCAGACGACATGCCTGTTTCAGGAAAGACAGGTACAACCTCAAGTTCATACGACTTGTGGTTCTGTGGATACACACCATATCTTACTGCTTCTATTTGGACAGGATATGATGACAACAAAGAGCTTGCAGGAGACCAGGCATATCACGAAAGACTGTGGTCAAAGATTATGTCTCAGATAAACACACTAAAGAAATACAAGGTTAAAGACTTCCCAATCGGAAGTGATATCAAAGAATATGATATATGTGATTCATCCGGTAAGGTTGCTGTTAAGGACAGATGCTACAGCACACACAAAGAATATTTTGTAAAGGGTACTCAGCCAAAGAAATGTACTTATCACACATCAAATTACAATTACAAAACTACAACAAAAAGTTCAGACGGCAAAAAAGAAACAACAAAGGCGTCTAAATCAACTGAAACATCAAAAGCATCTGAAACCAAAAAGCCTGCAGCTCAGACTGAAGCTGCTAATAATACTCCGGCTGAATAATGATTATTATGAATGTTTTATCTTTCGGCTAGAAAAAGCGATTTAGATAAAACCTAACCGGTAATTATAGTTATGTCCATACAATGATGAACATAAAATAAGCAAAAAATCAAAGCACCTGGCTTATAAGATTTTGTATAAGCCAGATGCTTTTTTATATTATATGATTAGGGTGGCAAAAGGTCACCCTAATTCATTATCGAAAATCCCTATTACTAAATCAATGATTCATATAGCTTTGTAATATCTTCTACGCTTGTCTCCTTTGGGTTACCAGGTCTGCAAGCATCATCATATGCTGATTGAGCAAGGAATGGAATATCCTTTGGATCAACAATTTCCTTTAAGTCCGCTGGAATTCCAACATCGATTGAGAGCTGTCTAACCGCATCTACTGCAGCTTTTCTGTACTCTTCCTGAGTCATATTTTCTGTTCCTTCTACACCCATAGCCTTTGCTATATCTCGATACTTCTCACCCGTTGCCTCTGCGTTATATTCCATCACTGTTGGAAGGATAATTGCGTTTGCAACACCGTGTGGTGTATCATAAACAGCACCAAGCGGATGAGCCATTGAATGAACAATACCAAGACCTACATTAGAGAATCCCATACCTGCAACATACTGTCCAAGAGCCATTCCTTCTCTTCCTTCAGGTGTATTGTCAACTGCACCTCTAAGGCTTCTAGCAATAATTTCGATTGCCTTTAAATGGAACATATCTGACAATTCCCAAGCCCCTGCTGTAATATATCCTTCAATTGCATGTGTAAGAGCATCCATACCTGTTGCAGCTGTAAGGCCCTTAGGCATTGTTGACATCATTTCCGGATCAACAAAAGCAACTACAGGAATATCCTTTGGATCTACACAAACCATCTTTCTGTTCTTTTCTACGTCTGTGATTACATAATTGATTGTAACCTCTGCTGCAGTACCGGCTGTTGTTGGCACAGCAAAAATTGGAACTGACTTATTCTTTGTGTCCGCAACACCTTCTAAGCTTACAACATCAGCGAACTCTGGATTTGCAATAATAATTCCGATACCCTTTGCAGTATCCATTGATGAGCCTCCGCCAATTGCAATAATGTAATCAGCCCCTGATTCCTTATATGCTTCTACACCTGACTGAACATTTTCAATAGTTGGATTTGGTTTGATGTTTGAATAAATTTCATAAGCAAGTCCTGCTTTATCCAAAACATCAGTAACCTTTTTTGTCACTTCAAATTTAATCAAATCAGGATCTGAGCATACCAACGCTTTTGAAAATCCTCTTCCTTTTGCTTCTGTAGCAATCTCTTCAATTGCTCCGGCACCATGATAAGATGTCTCGTTAAGTACAAATCTGTTTGCCATAATAAAATCTCCTTTACAATTTTTACCGTATTAGGTTGATTTTATTATCTCATAACTATTTGGTTTTTCAATCATCTACCATTTACATATTGTATTATATTTTTCACTATTTTTAGTGCAAAGAATTTATGTACTCACTTCCAATTTTACCCAGCATTTTCACTTTTTCTTTCTGATAGGTATTCGTATGCTATCCTATGATTAAAATTATACCTAGCCTTTTCACTTTTTTCTTTCTGCTAGGTATTCGCATACTATCCTATGATTAAAATTATACCTAGCACTTTCACTTTTTCCTTTCTGCTAGGTATTCGCATACTATCCTATGATTAAAATTATGCCTAGCACTTTCACTTTTTCCTTTCTGCTAGGTATTCGCACGCTATTCTATGATAAAAATTATACCTAGCATTTTCACTTTTTTCTTTCTGCTAGGTATTTGCATACTTTTCTCTGATATTAATCAAATATCTTGTTGATTATCACACGCCTGATGTCCTACAAAATTGTACCATCGAGCAATAATTGCTAATACAACTTAAATCTTAGTAAATTGTTCTTAAACTATTAGTTCAAAAAATCCAGAAGGCTTTTGTAAACGGCAAAACAAACTATTAGATTCAAAAAATAGAATCAAAAAAACCAGAAGGTTTTTGTGGATTTGGAAACCAACTGCTAGGCATAAAGCCTAGCGATAAAATTGGTAAATCCACACACCTTCTGGCTAAAACTTTTATATTCTAAACCAACTAGCAAACACCCTGAGCGAGCATTGCTTCAGCAACCTTCTTGAAACCAGCAATGTTAGCACCCATTACATAGTTGCCTTCATAACCGTATTCCTTAGCTGCATCATCGATATTGTGGTAAATTGTAACCATAATATCTTTAAGCTTTCCGTCAACTTCTTCAAATGACCATGAAAGTCTTTCTGAGTTCTGTGACATTTCAAGAGCTGATGTAGCAACACCACCTGCGTTTGCAGCCTTACCACCGATGAACCATACACCGTTTTCCTGTAAGTATTCTGTAGCATCGATTGTTGTAGGCATATTAGCACCTTCACATACTGCCTTACATCCGTTTGCAACTAACTGCTTAGCATCATCGATAAGCAATTCGTTCTGTGTAGCACATGGAAGAGCGATATCACAAGGAATCTGCCATACTCCACGACCTTCATGATACTGTGCTGATGGTCTTGCAGCAGCGTATTCTGTAAGTCTGGCTCTCTTTACTTCCTTAACTTCCTTAAGAAGTTCAACATCGATTCCTTCCGGATCATAAATCCAGCCTGTTGAATCTGAACATGTAACAACCTTTGCTCCTAACTGCTGAGCCTTCTGTGTAGCGTATATAGCAACATTACCGGCACCTGAAACAACAACTGTCTTACCTTCTAATGATTCACTATGACACTTGAACAATTCTTCTGTGATGTAAAGAAGTCCGTAACCTGTAGCTTCTGTTCTTGCTAAAGAACCACCGTATGTAAGTCCCTTACCTGTAAGAACACCTTCGTATACGCCACGGATTCTCTTGTACTGTCCGAACATGTAACCGATTTCTCTTGCACCTGTTCCGATATCACCTGCAGGAACGTCAGTGTCAGCACCGATGTACTTGCAAAGTTCTGTCATAAAGCTCTGGCAGAATGCCATAACTTCTCTGTCTGATTTGCCCTTAGGATCGAAATCAGAACCACCCTTACCACCACCGATTGGTAATGTTGTAAGTGAGTTTTTGAAAATCTGTTCAAAACCTAAGAATTTGATAATACCCATATTTACTGATGGATGAAGTCTTAAACCACCCTTGTATGGTCCAATAGCTGAATTGAACTGTACTCTGTAACCTGTGTTAACCTGTACCTGTCCATTGTCATCTACCCAAGGAACTCTAAACTTTAACTGTCTTTCTGGTTCACAGATTCTTTCAAGTAAAGCTTCCTTTCTGTAAAGATCTTCGTTTTCATCAATTACAGGTCTAAGTGAATTTAATACTTCTTCTACTGCCTGTAAAAATTCCGGTTCGCTAGCGTTCTTTTCTTTAACCTTAGCGAGTACCTCATCTACATATGACATAATGTAGTACCTCCTTAAAAATATATTTAATATAATTCTCCAAGTGCTAACGTAAAACTTTTTCAGCCACTTTAGCGCACTAAAGGGATTATATAATATATTCTTAATTTTATCAACCTTTTCAAGGATTTTACTTTAAATTTTTAGGGTAATTTTTAAATTTCTTTATTATTTTAAGTTCACACGGTCTATTCACTCTATTTTTTATATTGTCGATTTATTATATTTATTTGTATTTAGATTTGAATATAACAGAAGCAAAATATCCGAATATCAAAGCTGCCGATATACCAACTGCGCTCGCTGTAAATCCTCCTTTAAACAGTCCTAGCGCTCCTGATTCAGCAATTGCCTCCTTCATTCCCTTCCATAGATTATTTCCAAATCCTAACAATGGAACTGTAGCGCCACAGCCTGCCCATTTTGCAAACGGTTCATAAAATCCTATCGCCCCCAACACAACACCTATGCAAACAAGGCTAACCATAATTCTTCCCGGTGTAAGCTTAGTTTTATCTATAACAATTTGAACAAGAGCACATATTGCTCCACCTACTAAGAAAGCTTTTAAAAATATCATAAATACATCAACACACTATATTTGCGCATTTACTCCTTTCATTTTTTTAATCGTTATGCCATTTTTTATTTCACCATTGTATCATCCACAGCTTCAATCATTACTAAATGTGCTATTCCCGGGACACTATTTCCCTCGTTGAAGCTGACTGGCGACATCAATGCTCCTGTTGGAACAAAAAGTATTTTTTTTAACTCTTTTTTCTTTAGCTGTTCAAATACGTACCCCGTCAAAACTGTTGCCGCACATCCGCATCCACTTCCACCTGCGTGTGTATCCTGCATTGATGCATCAAACATCTCTATTCCACAATCCATATGCACACCTGAGATGTCATATCCCTTTTCACCCAACAAATCAAACAAAATAGTTTTGCCAACTACTCCAAGATCTCCCGTAATAATTTTGTCGTAGTCCGATGGTTTCGTACCAAAATCCTTAAAGTGATTATAAATAACGTCAGCTGCCGCCGGTGCCATGCACGCTCCCATATTTTGTGCATCTTTAATTCCATAGTCTACAATTTTACCTGTAGTTATTCCCGTAATTTTTGCAAATCCACCTTCATTTCCCAAAATAACCGCCCCACTTCCTGTAACTGTCCATGTGGCACTGTATGGTCTTTGATTTCCATATGCAAGTGGAAATCTGAATTGCTTTTCTGCACTTGCAAAATGGCTTGATGCGATAGCTATAACCTTGTCTGCGTTTTTGCCTTCTACCGTTATTGCTCCAATGCTTAATGCCTCTCCCATCGTTGAGCATGCGCCATACAATCCAAAAAAAGGAATTTCAAAATCTAATATGCCAAATGTTGATGCAATCAATTGACCCAGCAAATCGCCTGCAAAAATGTACCTTATATCTGTATGTTTCAAGCCGGCCTTGAACAACACCTTCTGAATTGCTTCTTTTTGCAGAAGACTCTCTGCCTCCTCCCATGTTTTCTGACCAAGAAAGGGGTCCTGCTCAATCACATCAAAATATTTTGCCAGCGGACCTTGTCCCTCCTTTTG
>CAZWAG010000077.1:0-7326 GCA_964631845.1 uncultured Eubacterium sp.
TATAGAAATTGTATGTTGTGTCAGCAGCTGCCTGCCATGCAAAATAAAATGGCAACGCATCGTTTCCGGCATATGTAAGACCTACTGGTGTTGCCGGTTTTTCTCCTGTCTGTGCCTTTGTCGTTGTAGGCGCCTCTGTCGACTTCACAGTTGTAGGAGCCTGGGTTGTAGCTGCTGCAGTTGTATCTCCATTTGCTTTTATAAAATTAAAGTAGTCAACATTTGCTACATAATAAGCTGAATTTGTTGTCACAAACTTTAAATACACTGTATGCATTCCTGCTGCAATATTACTTGATAACCGTCCTGAAATTGTGCCATACGTACTCCATGATGAACCATTGTTTGGCAATTCAATTGAGCCTACATTGTTACTCAAGCTGTCAACATATACTTCCACATTACCCGAAGCTGTTCCTGATGGACTTGAATAATGAATAGTAAGGGATGATGCTGCTTCAGAAAATGAAACATTGTCATACTGAGTATATGAGCCGTTGATTACACCACCCAAGTTGTATCCGCCACTGGCCGAAGCATTTGTATCCACTACAAGATTTGATTTGCTTGTAAAGTTTTCTGCTTCAATTTTGCTAAATGCATCCTTTGTTGTATTTTGAGTAGTTGTTGTAACCTCCACACCTGTGAATGAGAACACAGGATATGAACCTCCCTGCTTCCAAACATTGTTTACACCATTAAGCTTGTTTGTAATTGTTCCATTGGCGAACTCCGTCGAGCCATAGCCATTGCTTGAATCGTAAGATACTCCTCCGTTTGAATTGTTTCCATTGTGATAATACCAGTTTGAAATTGAACAGCTGTTAGGATTATATCCAACTACCCCACAGCCATAATTGCCTGTTACTTGTCCATATCCATAGCAATTGTTTACTGTACCACTTGTCATCCAGCCAACAATGCCACCTGCACACTGACTTGCCGATATTGTGCCGATGTTGTAACAATTATTTATTGTTCCTTCGTTCCATCCGGCAATACCTGATACTGCACTGTTTCCTGTAACAGTACCTTCAAACGAACTCTGTGTTATAGTACCCTTGTTGTAGCCAACTATTCCACCGACATACCAACCGTCCGAATTAAAGGTACATGATGAAAGCCCTAGATTCTTTACTGTTCCATTTGAACCCAAAGTTCCAATAAACGCAGTATTGTTTCCACCACTATAGCTTAAACCTGAAATTGTATGTCCATTTCCATTAAATGTACCGTCAAAATTCCACATAGGTGTGAATGATTTTGTGACATTTATATCGTTTGCCAGGGTTACAGTTTTGCCATATGTTTTTGCTCCTGCTGCAACCTTGTTTGTATAATCCAATAACTCGTCCTGATTGGAAATAACTACATTTTCTCCAACCTTATTTTCCACTACTTTTGAAATAACATTTCTAATCTGTCTCTTACACACCTCACAGAATTCCTGATTTAAATATCTCATTTCACAATTCTGATGTGGTCTGAACCAATCAGTTACGCCTGCTTCTTCATAAGGGTATAACCCTATTCCGTTATTTCCTATCAGGTCTGACCACTTACACGTGGAAGCATCGCTATTTGCAGTACGGTTTGGTGCTTCACTTCTATTTGATGAATCTGTTGTACTTTCCCAATATTCATCTGCCAATCCACCTCCTGTATGGCCAAACTCGTGGAACGCAATGTCTGTAGCTGATGAATGATTTGATATAGTACATACACTGCCACCCGAACCACCATACTTTGTGCTGTTACATACTACTATTGGAACATTACACTCCGGCATATATTCCTGTATTACTTTATCAAGTGCTTCCTGATTATGGATACACACAAGTCTTTCAATTCCGCCGTTCCAGAATGTTGACTTAAAAAATGTATCATATGGACTGTTAGCATCATCTTCGTTTACACCAGATACGTTTGAAACTGTACATACAGCTCGAATATTAATCTTTGTCTTTACCGCACTGTCTGTAAATGGAACTCTTGACATGAAATAGTTCGCAATGTTTTGTGCCGTCTGCAAAAAATCATTCTGCTGACTGGCTGTATATCCGTCACCACATATAAGGATACAGTAATTATCTGAATCCGAACCATTATTTACCAAATCCTTATACTGAAAATCATATGTTGGTGCCGGTGATGCATTTTCCAAATCATCTGGTGATTTTACTTCATCATCTGATATCTGACTGACCTTAGTCTTTGAATCCTCTGTATCATCCTCCACCTGATAGAATGCATCTACATCTACCTGCTCATGCTTCATGCTTCCATCTTCACTAAAGACTTCCACTCCCACAGTATCGTCAACCTTCTCATAAGGTGCAGGAATTACTTTTTGCTTTAAATCCTGTGCTCCTATAGCTTGAACATTTGACAATATCATTGTCAAGGAAAGAATTAACGCCAAAAAGCTGTTTACAAATTTATTCATAATTTCCCCTTTCGCAAACATCAATTTTTTAACCACAATCTTTATAATCATACAATAAAACGTTTCAAATTAATGTAAGTCATATTTTAAAAAGGGTACGATAATTTTACTCTTCAATATGCTCACAGCCCTGTGCAATGATTGTTCTGACATGGTCATCTGCCAATGAGTAGAATACGGTCTTGCCTTCTCGTCTTGTTTTTACAAGCTTATTCTGTCTGAGAATTCTAAGCTGGTGAGATATTGCTGACTGTGTCATATTTAATACTTCCGCCAAATCACAAACGCATACTTCCGCCTCAAATAAAACAAACAAAATCCTAATTCTTGTAGAATCTCCAAACACCTTGAACAATTCTGCCAAATCGTATAGCTTTGTTTCATCCGGCATTGTCTCGTTCACTACCTTCAACAAATCTTCATGAACCTCTACTGCATCACAGCATTCATCTCTTCTATCTTCCATAGTCCTCCTATCAATTGTTCAGCAAAAAAGATCTTACTCCTTTACACTGTATTTTCTCTAATCGTTTACTTATTTTAATTTATCAATATCAATTATATATTTTTTACTGCCAATGCTCTTATTGCATTTAGAACAGCAATGACCATCACGCCAACATCGGCAAATATCGCAAGCCACATATTGGCGATTCCAACCGCTCCTAATATCAAGCAAAGCACTTTTATGCCAATTGCAAAATAAATGTTTTCATACACTATTCGTATACATTTTTTTGCAATCCTTATCGCTTTTGCAATTTTTAGCGGGTCGTCGTCCATGAGAACAACATCCGCTGCTTCAATTGCCGCATCAGAGCCAAGAGCTCCCATAGCAATACCAACATCTACTCTTGAGAGAACCGGCGCATCATTGATACCATCTCCCACAAATGCAACCTTTTCTTTTTCACTGCTGTATTCTAGTATTTCTTCTACCTTTGAAACCTTGTCACCCGGTAAAAGTTCACTGTACACTTCATCCACATCAAGTGTTGTCGCCACATCATCTGCCACTTCTTTTGCATCTCCTGTAAGCATTACAGTCTGCTTTATTCCTAGCTTTTTCAGACGATTGACCGCTTCAACTGATGTGCTTTTGAGCACATCGGATATCAAAATATATCCTGCATATTTTCCATCAACAGCAACATACACTACTGTTCCAATCTTTTCTGTCTTTGTATAGTCAACGTCATACTTTTCCATAAGTTTTTTGTTTCCAGCCAGTACAACCTTGCCATCCACTGTGGCTTTGACTCCATGACCACTTATTTCTTGAACATCTGTGATTCTGCTCTTGTCTATATCTTTACCACATTCCTTTTTAAGACTGCTTCCAATAGGATGGTTCGAAAAGCCTTCAGCCATTGTGGCATATTCAAGCAGCTTATCTTGGCTCAAATCATTTGATGCCACAACTTCAACCACATCAAATACGCCCTTTGTCATAGTTCCTGTCTTGTCAAATACAACGTATTTTACTTGTGACAATGTTTCAAGATAATTAGAGCCTTTTACAAGTACTCCCTCGCGACTTGCACCGCCGATTCCGGCAAAAAAGCTAAGGGGAATACTTATTACCAAAGCGCATGGGCAGCTGATAACCAGGAATGTGAGTGCTCTGTAAATCCACTCTCCCCAGTCCGGACTAACTCCCAACACAAGCAATCTAACAATCGGTGGCAATACTGCAAGCAATGCTGCACTATAGCAAACCGCCGGCGTGTAATATCTTGCAAATTTTGAAATGAAGTTTTCAGAGCGGGATTTTTTAGAGCTTGCATTTTCAACCAAATCTAGAATCTTTGATACTGTCGACTCTCCAAATTCTTTTGTTGTCTCTATTTCGAGAACTCCTGTCATATTGATGCTACCGCTGATTACTTCGCTTCCGGCTTTGCACTCTACCGGAATGCTCTCTCCTGTGAGCGCGCTGGTGTTAAGTGTAGAACTGCCTTTTTTTACAATTCCGTCAATTGGAATCTTCTCACCCGGCTGCACAATAATGATTGTTCCAATTAAAACCTCATCAGGATCAACCTGCTCTATTGCTCCATCAATATATATGTTGGCGTAATCAGGGCGAATATCCATCAAATCACTAATATTTCTACGGCTCTTTCCAACCGCGTAGCTTTGGAACAGTTCACCGATTTGATAGAAAAACATAACTGCCACACCCTCTTTATAATCTCCCAGGGCAATCGCACCAATAGTAGCCACAGACATCAGAAAACATTCATTGAAAACCTGTCTGTTGACAATTCCTTTAAACGCCTTCTTCAAAATGTCATATCCGATAACTATATATGGAATTAGAAATAGTCCAAAGTTCAAATATTCATTTTTAATATGGGCAATCATTATAGCTGCAACAAGGACTGCTGATACAATGATTCTTATTAACATCTTTTTCTGTTTTTTATTCATACCGCCTCCATTTTTCTATTTTCTCTCTTTGTTATTATGCTTTCTATACTTGTTGCAATTCACAATTTAGATTTGGGTATCAAATTTAGAAAAAAATCTCACAGTCATCTTCAACCTTTTTACAATTTTTAAGAACCTTTTTCATTACTTCTTTAGGTTCAGCACCTTCTTCAAACTCTACAATCATTTTTAATGTCATAAAGTTGACTGTTGCACTCTTTACACCATCTGTTTCATTTGCTGCAATCTCCATCTGATTTGCACAATTAGCGCAATCTACTTCAATTTTATACGTCTTCTTCATAATATCCTCCATTTCATTACATATAAAAACTTTAAATCCAACTTTTAAGAATTTGTATGTTTTTTAAATTTACGTTTTGGAACATATGAACAATTATTCATATGTTTAATCAAATTATAGCACTATTGTATTCAATGTCAATACAAATAGTGCTATAAAATTAGACTTTATTAAAATACACAATTAATATATGTTTATTGGAACGCATCGATATAACCCCTCTTTACTTAACAAAGGAAAATCCCATAACTACGATACCCAAAACCACCAGTACGATGCCCGTTGCCCGGTTAAGAGTCTTAGGTGTGGCTTTGTTTGCAAATACTGCAGCAATTCTTGCCCAGATGAACGTAAATACAACACATAACGCCAATATAAACCAATCCGGTGAACCTCCAATTGAAAAATGAGACAAAGCTCCTGTCAATGCTGTAAGCGACATAATAAATACGCTTGTTCCCACTGCTGTTTTGAGTTCATAGCCAAGTACACTTGTGAGAATCAGAAGCATCATCATTCCACCGCCAGCTCCGATAAAACCACAGATAAAACCAATTAATATTCCGCAAACAATTGACTGAACCGCTCTCTTTTTCGGTGAAACGGACTCCATGGTTTCTTTTGTTGTCATAACTGGTTTTACAATAAATTTTATACCCAAAAGGAACGTCATAAACACTGAAAAGTTTCCCATCGTTGTTGACGGCACAAGCTTGGAAACATAACTTCCCACAACCGTAAATACCAAAACACTGCCCATCATATACAGGCCGTTTTTCACAAAATGTAACAATAAGCTTTATCAATAAATCCATTTAATATTTTCCTTCTTTCCTAATGTTATCAAACTTCGTTCTGTTTTGAATAATACTTATTATAGTATTTTTATACGGGGACGCCAACAGTAACAAAAACAAATTATATTCTTTTAGAAAACAAAAAAGCAGGCAAACTTCACAATCCATTCACATTCCTAATATACCACTGTATATTTCCAAATCTTCATCCTTAAACACATTAAAAATGACTTTCTTTATTCTGTCATCATTGTCAAGAAATGTCTTTACGGTAGTTGTAGCAATCTCTGCCGCTCTTTGCTGTGGAAACCGGAAGACACCTGTAGACAGACAACAAAAGGCAATTGCTTCTACACCTGTATCAGCGGCTAGTTTCAGACATTCCCTATAACAGCTTGCAAGAAGTGCTTCATCCTCTTCGGTCACTTCCCACTGAATAATTGGTCCTACCGTATGTAGAATGAACTTTGCCGGGAGATTGTATCCTCTTGTTATTTTTGCCTGCCCGGCAGATTCCTCATGTCCCTGTTTTGTCATAATCTCATTCATTTTCAGTCTAAGCTGAACTCCTGCATAGGTATGAATAAAATTGTCAATACAGGAATGCATTGGTGAAAAACATCCAAGCATCTGGCTATTGCAGGCATTTACAATTGCATCACATTTTAAAGTTGTGATATCCCCCTGCCAGATAAACAAACGCTCATCTGACGCTACAGGTTGCAAATAACAGACATCTGTTATTCCTCGCTCAATATTTCTCTGTTGCAGATATTCATCCTGTACCACCAGGAATTCATCCTCTATAGGTCTTGGCATTCTAACATTCATAAGGGCACGTAGTAAATCCCTCTGTCCCTGCACATCCTTAGGAATCTGCATCCTACGCAATTGCATATCTTCCTTTAGGAGATATTCTATCAAAAATAATCTTCTTTCATCCTGATTCATCCTACTTACCTCTTCAAATCACGAATTGCCTTTGTCATATCCCCACTAATACCTATAGCTCTATCGCCAAAACTTTGCGGTACAGCAGCTTCGTCCATATTAAGTCTGACCAGGCTGTAGCTTTCATTTTCTCTTACCAGTTTTTCAAACGGAAATCGAATAATGGTTGGTGTATTAAATCCAACTCCAAGTTCCAATAATACTACCTTTTTGTCCTTACACTCCTCAAGAAAATCAGCATATCTGTCAGCCGCAGTATGCCAGCTTTCATCTTCTACAAAGTTGTTATCACACCTGAGATGCATTGCCATCCTTCCGTCACATACAGGACATTTCGGAACCAATTCTGTTGGAATTAGACAGTCTTTTCTGGAAGCATCCATCTTTCTGAATAA
>CAZWAG010000078.1:0-7242 GCA_964631845.1 uncultured Eubacterium sp.
TAATCATAGGTTGCAAATTTTATCTGTTTTTACGGTAAATGTATTAGAATAGGAAAGGTACCTTTTGTGGGTCACTACATATTTTGTGTAATGATAAGAAAACGAAAGAAGGTAAAAATATGGGAACATTTGTTGCTGAATTAAATAACGGAATGAATGTGGGTGGAATAGACCCAAATGAAAATGTGTTTGAGAGTATTTGGAAAGAATATGAAAGTGTGATATTAACCAGCTTAGTTACTTCATTTGGATTAGATTTTATTGTTCGAGACCAACATGGTGGAGATGTTGACACAATTCATAATGTTCGTCAAATAGGCAAAGATCCTAATATGAGTTATAAGAATAAACAAAATGAATCTGAATATGCCAATCGAGGAAAGTATGATTCTGGTGATTATCATCAAGATGCAAGGTACATAGCTATAAATAGAAAGATGAGTGAGAAAAAGAAGAATGGCGAACTCACAGATTCTTATACAGGAAAAAAAACGGATAGAAACGCAGAAGTCGATTTGGATCATGTTGTAGCTGCTAAGGAAATCCACGATGACCCAGGAAGGGTCTTAGCTGGACTGAATGGGAAAGATTTAGCAAACAGCAAAGACAATTTGAAACCGACTAATAGAAGTATTAATAGATCAATGCAAGATAAGGATATTGAAGCATATCTTGCAGATTGGGAGGCGAAAAAATCAGAACGAGAAAGCAGGATAGCGACACTAAAAGCCAAATCCTCTCTTACTGATAAGGAAAGAAAAGAATTAAATAAACTTGAAAAAATTAATGAAATAGATCCAGATAAGATGCGCTCGGAGAATGAAAAAGCACGAAAAGCATACGATGCAAAAATCAAAAAGGCATATTACACAAGTGGAAAGTTTTATAAAGATACTGCTGTTGCCGCTGGAAAAAGAGGCACTGAAATGGGAATGCGCCAGGCAATAGGTTTTGTGTTTGTTGAAATATATATGAGTGCAGAACATGAGTTGAAAAGTATGCCAGCAAACAGTAGCCTAGAGGATATGTTAAAAGCAGTTTCAAAAGGTGTGAAAAATGGTGCAGAGAATGCGAAAGTAAAATATAAGGAAATCTTATCAAAATTTGGAGAAGGATTTATATCTGGATCATTGGCAAGTATTACAACGACTATCTGTAACATTTTCTTTACTACTGCAAAGAATCTTGTTAAATGTATTAGACAGATATATGCATCAGTTGTTCAGGCAGGCAAGGTGCTTCTTTTTAATCCTGATAATCTGATGCTTGGAGATAGGATTAAAACATCAACAGTAATTATTGCTACTGGAGCAAGTGTATTACTAGGAACGACAGTGGGAGAGTTAATAGGAAAGACTCCAATTGGTGTAATACCTGTAGTGGGTCAAGTTGTGCAGACATTTGTATCAACATTGGTTAGCGGACTACTATCATGTACATTACTTGTTTTTCTTGACAGAAGTAAATTCATGAATGCATTGATTGACAAATTAAATGCTATCCCTTCAGAGGTTAATAACTATAAGGAAGTAGCAGATGCACTGGAAAGCTTGGCTGCAAAACTTGAAAACTTAGATATTGCCAAATTTAGGACTGATACTGAAAAATATCAGAGTATTTCAGATAAAATTGCAAGGGCAGATAGCGAAGATGAAATTAATGATTTACTGCTTGCCTCTTATAAAGAGTTTGATATTAAAATCCCTTGGAATGGAGATTTTGATACATTTATGGGCAATAGAAACAATAAGTTGGTGTTTGAATAATGTTTGTATGTAATCAATGTGGAAAGTGCTGTCGACATCTAAACAATGCTAATTTGTACAAAGAATTGGATCGAGGAGATGGCACATGTAAGTACTTAGTTCAAAATTTATGTAGCATATACGATAATCGTCCTCTGCTTTGCAGAGTAGATGAATCATATGAAGTTTTTTTTAAGAATCATATGTCGAAAGACGAATATTATATGATGAATTATGATGGCTGCGAGACCATAAAAAGACTAAAGGAGGAAATATGATATGCCATTACCATTAATAATTGGAGGAATTGCCGCTGTTGCGGGTGTTGCAGGAGTTGGCTCTGGTATTCATGGAGGCATTAAAATGAAAGATGCCAATGACACAATGAAATCAGCAC
This sequence comes from uncultured Eubacterium sp., assembly GCA_964631845.1. Lineage (GTDB taxonomy): Bacteria > Bacillota > Clostridia > Lachnospirales > Lachnospiraceae > Eubacterium_G. The sequence goes on from CAZWAG010000078.1 coordinate 2,143, forward strand.
AAAGGAAACAGGAAAACGCTGTTCATAAATTTGAAAAGCGAAATACTGAAACTACAGATTTAATGGACAAGTTAGGAAAGCAAGAACTCAAAATATTAAATAGTTTTGAGAAATTTTCCGATCTTATCGAAAAAATTCAAGGTAGACCAGAATTTAAAGCATATGATAAAGAGGGTATTAATTTACCTGAGTATGAGGCAGAAGAACTGAAGAAGGTATCAGCAGGAGCTGGTGTGCTGCTTGGGGGAATTGGAGGCGCTGCAGCGGGAACGGCAGGTGGCTTTGCAGCGGCAGGTGTTACTACCTCCGCAGTTATGGCATTGGGTACGGCTTCAACAGGAACAGCAATTTCCACACTTTCTGGAGTGGCAGCCACAAACGCAACATTAGCTGCATTAGGTGGTGGAGCAACCGCTGCCGGTGGAGGTGGAATGGCATTAGGGTCCATGGTTTTGGGAGGTGCAACTTTAGGCGTTGGTTTGTTAGTCGGAGGTGTTATATTTAACCTTACAGGTTCAAAATTGTCGAATAAGGCAGATGAAGCCTATGCACAAGCAATGAGAACAGAAAAAGAAGTAAATGAAATAGTAGGTTATCTTGATGATTTAAGTGAAGTGGCAACCAATTTTAGAAACTCATTAACTAATGTTGAAAAACAGTATAATAAGAGACTTTTAACACTAGAGCATATTGTTAATTTTGAAGAGAAGGTTGATTGGTCAGAGTTTACCGAGAAGGAAAAGAAATTAACCGAAAACACGGTGTTGCTTGTTGGGTTGCTTTACAAAATGTGTAAGGTACAATTAGTTATAAAAGAATCTGACTCAGGTTTAAATAAGGTTAATGCCATATATGTAAAGAAAGCAATTTCAGATTCAAATAAAATTATGAAAGAATTGGATGTAGAATAGGAGGAACGGCATATGTTTTTAAATCAGTTATCAAGTGAAGAAAAAAAGGCATTTATCAGCTTAAGCGTAAAAATATCAGAGGCGAATGGAGTGTTTGAAGAATCAGAAAATGAAATGATTCAAGAGTATTGCAAAGAAATGGGAATTGCATTTTTCAATGCTGAAAAAACCGAAGAAATGGGAACAATCATTAATATTTTTAAAGAATCAACAGACCATATTAAGAGGATTGTGATTTTAGAAGCTCTAGGACTGGCATATGCTGATGGAAAATTAGACCAGGAAGAAGAAATGCTTATGAGAGATTTTACGAAGAAAATTGGAGTTGAAGAGCAGGAATACGATGAAGTGGCAGAACTCTTAAACAAATATCTTTTAGTTTTGACGGAGCTTATACAGAAAATTTGATATATCTATTATAGCCTGCACATATGCTACAATAGAATCAATAAAACCAGTATTTATAGGCAATGTAGTTTGATAAAAAGATAATATTAGAAGTATATTACCCCTTGCAGTGATATGTACCCTCTTTACCGGATACCCGGTAAGGAGGGTGTATATCAGCTTGCAGGGGGTTTTTGTTCCCCTTCCTCCCTCATATCACAAAATTTTCACTTTTCGATGCGGGATATTGTGGTATAATGAGAAAAATACAATTTTGAAGGAAAAAAGCGAAAGATTTGCTTCGGAATGGAGGAAATAATGGAACACGCATACATAGAGTTTGAAAATGTGACAAAAACGTACAGAATGGGCGAAGTAGATATAAATGCCTTAAACGGTATCAATTTTTCCATAGACAAAGGCGAATTTGTCATTATAGCGGGAGCGTCAGGTGCAGGAAAAAGCACCATATTGAACGTTCTTGGCGGTATGGATACCGTGACGGACGGAGATATATGGGTTGACGGAAGTAAGGTAAGTGCGTTTTCAAAGAAAGAGCTTACTTCTTACAGAAGATTTGACATAGGCTTTGTATTCCAGTTCTATAACCTTGTGCAGAATCTTACCGTTATAGAAAATATTGAACTTGCCACACAGATTACAAAAAATCCTCTTGATATACATGAGGTTTTGGAGGCTGTGGGACTTAAGGAAAAGGAAAATTATTTTCCGGCACAGCTTTCCGGAGGAGAACAACAGAGAGTAGCGATAGCAAGGGCTTTGGCAAAGAATCCGAAACTCCTGCTTTGCGATGAACCTACGGGAGCACTTGATTACAACACCGGAAAGGCTATATTAAAGCTTTTGCAGGATACCTGCAGGGAACGGAATATATCCGTAGTGGTTATCACGCATAACCTTGCTCTTACACAGATGGGCGATAAGGTTATCAAGGTAAAGAACGGACGTATTGCGTCCATAGAAACTAATGAAAATCCTCTGCCTGTAGAAAGGATAGAGTGGTGATATGAGCGCATTTTGCAAGGATATTTTAAGGGAAATCAAAAAGAGCTTCGGACGCTTTTTTGCCATATTTGCAATATCAGCCATAGGAGTTGCTTTTTTTGCAGGCATTACAGGCACGCCTGTTGATATGAAGTACAGCGCTGATAAATATTTTGATGACAGCAATATGATGGATATAAGCGTTATTGCTCCTTTGGGATTCTCGGACGAGGACATTGAATATATCGGGAATATTGAAGGTGTTGAGGATATTTATGCGACGAATGAATTTGATGCACTTGTCAATATTGGCAGTAAGCAGGTGGTTGTAAAGCTCACCGGCTATTCGTCTGACAGCAATATCAATAATCTTACGCTGGTTGAGGGAAGATTTCCTGAAAGCAGTGACGAGTGTGTTATTCTCTATGACAAATTCGGAAAATATAATCTTAAGGTAGGCGAGGAGATTAGCGTATATATGCCTTCTGAGGGTACAATAGACTATATGCTTAAAAATTCTTCACTAAAGATTGTCGGCATTGTCAAAAGCTCATATTATCTGTCTTATGATATAGGTACTTCGACCATAGGAGACGGAAATGTCGGAGTCTGTGCCTATGTACCTGATGAAAACTTTCTTTTGCCAAATCCTACGCATATGTATCTGACCGTGGAAGGGGCAAAGGAGTTCAATTCTTACAAGGATGAATATTTTGACGTCATCGACCCTGTAAAGGAAAAAATAGAAGCTTATTCTGAACAGGCAACGGAAAAATTGGATTTCCAGGGTGCCGATTGGTATGTGTTAGACAGAAATGAGCATTACTCATATGTGGATTACTGCGGCGCTGCCGACAGGATAGAGGCGATAGCTAAGGTATTTCCTGTGTTCTTTATCATAGTTGCCGTGTTGGTATGTCTTACGACAATGACGCGTATGGTAGACGAAAACAGAGGAGTTATAGGCACTTACAAGGCTCTTGGATATTCCAACATAAAAATTTCTCTCAAATATATAGTCTATTCGCTGGTGGCGTCGGTGCTTGGCGGAATAGCGGGTGCTGCGCTTGGAATGTATATATTCCCGCTTGTAATCTATAATTCATGGAACATTATGTATGTGATGCCGGCTATTTCCTTTAAGTCGCAGATACCGCTTGTGATAGTGTCTGTGCTTACCGTTACTTTGGCAATCGAGGCTGCAACGGTATGGGCATGTATTTCCGAACTTGTCGAGACACCTGCACTTTTGATGCGCCCAAAATCACCTAAGATGGGTAAAAAGATATTTTTGCAGAATATAAAGCCTTTGTGGAATAAGATGACATTTTCACAGAAGGTTACGGCAAGGAATCTCTTTAGATACAAAAAGCGTTTCTTTATGACGGTTATAGGAATATCAGGCTGTACGGCACTGCTTGTGGCAGGCTACGGAATAAATGACAGTATATCGGGACTTATACATAATCAGTTTGAGGTAGTGTTTAACTATGACGGTCTGATTACGTACAATGAGGATAGTGATGTCAAAGAAAAGGTAGCCGCCAATGACGGTATAAGCGATACACTTCCGATAACGAAACTCAATGCGACCTTTACAGCGGATTCTTCAAACGAGGACGGTACCGTATATCTTCTAGATTGTGACAGTGAATACGATAAGTTTATAACGCTTAAGAAGAGAGGCAGCAAAGAAAAATATGAACTTAAAACGGAGGGTGCGGTCATTTCAGAAAAGCTTTCAAATGACCTTAAACTTAAAGTCGGAGACACGATTACCGTAAGATATGATGACAGAAAATACAGCTTTGAGATTACGGATATATGTGAGATGTATATCGGTCACTATGTCTTTATCGACAGAAATGCTTTTGCAAAAGAGTACGGAAGTGAACCTTCATACAATACAAGCCTTATAAAGATAAATGAAGGAGCAGATACAAATCAGGTTATGAATGAGCTTTCTTCCATGACCGGAGTCAATTCCGTCACGTTAAACGAAGGCTTGAAGGACAGGTTTGAAAATATGATTTCGGCACTTGGACTTGTAACGATAGTTCTTCTGGTGGCTGCCGGTTCTCTGGCATTTGTGGTTCTTTATAATCTTACAAATGTTAATGTGTCGGAAAGACTTCGTGAGATAGCCACAATCAAGGTGCTTGGCTTTTATGACAAAGAAGTAGCCGAATACGTATACAGGGAAAATGTAGTTCTTACCCTTATAGGAGGGCTTGTCGGACTTTTCCTTGGAACGGCACTTCACGCTTTTATTATGAAGGTTGTCGAGCTTGACGGAATAATGTTCGGAAGGCAGATAAACGTATCTTCATTTCTTTTGTCATACGGCATAACCATACTTTTTTCGCTTCTTGTAAATGCAGTTATGTATAAGAAGTTAAAAAACATACCGATGGTAGAGTCTCTCAAATCGGTAGAATAAAGATTTTGAAATTATGTATAAACACCTCCTCCTTCTCATATATTAGAGCAAACGGAGGTGTTGGACATGATTAGGGTAAATGATATATTGAGCATTTTGCCAATAAACGTAAAAAATATATTCCCGCGTCTTCACATAGACTTTGAGCGCCTGTATGAGATACGTCTTCGGACAGGCATGCCGGTAATGATTGTGTATGACGGCAGGGAATATTTTTTGTGCAGTGAAAGAGGGCTTTGTAAAAGGGTTGAGGAAAGTTATACGGTAAGCGAAAAGGATATCAGGGAATGTATGGAATATGTCAGTAATTATTCGCTTTATGCGTATGAGGAGGAATTAAGGCAGGGGTACATAACC
>CAZWAG010000079.1:0-741 GCA_964631845.1 uncultured Eubacterium sp.
TTATTTATAAAAATGTTGTAAGTGAAATCTATTACAGATATGACTACGAAAATTACAAATATTCGCTCATGATTGAAGATTATTATGTGGGCACTGAATTAAGAGATGAGGAGCAATATGTAATTGATGCGATGAGAGAGGCACTGATAGAAAGCGTGAAAGGCATGTATGGAAATTGTGAATTGGTGTCTGATAGTAGTACTTTATAATTTATTAACATATAGAGTAGAAAGTTATAATTTATATAAATATTAAAATGATTGTGGTAAATTAAGTAAGATGAATTTCCACATATGTTTTATAGTGCATCATAAATATAGTTTACTTAAAAAGTTTTTTTGCTAAAGGAGGAGAAATAAGATGGATAGCAAATTCAATTTTGTCTTTGAAGATATTACTGAAGAAGAGAAAAAGTTTATTAACAAATTTCAGATTTCTAGACAGTACCATGGTGGACATATTCGTGTTCCGGGAAAAATGATAGTAGATAGAGAAAAAGGAATGTTTTTAGCTTATAATGATAGTCCGGGGGCATTAGTTCTTGATGGAATAGATGGACCGGATGTGTGTAATTTTATTTACAAAAATGTTGTTAGTAAAATTTATTACATATATGACTACGAAAATTACAAATATTCGCTCATGATTGAAGATTATTATGTGGACACTGAATTAATAGATGAGAAGCAATATGTAATGGATGCAATGAGAGAGGCACTGATTGAAAGAGTGAAAGGCATG
>CAZWAG010000079.1:841-6854 GCA_964631845.1 uncultured Eubacterium sp.
TATGGAAATTGTGAATTGGTGTCTGACAATTATACTTTATAATTAATAACTAGATAATAAAAGGTAAAGGTGAATATTATGGGACAATTTAATAATAAAATAGCAAATGACTTAATTGATTAAATCTTCAATTTATTGATGTGTTAATATCTTTAAACATATAAAAATAAAGTTTACTTAAAAAGGTTTTTATGATAACATACTCGAGGGTAAAATAATTGGGGTGGTTATGATAACTATTTTTTATTAGGGTTATTTAAACTTTTTTATAATTGGGTGTACAGGTTATGCTTGTGTAAAATAGTCATTCTGATTATTTTATACAAGTTTTTTTGTTAAAGGAGGAGAAATAAGATGGAAAACAAATTTAATTTTGTCTTTGAAGATACTACTGAAGAAGACGAAAAGTTTATTGACAAATTTAAGATCTCTAAACAGTACCATGGTGGAAAGATTCGTGTTCCGGAAAAAATTACAGTAGACAGAGAAAAAGGAATGTTTTTAGTTGATAATGATAGTCCTGGTGCATTAGTTCTCGATGGAATAGATGGACCGGAAGTGTGTAGTTTTATTTACAAAAATGTTGCAAGTAAAATCTATTACAGACATTCCTACAAAAAATTCAAATATTCGCTCATGATTGAAGATTATTATGTGGACACTGAATTAAGAGATGAGGAGCAATATGTTATGGATGCGATGAGAGAGGCACTGATTGAAAGCGTGAAGGGCATGTATGGAAATTGTGAATTGGTGTCTGACAATTATACTTTATAATTAATAACTAGATGATAAAAGGTAAAGGTGAATATTATGGGACAATCTAATAATAAAATAGCAAATGACGCAATTAATTATATTAATAATTATCCGAAGTTGGTGGATAGCGACGGGAATATAAGTGATGAAAGAATAGTATAGTTTATGTTGAAATGGATGTCCATAAGGACAGTATACACTTTGTTGTTATAGTAGCTTTATAGTATTCATATGATTTATTGACCGCTTTTGTAAAAAGTAGTATATTAGTATAAGCGAGAAAAACAAAAGTTTTTTGCGTGTTAAAATTTAAATATACGCGGAGGATTAAAACGATGGACAAGAAAAATATTGATTGGGCAAACCTTGGATTTGGATATATCGAGGCAGACCAGAGATTTGTATCAAATTATAAGGATGGCAAATGGGATGATGGATGTATGACATCAGATGCTAAGGTTGTTATTAGTGAATGTGCAGGGGTATTGCAGTATGCACAGACATGCTTTGAAGGTATGAAAGCATATACTACAGAAGACGGAAAGGTAGTAATCTTCCGCCCGGATTTAAATGCACAGCGTATGGAAGACTCATGTAAGAGATTGGAGATGCCTGTATATCCACAGGACAAATTCGTTGAAGTTGTTGCACAGACTGTAAAGGCAAATTTAGATATAGTTCCACCATATGGCTCAGGAGCTACACTATATATCAGACCATACATGTTCGGTAGTTCAGCTGTTATCGGTGTTGCACCGGCAGATGAATATCAGTTCAGAGTATTTGTTACACCTGTAGGACCTTATTTCAAGGGTGGAGCAAAGCCAATCACAATCAAGGTTAGCGATTATGATAGAGCAGCACCTCACGGTACAGGTCATATCAAGGCAGGTCTTAACTATGCGATGAGCTTATATCCAATCGTAAGAGCTCACGAAGAAGGCTTTTCAGAGAATATGTATTTGGATGCAGCTACACGTACAAAGGTAGAAGAGACAGGCGGAGCAAACTTCATTTTCATCACAAAAGACGGAAAGCTTGTTACACCTAAGTCAGACAGTATTCTTCCTTCAATTACACGCCGTTCAATTATGTATGTTGCAGAGCATTACCTTGGAATGGAAGTAGAACACAGAGAGGTTGAATTCTCAGAAATCAAAGACTTCGCTGAGTGTGGTCTCTGTGGTACGGCAGCAGTTATTTCACCGGTAGGTAAGATTTACGACCACGGTGAAGAAATCTGTTTCCCAAGTGGAATGGAAGAAATGGGACCAACAATCAAAAAGCTTTACGATACACTCACTGGTATCCAGATGGGCAAAATCGAAGCACCGGAAGGTTGGATTTATGAAGTAAAATAATTTTGGCATATATTTTACCGCCTGCTATAATGTAGGCGGTATTTATATATAGGATTAAGGTGACCTTTTGACACCCTAATCTATATAGGTGTTAATTAGATTGTGGTCATTCACGCTATATGTAATAAAACATATAATAAGTAAAATATTAGCAGAGGAGAAAATATGTTTGATAGAGTAAGATTAAAGGAAAATGCAAAAAAGATTTTAAAGAAGAATTATTGGTGGGCCGTATTAGTTGCGCTAATCTTTTCTATTGTTGCCGGTGGAGGAGCCGGTACATCTACAAGTGGATTGAATTCTTCATCTGGCTCCAGTATGACAAATACTGTATTGTCTGATGATTCAGCGGACGACTATGATGATATCTTTGATGATGACTATGACAATTATGATGAAGATGATGATTATGTCGATGACATTATCAACGGAACATATGGAAAGGATAATTTTTCAAAAAGCGATGTAAAAAATGATATACAAGCATTTTCTCATCAATTTCAAAATCTCTTTAAGCAATATAAAGGAGTTTTTATTGGTGCAGGAGTTGTAATACTAATAATATTCTTTGCTATATTAATTGCACTATTATTATTGTCAATATTTATTTTTGCACCACTTCAGGTTGGATGCTGTAAATGGTTTGTTGAGAACAGAAAAGGCGATGCGACGATGAATAATGTTGCGCATGTATTCTCACATGGCTACATGAATGTTGTTTTGACAATGTTCCTTATGAATTTATTTACATTTTTGTGGACTCTTTTGTTTATTATACCTGGTATCATAAAGGGATATGAGTATAGAATGATTCCATATATCTTGGCGGAGAATCCGGATATGGAATACAAGGAAGCGTTTAGAATTAGTAAAGAGCTTATGAATGGAAATAAGTGGAACGCATTTGTTCTTGATCTTTCTTTCTTAGGCTGGAATATTCTCTCGGTATTTACATGTGGTCTTTTGGGAATTTTCTACGTTAATCCATACATCCAGATTACAAATGCAGAATTGTATGTTGCATTGTGCCAGGGTATTGACAAATACAAAACAACAACTGATCAATTTTTGTCAGATGACAATAGTAGCGTAGAAGTAAATCCATATTAAAAATGATTCAAACAGTTTACAAAATAAAAAATTGGCGAATTTTCGCCAATTTTTTTTGTTTTACTGTTTACAAAGAAAATATAATTTGTTAAAATTATAACAATCTTAAAAATATTAATTATTTTACTTGTTTTTGTGATACTTTTTAGATTTATTTTTCTTGCGGTAAAATAATGATAATGATATTATTTAAGAGTATTAGTATGTATTAAATTATTTATGACTGTTTAGCCATAAGAACGATTTAATAAACAGTTTAAAATTTTAAGACGGAGGATGTTTAATATGTCAAAGAAAGTTGTTATCGCAGGCGCATGTCGTACAGCTATTGGTAAGATGGGCGGTGCTTTAAGCACAGTACCTGCAGCAGATTTAGGTTCTATTGTAATTAAGGAAGCTCTTAACAGAGCCGGAGTTCCTGCAGATCAGGTTGACCACGTATATATGGGTTGTGTAATCCAGGCTGCACAGGGACAGAACGTTGCTCGTCAGGCAGCTCTCAATGCCGGTCTTCCAATCGAAGTACCTGCAGTAACAGTTAACGTAGTATGTGGTTCAGGTCTTAACTGTGTAAACATGGCTGCACAGATGATTCAGGCTGGCGATGCTGATATCGTTGTTGCCGGTGGTATGGAAAACATGTCAATGGCACCATACGCTATGACAAAGGCTCGTTTTGGTTACAGAATGAACAACGCTACAATCGTAGATACAATGGTTAACGATGCATTAACAGATGCATTCAATGATTACCATATGATGATTACAGCTGAAAACATTGTTGATGAATGGGGTCTTACAAGAGAAGAATTAGATGAATTCTCAGCAAATTCACAGCAGAAGTGTGAAGCAGCTATGGCAGCCGGTAAGTTTAAAGACGAAATCGTTCCAGTTGAAGTAAAATCAAGAAAGCAGACAATTATTGTTGATACTGATGAAGGCCCAAGAGCCGGTACAACAGTTGAATCACTTTCAAAACTTCGTTGCTGTTCAGGTAAGCCTGATGGTGTGGTTACAGCAGGTAACGCTTCAGGTATCAATGACGGTGCAGCAGCAGTAGTTGTTATGAGTGAAGAAAAGGCTAAGGAATTAGGTGTAACTCCTATGGCTACATTCGTTGCCGGAGCACTTGGTGGTGTTAGACCTGAAGTTATGGGTATTGGTCCTGTTGCTTCAACAACAAAGGCATTAGACAAGGCTGGTCTTACAATAGATGATATGGACTTAATCGAAGCAAACGAAGCTTTTGCAGCACAGTCTGTAGCAGTTGCAAGAGACCTTAAGTTCGATATGAGCAAGGTTAACGTAAACGGTGGTGCTATCGCACTTGGACATCCAGTAGGTGCATCAGGTTGTCGTATCCTTGTAACATTACTTCACGAAATGCAGAAGCAGGATGCTAAGAAGGGTCTTGCAACACTCTGTATCGGTGGTGGTATGGGATGTACTACAATCGTTGAACGTGACTAATTATAATAACAAACCACGGTGGGATTTTCCCACTGTGGTTATTGCTATGTAATAAGCAAAATAAATACTTATAAGAAATAAGGAGAATTGTTATGGAATTCATTACTTATGAGCAGGAAGGATATGTTGGTATCCTTACTATCAATCGTCCAAAGGCACTCAATGCTTTAAACAGCCAGGTACTTGAAGAGTTAGATGCTACTCTTGATTCTATCGATGTAAATGAGACAAGAGCAATCATTCTTACAGGTGCTGGAGAAAAATCTTTTGTAGCCGGTGCAGACATCGGAGAGATGTCAACTCTTACAAAGGAAGAAGGAGAAGCTTTTGGTAAGAAGGGAAATGATGTTTTCAGAAAGCTTGAAACATTCCCAATTCCAGTAATTGCTGCTATTAATGGTTTTGCATTAGGCGGTGGATGTGAGATTTCAATGAGCTGTGATATCAGAATCTGTTCAGATAATGCTATCTTTGGTCAGCCGGAAGTTGGTCTTGGTATTACACCAGGTTTTGGTGGAACACAGAGACTTGCAAGACTTGTTGGACCTGGAATGGCAAAGCAGATGATTTATACAGCTAGAAATATTAAGGCTGATGAAGCTTACAGAATCGGTCTTGTAAATGCAGTTTATCCACAGGAAGAACTTATGGATGCTGCAAAGAAGATGGCAAACGGAATTGCTATGAATGCACCTATCGCAGTCAGAGCATGTAAGGAAGCTATCAACGAAGGTCTTGACGCTACAATGGATGATGCACTTGTTATTGAAGAAAAATTATTCGGTAGCTGTTTTGAGACAGAAGATCAGAGAGCAGGAATGGGCAACTTCCTTGAAAAAGATAAGGAAAAGAAATTAAAGGTTGTTCCATTTGCAAACAAATAGTTTTTTAGGAGGAAAAAAAGATGAAGGTTGGAGTAATCGGAGCTGGTACAATGGGCCAGGGTATTGCAAAGGCTTTTGCTCAGGTTGAAGGTTATGAAGTAGCACTTTGTGACATCAAGCAGGAATGGGCAGAAGGTGGAAAAGACAAGATTGCAAAAGGATATGCAAGACTTGTAGAAAAAGGAAAAATGACACAGGAGCAGGTTGACGGTATTTTAAATAGCATCACACCAGGACTTAAGGAGGACTTATGTGCTGATTGTGATTTAATCGTAGAAGCTGCATTTGAAAATATGGAAGTTAAAAAGACAACATTTGGCGAATTAGATAAGATTTGTAAGCCGGAATGTATCTTTGCTTCAAATACATCATCACTTTCTATCACAGAGATTGGAAATGGTCTTACACGTCCTATGATTGGTATGCATT
>CAZWAG010000080.1:0-6780 GCA_964631845.1 uncultured Eubacterium sp.
TGCAGTCTTTGTTGTATTTCTTGTGTGTCCCATAAATGTGTGAGGTAGCTTTGCGTATTCCTCTGCAAGCTCTTTACCTATTGCCTCGTACGTTTCATCGTCAAGCCACATGCACACATCCGGTCCAAAATCATGGTCTACTGAGATATCATCATCAAATCCAAAGCAGTCAGACCCTTCGCCAACCAAGCCTACGGCAATCTTTGACTCATACAATCCAAACCTTTCACTTATCATAGGTGCTACATGTTGTTCGTAGTATTTTTGTGAAAGCTCTATTCCTCTGAGATGCTCTTCATTTTCCTCTCCGCACATCTCAATGTTTGTCTGCAATTTCTTGTACTGTGAGTTCTTTCCGAATGTATTCTCGACTATATTTGAGGCATCCATAAATATTTTTCTGGCTTTATCTTTCTGACCTTCTTCAAAATAACATGTTCCAAGAGCAGAAAGTGCCGCGCAGTAATGTGGGTCAACGATTCCTGCCGCCTTGAATAAACTAATTGATTTGTTTGCATTAGTCTCTGCCTGATCATAGTTTTTTGCCAATATATATGTATTTGCTATATTTGCATATGTTATAGCAACCTCAAACTCTGCGTTATTGTAGGTTGAAATCATAAGAGCCTTTTTCAAGTATTTCAAAGCCTTCCGGTAGTCTGACATTTCCTGATACATAAGACTTATATTATTGTACAATGCCGCAACGAGCATATCATTTTCATCAAGCTCATTTGCCTCTATCAGGTCATCGTACATTCTCTCCGCAATCTCGTAATAATGCTCTGATGTCTCAAGCTCTCCTATTGCCCTGTTTGCATTTGCTACGTTGATGGTTGTCGTTGCATACAAAATGTCATCCTTTATATTCATCTTGTCACATAGCTTCAGTGCTCTATCAATGACATCTAACATATTGTCCTTTTCTGAGGTTTGGCGATAATAACCCATCAATTCATTTAAAAGTTTTAGAGCTATTCCATCATCCCCATCTGCTTCTGCTATTTCCAGCTGTTCAAGCATAAATTGCTCTGCTTTCTTTGGCTCATTTTCATCAAAATATTTATCTATTATCTGAGTTAATTCAATATCGTTATACATTTTTTTCACCTTCATTCTTTTGTTAAACATCCTACCACATTTTTCTCTAAGCCTTCATTCTTCTATACTACCACATTTCTACATGAAATTAGTAATAAAACTATCTCAAACACAGTATTATTAAATAAAAAAGGATTTTTATATTGATTCAAACCTATAAATTTGTCAATCCACCACTTCCATATGCCTATAACGCGCTTGAGCCTTACATTGACACCAAGACAATGATGCTTCATCATGATAGACATCTACAGACATACATTGATAATTTAAATCAATTATTGTCTGCATTGCCACAATTTCAAAATCTCACAATTGGCGAACTTATTTTATATTCTAATGCCATACCAGAGGAAAACAGGCAGGCAATCCTAAACAATGCCGGTGGAATATATAATCACTTATTTTACTTTTCTATATTAGGACCACCTGACACTTATAAAATATCCAGCCTACTGTCAGAATTTATAAATCAGACTTTTGGTGATTTTGAAAGTTTCAAAAAAGCCTTTACCGAAGCTGCCATGTCTGTGTTTGGTTCCGGTTACGCGTGGCTTGTATGCAACGCTTTCGGTTCTCCTCAGATTGTAACTACAGCAAATCAGGATACTCCACTGCCCCAAAATGTTTATCCCCTACTTAACATTGATGTGTGGGAGCATGCTTATTATTTGAAGCATTATAACAAACGAATCGACTATATAAACGATTGGTTTAATGTAATCAATTGGGAGCAGGTAAGTAACAATTTGTCTGATTGCCTGGAATATATTGAATAAATCGTCTGCTAATGTTTGTATTATTTCTATTCTGACAACATTAAACTTAACTGATACTGGAATGAGTCCAGATTGTTGTTCTGCAACGTTACTGATTCTGCTGTGTCATAGTCAATAAGTATATCATTTTTAATCGCAACAATACGATTCTGTTTTCCCTGCTTTAATATTTCAACTGCATAGGCCCCCATGAGCGAACCGTACATTCTGTCCTTTGCAGTTGGATGTCCTCCTCTTTGAATATAACCGAGCACCGACACTCTTGATTCAATACCTGTTTTTTCGTGAATTATCTGAGCAAGCTCCGGAGCATCTGTAACGCCCTCTGCCACTACTACGAGATAGCTGTCTCTTCCATCTGCATGACGGGCTTTGATAGCATCCGTCACAGCATCAAAGTTGCCATCCCATTTTTCAGGCAAAATAATTGCATCTGCTGATGTTCCCATACCTGCCCACAAGGCAATATATCCACGTTTTCTTCCCATAACCTCCACTACACTGCATCTTCCGTGTGCAATTGATGTATCTCTTATTTTATCAATCGCCTCCATCGCTGTATTTACAGCTGTATCAAATCCTAATGTATATTCGGAGCAAGCCATATCTCTATCTATTGTACCGGGAATACATATCATGTTTACACCCTGTTCTTTAAATGCAATTGCTCCTCGAAGTGTTCCGTCACCACCGATTGCAACAACGGCATCCACTCCGTTTTCTTTCAAATTATTTGCAGCCTGAATTCTGTACTCTTCCTGCATAAATCTTTCACTTCGGCTTGTGTAAAGAATAGTGCCACCCTGGTTGTTAATATTTCTGACTGTGTCAATATCCAATGGTCTTGTTTCCCAGTCAATCAAACCATCATATCCACGAAGTATACCAACCACTTCAACATTTTGATGAAATGCACTAAACACTACCGCACGTATTGCAGAATTCATTCCCGGTGCATCTCCTCCACTTGTAAGTACAGCAATTTTTTTAATTTTACTCATAGCTTTGCCTCCTTTATCTTTTACTATGATATAAAAGACACCAAAAATGAATATCATTTTTGGTGTCTTTTATTATTGATTCGTAATTATTTACGAATTCCTAATTTTTCGATTAACTCTCTGTATTCGTTGATGTCGTTTTTCTTGATGTAGTCAAGTAAACCACGTCTCTTACCAACCATCTTAAGAAGACCTCTTCTTGAGTGGTGATCCTTCTTGTTAACCTTTAAATGTTCTGTTAAATCCTTAATTCTGTATGTTAAGATTGCAACCTGAACAGCTGGTGAACCAGTGTCTGTTGGAGTCTTACCATATTCTGCTGCTAACTGAGCTTTGATTTCCTTAGTAATCATTGTTACTTCCTCCTTAAAATTTTAATATCCCCTGACACTGTAGTATCCGCTGGAGTAGCAAAATACTGCGTGTCGGTTAAACATACCCAAATATATTAGCATAGCTTCACTCAAATGTAAAGCGATTATTTTTTTGTTACCCCTTTAATATTATTTTTAATGCTGTATTAATATTATTTTTTTATTGCTGCATTAATATATTCAAGTAACTGTGCATTTTCTTTTTTGACTGCCACACCATAATGCTGTCCGCCAAATCTTGGTGACAATATCGTTGTTGATTTGTCATTATATCCATTCAATATGCTTACATCTACAGCCATAACATCTATATTTCCATTTTTGAGAGCCTTGAATAGATTTTCATAGCTGTCGTATTCACAAAATATTGGTGAAACCTTTACATTGTTCATCGTATCAATGTATCTCAAAAAGTCTTCTCTTGTTGTAGCATTTCTAGGTACTCCGACATATTTGCCATCAAGGTCTGCCACCGTCTTAATTCCTTTACTGCCAAGAGAATTCGAGTCAGTATTTGCCTTCTTGACCATCAAACCGATATAATCGGTATAATAGCTGTCTGAAAAATCAAACTTTCCTTTTCTCTCGTCTGTTATAGTGTAAGTGGCCATCATACAGTCTATGTCGCCATTTTCCAGCTTCTCCTCTCTGTCTGCAACTGTAACATCCACAAATTTTACAAGCTTATTTTTTCTTGCCTCATCTGCATTTACATCAAACAACTGTGCAGCTGTTTCATATGCGAGCTCTATCTCAAGACCTGACCAGGTTTCTGACACTTCATCATAGTAGCTCAAATCCGGCACGTCCGTCTTACATCCAACAATAAGATACCCTCGCTCTTTTATTGACTCAACATATTGTTCGTTAAGCTGTACTGTTTCTGTACTTTGATTAGAAGTTGTACTTTTTGTAGCGCAACCCGTTACGGCTAAAGTAAAAATGCAGGCAACTAAAATTAATAATTTTTTATTCATTTACTCCTCCACCGCATAAAATACATCCTTATTTAGGTCACCGTTCTGATGGGCAACAATTGTTGTACACACAGCATCACCTGTGATATTTACTGCTGTTCTAAGCATATCGAGAATTCTGTCAATTCCCATGATAAGTGCGATAGCCTCAACCGGTAGTCCTACTGCAGTAAATACCATCGACAATGTAACAAGACCTACTGAAGGAATACCTGCAGTTCCGATTGAAGCGAGTGTTGCTGTGGCAATAACTGTTATATATCCCTTTATGCCAAGCTGCATACCATATGCCTGTGCTGCAAATACTACGGCAACACCCTGCATTATTGATGTACCGTCCATATTTATCGTTGCACCAAGTGGAATTGTAAATGAAGATATTTTTCTTGAAACACCTATTTTACTTTCCAATGTATCTATGTTAAGCGGAATTGTGGCATTTGATGTTGATGTTGAAAATGCAAATGCCATAACCGTAAAGAATTTTTTAATAAACCTGATAGGATTTAATCTTGTGAAAATCATCAGCAATATCATATACACAACAAAGCACTGAATTGCCAATCCCAATGTAACGCTTCCCATATATTTGAGAAGTGGTGCGAATGCATCAAAGCCTAGGTTTGCAAATGTTCTTGCAATCATACAAAATACACCGATTGGTGCAAGCTTCATTACCATATTCGTCATTTCCATCATAAGGTCATTGCACTGATTCATAAGATTTGAAATCATATCAGCTCTCTCGCCCATCTTTGCAAGCAATACACCTACGATTAGTGCAAATAAAATAATCTGAAGCATTGTTCCGTCTGCCAATGAGCCAATTGGGTTTTCAGGAATTATATTTAAAATTGTATCTACCATTGTAGTATCTTCTGCCACTGTCACCTCGCCAGCTTCTATTGAATCCATATTGAGGCCAATACCCGGGCGAATTAATGTAGCCACAGAGATAGCTACTGTTACAGCAAGCGCTGTTGTTGCAAGATAGAAAGCGATTGTCTTTCCACCTACTTTTCCCAGGGCCTTTGTATCTCCGATGGCCGAACTGCCACATATCAGTGAGAAAAATACCAAAGGTACTACAAGCATCTTCATAAGTCTTATGAAGCCATTACCTATAACGTAAAATATTCCATCTACAAAAATCGTATCTCTTATATATGAATTAGGTATAAATAAATTAAAAATAACACCTAATATTAAGCCTCCAATTAATCCAATAAAAATCTTGGTTGTAAGGCCCATCTTTTTATTTTTCATGTATATTATCCTCCAATATATAATTAAAAATAATTCTCGCACCGAGTAGGTTTGTCTTTGTGACATAATCCCTTGTACACCTCTGCAATTGTTCGGAACGTTTTATCGCATTAATCATTTTTATAATTGTCTACAAATTCCTTTAAAGCGTCCTGCCACTGAGGCATAGTATACACCTCTGTCATCTTCATCATGAGATTTTCTAATAATGTTGATGACTGACCTTTATTGTTCTCTGAAAATATTCCCTTTGCAAGTGTTATGTCATATCCCATCATTGCCAATATTGTCTTTGCAAATTCATGTCTTGAGCATACACCCTCGCATGATGCATGGTAAATGCCATACTCTGACTTGTCCATAAGGCTCACAATAAATTTTGCAAGCTCCTTTGCACTGGTTGGAGTGCTTATCTTGTCAAGTGGAGCCTCAAACTCCTGATTGTTCTTTCCGTGCTCGGCAACATATGAGAAATAGTCTTTTCCATTTCCACCATACACCCATGAGCTTCTTATAATCAGATGCTTTGGATTAAGTTCCTTTACATAGTTTTCTCCGGCAAGCTTTGATTTGCCATATACTGTCTTTGGACATGGATTATCAAACTCTGTCAATGTTCCACTTTTGATTCCATCGAAAACGTCATCTGTAGATATCTGAATAATCTTTGCATTAACTCGTCTTGAAGCTGCCGCAAGATTTCTTGCACCAAGTGCATTTACCTTGAAGGCCTGTACCATATCCTTTTCGCATTCTTCTACATCTGACATACTTGCACAATTGATTACTACATTTGGCCTGTAGATATCCATTGCCTGCTCAACTGCGTCAACATCTGTGATATCAACATCAGTGTCTGTGTCAATAATCTTATAATCGCTGTTTTTCTTTAGCTGGCGCAATAATTCCGCTCCCATTCTACCTGATACACCAACTAACCAAATAGTTTCCTTTGCCATCATTTCCTCCTCAAAATCACCGAAACCGCTACGCTTGTTTCGGTATTGTATCACGGTCGTCGAATGCATTCGAGCAAGCTCGATGCATCCTCCTCGTCGTGTGCACAAAAACAAGGATGCATCCTATAAGATACATCCTTTTTATTGTCTATAATTATAGCATAATCATACATCAATCGCAAATAATCCAGCCATGCAATTTTATATCTCTAAAACACGTTGTTTTCGATATTTTAGCTCCACTGCGAGTTATAAAGTTCTGCATAAAAACCATCTTTTTCCATCAATTCACTGTGATTGCCCTGTTCAATAATGTCGCCGTC
>CAZWAG010000081.1:0-6421 GCA_964631845.1 uncultured Eubacterium sp.
CTGCCGGATTTAAGTACTCAAGCTTTGCATATATAGTTGCATCAGTTATATTTTCTTTTTCCTGAAATTTTTCTATTTCTAATAATGGTGTGTTACCAATCAATTCTGCTGCGCTTTTCTTTATATTTGACATTTTTAATCCTCCAATATTTAAACTAAATTTATTTACACTACATCATACAACACATTCGTGTGTCCTGTTCATTTGTTGTGCAACAACAGTATAGTTTCAATTTGTTCTGATTAAATGTCTTAGCAACCTTCATCTTAATTCTCCTCATTTTTAATTCCTACTCGGTAAGTAGGTTATAGAGATATTACCACTTATTTCCTACCAAGTCAATAGGTTTTTAATTTTTTATAATTCTTCCTCCGCCGATAACAACTTCACCGTCATACAAAACAACTGACTGTCCCTTTGTTATAGCTCTCTGTGGCTCATCAAACACAACCTCTACAGTTCCGTCATCTCGGACAGTTGCTGTAGCATCAGCCAAAGCCTGATGATATCTTGTTCTTCCTTGTACTCTTATAGGTTTAACCGGTGCTATTCCCGATATCCAATTGAAATCATCTGCCACAAGGGTAGTTGTAAATAAATCTTTGTTTCTACCTACTACTACTTCATTTGTTTCAGGTCTGATTTCAAGCACATAATGCTTTCCGTCACGATTTACATTGATTCCTTTTCTCTGACCGACAGTGTATCTGTAATATCCCTGGTGTTTTCCTATAACCTTACCGTTTATATCTAAGAAATTACCCGGTCCAATCTTTTCTCCCGTATACTCTTCAATAAATTTCTTGTGATTGCCATCAGGAATAAAGCATATATCCTGACTATCATGCTTTTCTGCATTTAAGAGCCCATACTCCTGGGCTTTTTTTCTTATTTCTTCCTTTGTGTATTCCCCAAGCGGAAACATAGTATGCTTAAGCTGGTCCTGTGTCAAATGATACAACACATAGCTCTGATCCTTGGAATCATCCTTTCCGGTAAGCAACTGATACAAGCCTGTTTCTTCGTCAAATCTTATTCTTGCATAATGACCTGTCACAATATATTCGCATTCCAGTTCCTGACCTCTCCTATATAATTCAGCAAACTTCAAATACCTGTTACAGTCAACGCATGGATTTGGTGTCATTCCACATTTGTAGCATCCAACAAACTTGTCAATAACACACTTTTTAAACTCACTCTTGAAATTAAATACATAATAAGGAAATCCAATGTTAAATGCCACACTTCTGGCATCCTCTATATCGCTTAATGAACAACAGGTTTTTTCATTAGATATATTTATATCCTCATTGTCATAAAGCTTCATTGTAACCCCTATAGGGTCATACCCTTTTTCTTTCATAAATGCGGCAGCCACGCTACTGTCTACGCCGCCACTCATTGCAACAAGCACCTTGCTCATAATATTCCTCCTAATGCTTCAATCAAAATACTTTCAATCCCGGTTTGGGTACAAATACAAAGTGAAAGCCTTTTTCAAATACAAAATAGGGGGCTGCCAATGCAACCCCCTGAGTAATTTTATCCTAATCTTATCATTTCATCAATACACTTTTTAGCTTTAATACGTGTATCATCATCCATCTCGATAACTAAACCAGCCTCGCCCTTGCAGCAGTTGAGTACATCTGTCAATGTTGTCGCTTTCATATTGTGGCAAATACAATCCTTTGACAATGGATAGAATTTTTTATCAGGGCATTCCATCTGAAGATGTGTAACTATGCTGTTTTCTGTACCGATGATAAATTCCTTTGCGTCACTTTCCTTGGCAAAATTCATAATTCCGGTAGTTGAGCCAACATAATCTGCATGTTTAACTACACTTGGCTGACATTCCGGATGTACCAAAAACAATGCTTCCGGATGAAGGCTCTTTGCCTTTTCAACATCCTTTTCACTCATACGGGCATGTGTTGGACATCCACCATTTAAAAGCTTAAATTCTTTGTCAGGAATCTGCTTTGCAATCCAGTCACCGAGGTTACAGTCCGGTATAAATAAAATCTTATCATTTTCTATCTTATTACAAATAGTAAGCGCTGATGATGATGTGACACAAACATCACAAACCGTCTTCAACTCACTTGTTGTATTTACATACGCAACCACTGTGTAGTCCGGATAAGACTCCTTTACCTGTTCAATCATTTCCTTGTCCATCTGTTCTGCCATAGGGCAGCCGGCATCAGGATTTGAAAGAATGACCTTCTTGTCCGGCGACAAAATTTTCACGGTCTCAGCCATAAATTTAACACCACACATAATAACGGTCTTGTTACTAACCTGCGAAGCCTTGACTGCCAATGCGTAGCTGTCACCTGTAAAATCAGCAACCTCCAAAATTTCCGGATTCTGGTAGCAATGTGCCAAAATACAAATATCATTTTCTTTCTTTAACTTAAGAATCTGTTCCTGAATATCTTTAATCATAAATATATTATCCTTTTCTTCCTATAGTAAAATTCTACGTTTCTAATTTTTTCATTAATGATTTCTAATTATATCATTAATACTTTTTAATTATAACATCTATACTTTTTAATGCAACTAACAGATAATTACACATTTTGAATAAAGTGTCAAATAATTATTTGTAAAATGTGCATTTAAATATACCCAAAATGAATTTGCGAAAAGATATATTTCCAAACACGTTGTTGTCCTTGTTTTTCTGCGCCGCTTATTAACTTCACTCTCCGCAAACTCGCCCTAACGGGTTCAAACAGAGCTCCGAGTGAAGTAGCTATGCTCGAAAAACCTGCGTCCAACTGCCTATAGTTTGGAAATATATTCTTTTGGAAATATATTCTTTTGTAAATTTCATTTTGAGTACTTAAACTTGCACCGTTTTATAAGTAATCATTTGACACTTTAATTCTATTTATTGTTAGTTTCTTCAAAGAATTAAAAATTTAACATTTGTGACTTTATTTTCCATTAGGGTATTTTTTGTAGAAATCTTCTATAGCATCTTTTATAGCTTCCTCAGCAAGGACTGAGCAATGTATTTTGTGTGTTGGGAGTCCGTCGAGGGCTTCTGTTACTGCTTTGTTTGATAGCTTCAAAGCCTCTTCGATTGGCTTTCCTTTTATTAGCTCTGTCGCCATTGAACTGCTTGCGATAGCAGAGCCACATCCGAATGTTTTAAACTTTACATCTGTTATGATGTTGTTTTCTATCTTAAGATAAATTTTCATAATATCTCCGCACTTAGCATTACCAACCTCGCCAACACCGTCTGCATCCTCTATTTCTCCTACATTTCTTGGATTCATAAAATGGTCCATTACTTTTTCACTATATAACATGTTCAACTTCTCCTCTCTCTAATTGCTCCCATACCGGTGATATATTTCTAAGATAGTCAACGACTTCTGTGACAGATTTTATGATATAATCCACTTCCTCTGTTGTGATGCCCGCATCTATTGACAGTCTCAGAGAACCGTGAGCTACTTCATGTGGTCTGCCAATTGCTAATAATACATGGCTTGGGTCTAGTGAACCCGAAGTACATGCCGATCCGGATGAGGCAGCGATTCCTTTGCTATCTAATAATAGAAGCAACGACTCTCCTTCTATGCCCTCAAAGCAAAAATGTACGTTTCCGGGTAATCTGTCTTTTCTGTCACCATTAAGAGCCGAATGACTTATCTGTGACAGGCCATTAATAAGTCTGTCTCTCATTTCAATTTCTTTTTTTGTATTTTCTTCGATTCCATTTACTGCTTCTTTTAATGCTGCAACCATTCCTAAAATTGCAGGAAGATTTTCTGTCCCAGCTCGTTTTCCTCTCTCCTGAGCACCACCCTCAATAATATTTGTGAGTGGTATTTTCTTATTGCAGTACAAAACTCCAACACCCTTTGGTCCGTGAAATTTGTGTGCCGAAAGAGATAACATATCGATATTTTCTTCTTTTACATTAATATTAATGTGCCCAACTGCCTGGACCGCATCAGTGTGAAATGGAACCCCCTTTCTTTGGCATATCTCGCCAATCTCCTTAATTGGCTCAATCGTTCCTATTTCATTGTTTGCGTACATAATAGTAACAAGTGCTGTGTCTTCTCTTATTGCCTCCTCGACACTTTTGGGACTAACTTTTCCGTCAACGCCAACCGGCAACAACGTAATCTCGAATCCTTCCTTTTCTAATTTATTAAGCGTGTGCAACACAGCATGGTGCTCTATAGGAGAAGATATAATATGCTTCTTGCCTTTTGATGCGCCAAATCTGGCAGCAGAGACAATCGCCTGATTGTCCGCTTCACTTCCTCCCGAAGTAAAATATATTTCCTTAAAATCTGCTCCCAATATTTTTGCAACTTCTATTCTTGCTTTTAAAAGCTGCTCTGCCGCCTTCTGCCCGACAGTGTGAAGACTTGATGGATTTCCATATATATTATTCATAGCATCTGTCATTTCTTTGATAGCTACTTCACTCATTCTTGTTGTAGCTGCATTGTCTGCATAAATGTACATTGCATTACCTCCTTTTTATTCCTACCTTTTCACTAGGATTATAACCCGAACATTATTTTTTGTAAATATATTTTTATACATTTATTTATTACTATTTTGTTTCTACCATATATAGTATATACAGGCGTAATTTTTTCAATCACAATAGAATATTTTGCGTTTTTGTTACATGGAAAATAAAGGTTGTTACATTGGTGGGGTTGACAAATTACATTTTTTTTGGCATTATTAATAACCGTAATATTCATGTAACAAATTTGTAAAAATTTTAGGAGGTTGTTTTGAAGCGTAAATTATATAGTTTACTTTTGTTAATCTTTATAATGTGTGCATCATTTACAGTAATGGTAAGCGCTGATACAAATGAAGAAACAACTACTACTTCCGAAGAGACAACTGTTGAAGCTAACACAGAGATATCAACTGTTGCACCAAAGACATTTATCTCTTCTAACAAGACAGTAAAGGTAAACAAGACATTCAAGTTAAAAACTACTTTAAAATTAAATACAACTCAGATAAATCAATATACATACAGTACTTCAAATAAAAAGATTGCAACTGTTTCTGAAACAGGTGTTGTTAAGGGAATCAAAAAGGGTTCTACTACTATATTAGTTAGATCAAAAGTTGACAACTCTATATATGCGTTAGTTAATGTAACAGTTAAAAACAGATACAAAGCTTCTCAGCTAAGACTTATGTCTGCACTTATTTATAGCGAAGCAGGAAATCAGAAGTATGCCGGCAAGAAAGCGGTTGGAATTGTAGTTATGAACAGAGTTTCATCAAAGGATTTTCCGAACAGCTTAAAGAAAGTTATTTATCAGAGAGGACAGTTTACTCCTACTAGAAATGGTATGTTAAACAAAGCTCTTGCTAAATATGATAAAGGTACCCTTCCAAAAAGTTGCACTAAAGCAGCTAAGGAAACACTTAATGGTAGCAAGACTGTAAAGCTTAATGGCAAGAATGTAAATATGAAGGGTTATTTATTTTTCAGTAGATATGTAAGTTCTCCAAAACTTTCTATTGGAAGTCATCAGTTTAAATAATAATTAATTTAAAGTAGGAATAAAAAAATACAGTTGTGGATTTTTCACAACTGTATTTTTTTATAATTTCTTATCAATCAAATCCTGCAAAGTAATGCTGTCAATATATTCATTTACTATATCATTCATTTTGCGCCATAATGGCAACGTTATGCACGCGTCCGCTCTCTCACACGTCTGTGCCCCTTCTTCAAGACATTGAACAGTTGCAAGAGTTCCTTCTGCTACTCTCAATATTTCGCCGATATAATATTCACTGGCATCCTTTGCAAGTCTGTAGCCACCTGACTTGCCTCTTTGGGATGTTACCATTCCACTTTTATTGAGCAAAGACACAATCATCTCCAAGTATTTCATAGAAATATTCTGTCTCTCTGCTACATCCTTTAAAGAGATTGGCTTTCCTTCATCATTCATTGCCAAATCAAGCATTACGCGCAAAGCGTAACGTCCTTTTGTTGAAATCATCATAATTATCACCTCTTCTTAGAGTATAAACTAGGGTAAAATCAAAATCAACAGCAAATTCATATTTATTTAGTATGAATTTACTGTTGATTTAATAATTTGAGAAGCTTTAATATACAGATTATGGGGCCGAAACTAACGACACCACAATCATATAAAAAATAAGTTATAATTGTTATTGCCTTTTGCTTTGAATCAGCCGAACCACACGATTTCCAACAAGCTCAACAAATACTCCTATTGCCACTCCCATTATAATGCCACCAAGAATATCTGACGGGAAATGTACATACAAATACAATCTGCTAAATGCAATTAATGACGCTAACACAAATGCCGGAATCGCTAGCTTACGATTTTCAAACATCAATATTGTAACTGCAAT
>CAZWAG010000082.1:0-6267 GCA_964631845.1 uncultured Eubacterium sp.
GCTCCTATTACTATTTATCCTGGCGAAGATGAATTACTTGCTTTAGCTCAGGGTGCTCTTAGAGTTATGAATGGTGAAGAGGAAGCAAAGAAATACTAAATAATATTTTCATTACTATATGTACCGCAGATATGCGGGGAATGGAGAATTTATGTCTAAAAAGAAATTATACAAATCTACAAGAGATAAAAAACTTGCCGGCATTTGCGGTGGCTTGGCCGAATACTTAAATATGGATTCTACTGTTGTAAGACTTATTTTTGTATTGTTATTTATACTTTGGGGCTCAAGCTTATTAGTTTATATTATTCTGGCATTAGTTATGCCGGATGATACGGAAATCATACAGTAACAAAGAGGGATACAAAAAATCCCCTAAGAAACAGACCTGCATTGGCTATCATAATGCAGGTCTGTTTCTTTTCTTTAGTTGTTTGACATTTCATCTTTTATCAACTTCTCTTATTTTTACTAAAAGATAAAAATTTTGATACTTTTGTATGCTTGTTTTTATCTTCTTTTCCAATTTTAACCGGAAAATAAAATTTTGTATGTTTGTTTTTATCTTCTTTTCTAATTTTAACTGAAAGATAAAATTTTGATACTTTTGTATGTTTGTTTTTTATCTGCTTCTCTTATTTTTACTGAAAGATAAAATGTTAGGTATATTTGGAGTTAGATGATATCAAACGAATATCTAAGCATAGAGTTGATATTGTCTCAGAAAACATTGTATTTCAAAAAATCACAGTCAAAAAGGTGACAAATAGAATTGAAATATATTTTTTATTCAATTCTATTGTGAATCTTTGACTGTGATTTTTTGACTATTTTTTATTTCTTGTAAAACTTATCTGATATAAATTTAATTATTACAAATATTGGGCTTTCAAGTCTTCTCTTTACTACCTTTAGGTTCTTTCTGATAGGTATAGCCTGCGGGCAATGCTTCTCACATTTACCACACTCTATACACTGTGATACCAGTCCCTGCTGTTCCTTCATAAGGATAGACATTACGTATTCCGTCTCGCCTCTGATAAAGCCATCTGTATAGCTTGTATTGTAGCATCTAAAAGCTCCAGGAATATCTACACCTTTGGGACATGGCATACAATATCTGCATCCGGTACAGCCTATATTCTTTGCACCGTTGATTGCTTTTTTTACCTTTTCGATTACTTCGTAATCCTCACCGCTAAACTTCCATTCCTGCGATGCTATTCTTATATTCTCTTCCAGCATATCTATCGTGTTCATACCTGACAGAACACAGCTTATCTGCTCCTGCTCATACAGCCATGACAATCCCCATTCGGCAGGTGATTTTCCAGTCTGCTCAAATATTGACTTTGCCTTGTCATTTAGTCCGTTTATTAATCTTCCACCTCTTAGAGGCTCCATTATAATTACAGGAATATTTCTCTCGTAGGCTGCTTCTACTCCCTTTCGGCCTGCCTGTGAGTTTTCATCAACATAGTTATATTGAACCTGGCAGAATTTCCAAGGATAAGCATCCAGCAATTCAATAAACAGCTCTGAAGAACCATGGAATGAAAAACCTATATGCTTAATCTGACCACTTTCCTTTTTCTTCTGAAGCCATTCCACTATTCCCATATTCTTTAATCTGTTCCATGTCTGCAAATCCGGCAACATATGCATCAGATAATTGTCTATGTAATCAGTTTGCAATCTCTCCAACTGCTTATCAAAAAATTTGTCAAAATCTTCTGGTTTGTTTACAAGATAAACCGGTAGCTTTGTGGCAATAATCATCTTGTCTCTCAAATTATTTTTGGAAATAATCTTTCCTAATAATTCCTCATTGCCCTTATATACATAAGCTGTATCGAAATAATTTATTCCATCCTCTATAGCCCTCAAGATGAGTTTTTCTGACTCTTCATATTTTGAAGGCAATCTCATACAACCATATCCTAATAGAGAATATCCATTTCTATATAGCATAGCTTCCTCCTAGTGTTGTTCGTTTATTCTTTTCTAATTATATAAAAAAATGGTAGCTTAATAAACCACCATTTTTTACATTTAATAATTATTATTTTTATAGAAACATATATTTCATTATGAACAATACCGCAAGAATATACATAAGTGGCTTAACATCTTTTCCTTTTCCTGTAACAAGATGAATAATCACATATGAAATAACGCCAACTGCGATACCTTCTGAAATACTATAGAATAATGGCATTGCAATAATTGCAAGATATGCAGGTATAGCTTCTAACAAATTGTCATCGCTAAAGTCAATATCAACTACTGAACTAAACATCATAAATCCAACAAAGATTAATGCCGGAGCTGTTGCAAATGCCGGAATAGTTGTAAATAATGGAGCAAATATAACAGCTACTAAGAATAAGAATCCTGTAACAACGGCTGTCAAGCCTGTTCTACCACCCTCTGCAACACCTGCTGATGATTCTACGAATGTTGTTGTTGTCGATGTACCTAATACTGCACCTGCACTTGTTGCGATAGCATCTGACAGCAATGCCGGTTTGATTTTTGGAAGCTTGCCATCTTCATCAAGCATTCCTGCCTTTGTGCTGACACCGATTAATGTTCCCAATGTATCAAATAAATCAACAAATAAGAATGCAAAAATAATTACGATAAAGTCAACTACTTTAACTGCGCTGAAATCTAAATTAAAGCACTGACCAAATGTTTTACCTAAAGCAGATAAGTCAAATGAAACAATGTTGCTTGGTATAACTGAATACAAGCCTGCATCCGGATTTGGAACGTAAAGCTTTGTAAGCTCTGCGATTATTCCTAACCCCCAAGTTGCAACTATACCGATAAGTATTGAACCCTTAACTTTTTTAACGTACAGCACTGACATGATTAAAACACCAATAACAGCTAATAAAGCGGCAATTCCTGCTCCGTGAAAATCTGCACGGAAATCAATAATTGTAACTAATGTAGAAGAATCTACGACAAGTCCTGCATTCTGAAGTCCAATAAAACAAATGAATAAACCAATTCCAACTGAAACAGCCTTCTTTAAGCTAAGTGGAATAGCATTAAAAATAGCTTCTCTGACATTTGTAAGAGAAAGTACAATAAAGATTAAACCTTCTACAAATACAGCAAATAAAGCTAACTGCCAGGAATATCCCATTGTTCCACATACTGTGTAAGCAAAATATGCATTTAAACCTAATCCTGCTGACAAAGCAAATGGAAGATTTGCAAACATAGCCATACATATAGTTCCAATAAATGATGCTAAACAAGTAGCAATAAGAACAGCTGTTGCGTCCACTCCTGAAGCACTCAAGATGCTTGGATTTACTGCAAGTATGTATGCCATTGTCATAAATGTTGTGATACCTGCAACAACCTCTGTCTTTACGTTAGTGTTGTTCTCTTTTAATTTAAAAAGTTTTTCTAGCATAATTCTCTCCTTTTTATTATCTTAACCTTAATTATTATAACAAAAACCTACATATTTTTTCAATAATAAAAGTTAAAACAAAGTTGTGCCCAACGGTACACAGCTGTGTCTAAAATCTTTTTTATCCCCACTCTTGACAAAGAGCCAAACAAAAAGGATGTAGAATAATCTACACCCTCTTTTTATTGTAGAAATAATTATATCGTAATTATTTGTTAGCTACCGCTGTCTTGATAGCTTCTGTAAGCTGTGGAACAATCTTGTTTAAGTCGCCTACAATACCGTAATCAGCAACATCAAAGATTGGAGCATCTTCATCTTTGTTGATTGCGATAATAAGGTCTGATTCTTCCATACCAGCTACGTGCTGAATAGCACCTGAAATACCGATTGCGAAGTAAACCTGAGGTCTAACTGTCTTACCTGTCTGACCTACCTGTCTGTCTGCCGGTAACCAACCGTTATCAGTTACAGCTCTTGAACATGATACTTCACCGCCAAGTACTTCTGCCAAATCTTCAAGAATCTTGAAGTTTTCTGCTGAACCAACACCACGTCCACCTGATACTAAGATCTTAGCGTCCATAATGTCAACTGTTTCAGAAACTGCCTTTACAACCTCTTTGATTTCAACATACTTGTTGTTTGGTTCAAGCTTAGCATCAAAGTTAATAACTTCTGCCTTTGCGCCTGGCTTTGGATCTGCCTTCTGCATAACACCTGCACGTACAGTAGCCATCTGTGGTCTGTGGTCAGGACATGCGATTGTAGCGATTGTGTTACCACCAAAAGCCGGACGAGTCATAAGAAGCTGATTGTGCTTCTGTTCTTTTCCAGGAATTGGGTTAATTGGGAAATCACCAATCTCTAATAATGTACAGTCAGCTGTAAGACCTGTAGCAACTCTAGCTGATACTGTAGGACCTAAATCTCTACCGATAGCTGTTGCACCAACTAACATAATTTCCGGCTTGAATTCATTGATAACTGCTGTTAAAGCCTGAGCATATGGTTCTGTTCTGTATGTTTCAAGTTCCTTGTCATCAACAACGATAACTTTGTCAGCGCCGTATTCAGCTAACTGATCTACTAAGTTACCTACGTTTGAACCAAGAAGTACTGCTGTTACTTCTGTTTCTAATGGTTTTGCAAGTCTTCCTGCTTCACCAAGTAATTCTAAAGCGATTCCGCTTAATTCGTTATCTACCTGCTGAGCGAAGACATATACGCCTTTATAATCTTCTAAATTAATGTTCTGCATAATTATAATCTCCTCTCTATTAAATAACGTGCTTTGTCAATAATTTGTCCATGATGTATTCAACTGATTCTTCAGGGCTGTCGAGAACAACCTTTTCGCCTGCTCCCTTTCTAACCTTATCTGAAGCCTTAGCAATCTTTGTAGGTGAACCCATAAGACCAAGATCTCCATCATTAACATCAACTAAGTTTGCTCTACCCCAAGTTGTGATTTCAGCATCACAAGCATCGAAGATTCCACCTGGAGTCATATATCTAGGATCATTTAATTCTGAAAGAGCTGTAATAAGAACCGGCATCTGAACCTTAACCATATGATGTCTGTCTTCATACATTCTCTTTACAATAACACTATCTCCTTCGATTTCAATGCCTTCAGCATATGAAATAACCGGAAGTCCAAGATGTTCAGCGATCTGTGGACCAACCTGAGCTGTATCACCATCGATAGCCTGACGTCCTGTGATAATAATGTCATAATCTTCAATATTTCTGATAGCACCAGCAAGTGTTGTAGATGTAGCCCAAGTATCAGCACCACCTAAAACTCTATCTGTTACTAAGATTCCCTTGTCAGCGCCCATAGCCATAGCTTCACGAAGAACATCTTCAGCCTTTGGAAGACCCATTGTAATAGCTGTAACTTCAGCACCGTACTGATCTTTTAATCTAAGTGCTGCTTCAAGACCAGCCTTATCATCTGGGTTCATGATTGTAAGCATTGCACCTCTATCTAATGTACCATCCGGGTTGAACTTAACTCCACCCTTTGTATCAGGTACCTGTTTAATACAAACGATAACTTTCACGATTAGTACCTCCTAATTACTTTAATAAGCTAGCAGAGATTACCATACGCTGAACTTCTGAAGTACCTTCGTAGATTTCTGTAATCTTAGCATCTCTCATCATTCTTTCAACGTCATATTCTCTGATATAACCATAACCACCGTGTAACTGAACAGCCTTAGTTGTAACTTCCATTGCAACCTCTGCTGCATATAATTTTGCCTGAGCAGCTTCAAAACCGTAGTTCTTCTGTGTATCTTTTGCTCTGGCAGCCTTATATACTAATAACTTAGCAGCTTCTACCTTTGTAGCCATATCTGCTAACTGGAACTGTGTATTCTGGAATGCACTAATTGATCTACCAAACTGCTTTCTTTCCTTAACATATTCGATAGTTGTTTCAAGAGCGCCTTCTGCAAGACCAAGAGCCTGAGCAGCAATACCGATACGTCCACCATCAAGTGTGTGCATAGCGATACCAAAGCCTTTACCCTTCTGTCCAAGTAAGTTTTCTGCTGGAATACGGCAATCTTCGAAGATTAATTCGTATGTAGCTGAGCCACGGATACCCATCTTCTTTTCCTTTGTACCGAATGTAAATCCAGGTGTTCCTTTTTCAACGATGAATGCTGAAATTTCTTTCATCATCTTACCACGCTTTTCAACCTTACCTGTTACAGCGATAACGATGTAAACGTCTGCGTACTTACCGTTTGTGATAAAGCATTTAGAACCGTTTAATACCCATTCATTTGTTGCTTCATCAAATACAGCCTTTGTCTGCT
>CAZWAG010000083.1:0-6070 GCA_964631845.1 uncultured Eubacterium sp.
CCACTTTCGGTGCTTTCTCTACAACCGCAATATCAGACAATTTTTCTGCGAATTCATCCAGAATGTATTTGCTACTCTGCATATGTGCCATTTCTCTACCACGGAAACGCAAAGTAACTTTTACTTTATCTCCTTTGGAAATGAACTTTCTGGCAGCACCTACTTTAGTATTCAAATCGTTTGTATCGATATTTGGAGACAGACGAACTTCTTTTACATCAATTGTACGCTGTTTTTTCTTCGCTTCTTTTTCTTTTCTGGCCATCTCATATCGATATTTTCCGTAATCGATAATCTTGCAAACCGGTGGCTTAGCCGTCGGTGCAATCTTCACCAGATCCAGTCCTGCTTCCTGAGCATGTTTGTATGCATCTCTGGAAGACATGATTCCCAACTGTTCCCCATTCTCGCCAATCAGACGAACTTCTCTGTCTCTGATCTGCTCATTAATCATTAAATCGCTAATAGTAGTGCACCTCCTCAATAAACGTAAAAAGTGGATAATCAACAGATTATCCACTAAAATAACATACTAAACACGATAAAATACCGCTGTTAAAATAATGAACCTCGAATCACCTACATGTGTCTGGGTGAGAGTGGATACTCTGCTTTCTTTTTACAACGCAGATATAATATCATTTATATTCAGTTTTGTCAACAAATATTATTAATTATTTGACCAAATCTTATTAATTATTTGTTACTGCATCTAAAGCTTCCGCATTCTGTCTGGCTTTCATGCTTTGCTCCATTGCCTTCAATTGTAATTCTATCTGCATGACATTTTGAATTGTCATTAAACACACACTTTACAGCCTCACATTTTACATCTAATGCATTTTCAGGAGCATTGTCTGTGTGTTCATTCTTAGCTGTTGTCCCATCAAGCTTTTCTTTAAAGCTACTACAGTATGTTGCATCTGTCATTGTAGCTTCGTGCCCGTGAACATCAATCTCTT
Organism: uncultured Eubacterium sp.; assembly: GCA_964631845.1. Lineage (GTDB taxonomy): Bacteria > Bacillota > Clostridia > Lachnospirales > Lachnospiraceae > Eubacterium_G. The sequence continues at coordinate 963 of CAZWAG010000083.1, forward strand.
CACGACAACATTTTGAACTTTTGTTGTAATAACAATTCTTTACTGTACAACTTAATCTTGGCATATTATCACCCCACATTAATTATTTCGGAAATCCGATACAATTAGTATGGGGCGATTTTTAAACTTTTATTCAAAAATTATTTTTGATTTGGCTGTTCTTCTATTTTACGAATTGCCTTTGTCTCGATTTCTTCTACGATTTGATCAATGAATTCTGCCAATGGCTTTACGCCTTCATCACCGGCAAATCTACTTCTAACAGAAACTGTGCCATCAACCTCTTCCTGCTGTCCTACTACCAACATATATGGAAGTCTGTCCATTCTAGCTTCACGAATCTTGTAACCAATCTTTTCTGAACGATTGTCTACTGTTACGTCAACGTCTTTCTTTTTAAGCTCATCGGCAACCTTCTGCGCATAATCAGAATATTTTTCTGAAATAGGAAGTACCCTTACCTGCTCTGGACATAACCATGTTGGGAATTTTCCTGCATACTTTTCAATTAACCACGCTAAAGTTCTTTCATAGCATCCGATTGATGTTCTGTGAATGATATATGGTCTAACCTTGTCACCATTCTCATCTACATAATACATATCAAACTGTTCTGCAAGCAAAGCATCCCACTGAATTGTAATCATTGTATCTTCCTTACCATATACGTTTGATGCATTGATGTCTACCTTTGGCCCGTAGAATGCAGCTTCTCCCACATCTTCTACAAAATCAATATCCAATTCTCTTAAGATTTGGCGAATACTTTCTTCTGTCTGTTCCCAAACTTCCGGTTCGCCAATGTATTTTTCCTTATTATCAGGATCCCATTTTGAAAGATGATATGTTACATCCTCCTCTAATCCCAATGTCTGTAAGCAATGCTTAGCAAGGGCCAAACATCCCTTGAATTCTTCCACCATCTGATCAGGTCTGACAATCAAATGACCCTCTGAAATTGTAAACTGACGAACTCTTGTAAGACCGTGCATTTCTCCGGAATCTTCATTTCTAAACAATGTAGATGTCTCACCATATCTACATGGGAGATCTCTATAGCTCTTCTGACTGGATTTGTATACATAATACTGGAATGGACATGTCATTGGACGAAGTGCGAATACTTCTTTATCATTCTCTTCATCTCCAAGAACAAACATACCGTCCTTGTAATGATCCCAATGACCTGAAATTTTATACAGGTCTGACTTTGCCATAAGCGGAGTCTTTGTTCTCATATAACCCCATTCATTATCTTCTAAGTCTTCAATCCATCTCTGCATCTTCTGAATCATCTTTACACCCTTTGGCATAAGTAAAGGAAGACCCTGACCTATAACATCAACTGTTGTGAACAATTCCATTTCACGTCCAAGCTTGTTGTGGTCTCTATTCTTTGCATCCTCGAGTGACTGAAGATAATCATTCAATTCATCCTTATTGTCAAAGGCTGTACCATAAATTCTCTGAAGTCTTGCTTTGCTTGCATCACCTCTCCAATATGCCATTGAAGATGAAATAAGCTTAAACGCTTTAATATTCTTTGTGCTCATAAGGTGAGGACCTGCACATAAATCTACGAATTCACCCTGACTATAAAATGAAATGATAGAATCCTCCGGTAAATCTTTAATAAGCTCAACCTTATATGGCTCATTTCTGTCTTCCATATATTTGATTGCATCTTCTCTTGGAAGTGTAAATCTTTCAAGCTTGGCTCCCTTTTTTATGATTTTCTTCATCTCTGCTTCGATTTTATCCAAATCTTCTCTGGAAAATGACTCAGCATCAAAGTCATAGTAAAATCCTGTGTCAATTGATGGTCCGATTGCAAGCTTTGCATCCGGATACAGATTTTTAACTGCTTCTGCCATTACATGTGAAACAGTATGTCTGTATGCAGCCTTGCCTGCTTCATCCTTAAATGTGAGGATATTTAATGTACAATCCCTGTCGATTGTTGTTCTCAAATCAACAACCTCTCCATCTACTTCACCTGCACATGCTGCTCTTCCGAGACCACCAGCAATGTCAAATGCAATATCATTGACTGTCATTGCCTCAGCATATTCTCTTACCGATCCGTCTTTTAATGTAATCTTCATAATATCTCTCCTTTTATAATAAGATAGAATCTCGCTTGCGAGATTCTCGCGCCGAGCGCGGTCGCTTTTGCGACATAATTCCTTACGCGCGAGTGCGCATCCTTAGCGGAGCGTTTTTATATCATAGGAAATTCGAAAGAATTTCCTATGATATAAAAAAGTCCCTGTTTATGTTTCCATAAACAGGGACGTAAAATACGCGGTTCCACCCTGATTGCTATAATTAATATAGCCTCTCATATGATTATAACGGAATCACCGGGCTTGATTAGAGCCACTCAGAGGTAGTCTTCGGTTATTCGTCCGTAAGATGCTCACAGCCTAAGGCATCTCTCTCTGTAACCCTTCAAATAACTTACTCGTCTCGTCATCGTTTTATCTTATTTGATTATAACATTCTAATTTATAATGTCAAACCTAAATTGTATAAAATTCCTGAGCCCAAAAAGCAACTGTATATGTTGCCCCATTATCACTTGTATAAGTATAAGGACGAACGTATCCTATACCAATATAGTCATATTCCGGACTTAACATATTCTCCTTGTGGGCAACTGATTTCATAAATATATTGTAGCTTTCTTTTGCGAATTCATTCAAACTGGTTATTTGGTCGATTGTATAACCTAGATTTTCACCAAACTCTGTTCCATTATTCAGTCCAACCTCACTATACACTGTAGAATATAATGATTTATTTGGTCTATAATGAGAAAAATTTTCATCTGTAACCATATCATTATTTGATGTGTGTGTATATTTTTTAGGCAAAATCTCAAGTACTCTGATATTTGCAGCCTTGATAAGGCTTAATTTCACCTTAAGAGGTCTTACTCTGTTTTTTACACGTTCTATATTTACCAAAGAGATAAGATTATACTGCATCTCCTGAGCCTCTACGTGTTTCTCATATTTCAAATCTGTAATTGTAACACTACATTTATATTTTTTTGAGCCAACCTTTGCAGTGACTGTACACTTTCCTACATTCTTCGCTGTGACAACACCTTTGCTAACTGTAGCTATCGATTTGTCGCTCGAATACCATTTAACTTTTTTTGAATTATTTAATAGCTTTAATCTAAAGTATCCTTTTTTGTTAGACAAATAAGGCTCACCATTTGAGTTAAATCCAATTCTGTGAATATTAATTTTTATCGAAGACATATTTAATGTCCTGCTTGAAAAGTTAGTGTTGTCAATTCCCGGTTTGCTAGAAGTTACTGTCACTCTACATTTTAATCTCTTGCCACCTACTTTTGCGTAGACATAACACCTACCTTTTCTAAGCCCTTTAACAGTTCCCTTTGAGGATACAGTTGCAATCTTTTTGTTGGAGCTGCTCCACTTAACCTTTTTTGATGTTCCCGAAACATATAACCTAATCTTATATCCACCTGTCAATGTCATATAGGTATAATTTAGTCTGTAACGGGCCGCTTCAACCGGTTGCACACTTATAGACATAACAATAGATATAACGATTAAGCATGTTAATAATCTTCTTGCTACTTTGTCCATAAGCACCCCTCTCTCTCATTCTATTCTGTTGGTATCTTGAAGCTCTCCTTTACATTAGAATTGTCATATACATATTCCTGTGTTTTATCTAACAATACAGCTTTTCTGATTTCTTCTTTTTTATAATCTTCTTTCATCGCATCTACTGAATCATAGCCACAGTCAATATATAATTCTTCATATTTGTCCTCGATTTCCTGAGAAGTTGTGTCGAAGTGTTTCTCCTTAACGATAGCCCACATAACAAGCTCTGACTTAACTTCGTTTAAATATTCTTCTTCTAATGTTTTTTCAGTATATCTGCAGAAATTCATCAAGTAATCTTCTGTTTCCATACCAAACATATCGGCCTGGTAATTTGCATCCTGTGTAAATTCTGTGACAATATCATCATACAATTCCTGTGGGTATCCACTCATTGTAGCTTTATCTACAGCCTTCTGCCACAAAGTTGTCTTTGCTTCGTCCTCAAGATATGTTTTTATCCATTCATAGAAGTCTGCAGCTGTCTCTAGACCATAATCCTCGTTATAGTTATCCATAACCCACTTATCTGTAACTTTTTCTCTCTCTAATTCACTTACTGTCACAAGCTTTAATTTGAATGTAACTGTTTGTCCATCATACTTTGTTTTTGAAGCTGACAATTCATTAACTTCGCTTCCGTCAATTTTTACGCTTGTCTTATCTCCCGGTTTGAGCCCTAACATTGCATCTGCAAACTTTTTAAACACTCCATCTTCAGCCTCATTAATAACAAATTCGACATCTGTTGCTGATAAGTCTTCAACCTTTTTGTCGTCTATATATGCTGTGTAATTAAAATCAATCTGGTCGTCACTCTTTGCAGCTCTGTCAACCTCACCATAAGCATCTGTTTCTTCTCTAACTGACTTGTCAAAGTCCTCCTGTGTTATTTCATATTCAAACCCGGTTGTCTTTCCGAGTGTGATATATTCCTCTGTCTTATAACCAACCTCTTTATCAATATCTGTTCTTGGTTTTATAAATTTTGCATAATATACAATGCCTCCAAAAACAGCTATAATCAAGACTATTATCGCAGGTACAGCAAGTCTGCTTAACAATGATTTTTTGTCCGCTGTGCCTTCTGTCATCTCTTCTGTGCCTTTGTTTGTCACTTCAATGTCCTTGTTTTCCAATGTTCTTCTCCTTCTTAGATAATAATAAAAGAGACTTTATTTAAAGTCTCTTTTATTTTAACACAAAATATTAAATTAATATACTTTTTCAACAAAAATTCATACTTTTTTAGTTGTCTCTAGTATAGTTAGGTGCTTCCTTGGTGATATGAATATCATGTGGATGACTTTCCTTCAGAGATGCTGCTGAAATCTTTACGAATTTTCCAGTTTCCTTGAGTGTTTCAATATCCTTAGCACCACAATATCCCATACCTGAACGTAAACCGCCCATAAGCTGGAATACTGTATCTTCAATACTTCCTTTATATGCAACTCT
>CAZWAG010000084.1:0-5894 GCA_964631845.1 uncultured Eubacterium sp.
TAAGACTAACTGACAATTCAGTTTTCTCGTCGCCATTTAAATCCGAAAAAATATTAAACGAATATGATTTAATTTCAAATTTTCCGTTAAATAAATCTGCAACGGAAAGAAGTGATGTCAACATACCCATGTTCCACACATCTTCACAGTTATGTAAAAGAAGGGGGAATAACAATTTTTCATCCTTTGATACGACATATTGCTTATAAACTTCAACTAAATCTCCGCCGGTAAAAGGATCAGACCTCTGGATGCCAATATATTGTTCAAAGGTTTTTTGCTTTAAATTCTCAAGGTTTAAAATCTTTGCAAGTTTAGACATAGGTTTATATATATCTATGCTATTAAATCTATCGAAATCAAAATCCAGGCGGTATTTTAAACCACGCTCTTTTACAAAAGGTATATCGAAAGCATTTCCGTTAAAATGAACTAATGTATCGTAATTTTTAATAAATTTATAAAATGCCATCAATACATTTGCTTCATCATTATAGTTTTCAGCAAACCATTGTATGTACATCGGAGTATCACCTACGAAATACATACAGCCGATAAGGTAGATACTACAATACTTTCTTGAAAAGCCTGTCGTCTCGATATCAAAGTACAATATTTTGGATTTATCACCTAAATCTTCAATTGGATATTCAATTTTCACATCAGCTTTATCTCTAAAAATTAACATATGGATATTTTATCATAAATTGGAAAATATTTATAGGTTTTAAAAATAAAATAAAGTCTCATTTTGTTGAAGAAAATGTCGAAAAGTATTATTATATAACTTGGGATTTAAGTAGAATAATAAAATCTGTTTGAAACGCAAACAGATTTAAAACAAAATAACGAAAAGAGGTAGAAATATGTCTATACTGACTTTCAAAGGTGGAGTTCATCCCTATGACGGAAAAGAACTTTCGAAGGATGTAGCAGTTAGAAAAATTTTGCCGGGTGAAGAAGTTGTTATTCCGGTAGCACAGCATATTGGTGCACCGGCAAAACCAGTAGTTGAGGTTGGAGAGAGGGTTCTCAAAGGACAGCTTATTGCCGAGGCGGCAGGATTTGTATCAGCAAATATTCATTCGTCTGTTTCGGGAACTGTCAAAAAGATTGAAGCCCGCCTTGTGCCGAACGGAAGCAAAGCTTTGTCAATAATAATTGATAATGACGGGCAGTACGAGGAGTATTCTTACGAGGCAGCACCACAACCTTGGACAAAGGAATACATAAGAGAGGCTGTCAAGGATTGTGGTGTAGTAGGATTAGGCGGTGCATGCTTTCCTACAAATGTTAAGCTTACACCAAAGGATGAGGACAGCATTGATTATGTAATTGTTAATGCAGCTGAATGTGAGCCATACATTACGTCTGATTATAGAAGATTAATGGAACAGCCACAGGAAGTGATTGACGGCTTGAAGATTATTTTGCAATTGTTTGACAATGCAAAGGGTGTAATCGCCGTAGAGAATAACAAGCCTGATGCAATAGCGAAGCTTGAAGAATTAACTGCAAATGAAGATAGAATTAGTGTTGCAACATTAAAGACAAAGTATCCACAGGGATCTGAGCGACATATCATATATGCGGTTACAGGAAGAAAAATAAATTCATCAATGTTACCGGCTGATGCAGGATGTATCGTTGATAATGTCGATACTGTATACAATGTTTACAATGCAGTGAAATATCACAAGCCTTTGACAGAGCGTATTGTTACTGTCTCAGGTGATGGTGTTGCTAATCCATGTAATTTGCTTGTCCCATTTGGAACTAGTCATGCGCAGCTTGTAGAAGAAGCTGGCGGGATTGATGAAAACACAGAAAAGATATTGTCCGGTGGTCCTATGATGGGGCAGGCAATGTTTAGTCTTGATGTCCCGGTTATTAAAGGCTCATCTGCACTTCTTGCGTTCAAGAAGGATGAGATTGCTCATGCAACAATGACAAATTGTTTGAATTGCGGCAAATGTGCTCAGGTTTGTCCTGAAGGTCTTGTTTGTGCCAAAATAGCACAGGCAGCTGCCGCAGATGATATGGATGCGTTTATAAAAATGCATGGTATGGAATGTATCGAATGTGGTACATGTAACTTTAACTGCCCGGCTAATAGAAATATTACACAGTCAGTTAGAACAATGAAAAGAAAAGTTCAGGCAGAACGTAGGAAGAAAGGGTAAGTGTGAATAAAATGTATAATGTATCATCAAGCCCTCATGTCAAAGCTAAAATGACTACTCAGTCTATTATGAGAGATGTCATTATTGCCATGATTCCGGCTGCTTTATTTGGAATTTATAATTACACAAATTTATTTGGCTTTAAATACGGTATGCACTCATTAATGTTGATTGTATACACTATTGCTGTGTGTGTTGTTTCAGAATATATTTTCAACAAAATTACACATAGACCAAACACAACAAGTGACCTCAGTGCGATTGTTACAGGTATGATATTGGCATTAAATTTACCTTGTACATTCCCATATTGGAAGGCTGCTTTAGGTGGAGCCTTTGCAATAATTGTAGTTAAGCAATTATTTGGTGGATTGGGACAGAACTTTATGAACCCTGCATTAGGTGCAAGATGTTTCTTAGCTCTTTCTTTTGCGGGAAATATGACGGCGTTTTATCCAACAGATGTAAAGGGAGTAGATGCTGCAACTTCAGCAACACCTCTTACTGCACTTAAAAATGCAGGTGAAGCTTCATCTTCATTACTAGATATGTTTATCGGTAACCATGCCGGTACAATTGGTGAGACTAGTATTATAGCTCTTTTGATTGGAGCAATATACTTAACTGTCAGAAAAATTATTGACTTGAGAATACCACTCACATATATTGCAGTATTTTCAGTTTGCATTATGTTATTTAACGGTACTACAGACCCGGTATTTCTTGCACAGAATTTGTGTGGTGGTGGTTTGATATTTGGTGCGTTCTTTATGGCAACTGATTATTCTACATCACCTATCACTCAAAGAGGAAGATATATTTATGGTGTTTGTCTCGGTGTTCTTACAGCAATATTCAGAGCATTCGGAGCAAATGCAGAAGGTGTTTCATTTGCTATCATATTCTGCAATCTATTAGTGCCTCTAATTGAAAAGTACACAATCCCAAAAGCATTTGGTGTTGTTAAGGTTAAAAAGGAGGGCAAGTAATATGAAGACAATTATTAAAGATACAATGATATTATTTGCCATTACGTTAGTGGCAGGATTAGGTCTTGGACTTGTATATAATATAACTTCTGATGCAAGAGCAAAGCAGGAGGAAAAGACAAAAATTGCGGCATACGAGCAGGTTATGCCGGGAATGAGTTCTTTTGAAAATGTTGACATTGATTTAAAAGAAGCTAATTCAACTATTAAAGAACATATTTTGGATACTGAAAAGAATAACAATATATCAACTATAAAAGAATTTAATGCAGAAATAAATGAAGTAGTTGCTGCAAAAGATTCAGAGGGAAACGAAATAGGATATATTATCACAGTGACTGATAACGAAGCATATGGCGGTTCATTGCAAATGACAGTTGGTATTGCTGCGGACAGAACTGTCAATGGAGTTTCATTCTTATCATTAAGTGAAACACCGGGTTTAGGAATGAAGGCAAAGGAAGCTTCTTTCGTTGATCAGTTTGCTAACAAGCAGGTGGATTATTTTGTATATAATAAAGCCGGTGCAACAAAGGATAATGAAATTAGCGCAATAAGTAGCGCGACAATCACTTCAAACGCTGTAACACATGGTGTAAATGCAGCTATTGTATGTGCAGACGTGTACTGCATCAAGTTTGGAGGTGATATCAGTGACTAAATATTTAGAACGTTTATATAACGGTATTATTAAAGAGAATCCAACTTTTGTATTAGTTTTAGGTATGTGTCCAACACTTGCCGTCACATCATCATTAATTAATGGTGCCGGAATGGGACTTAGTACAATGGCAGTATTGGTCATGTCAAATATAGTAGTTTCATTGCTTCGAAAGATTATTCCAAATGGCGTAAGAGTTCCGGCGTTTATCGTAATTGTAGCAAGCTTTGTAACTATATTGCAGTTTTTGCTGGAAGCATATTTGCCATCCCTTAATGCATCACTTGGAATATATATTCCACTTATCGTAGTAAACTGTATTATCTTGGGTAGAGCAGAGAGCTATGCATCAAAGAATACCGTTCTTTTATCTGCATTTGATGGTATAGGTATGGGACTCGGCTTTACAGTTGCACTTTCCCTGCTCGGTGGATTTAGAGAAATATTAGGTGCCGGTACATTGTTAGGCATAAATATTCCTAACTGGGACGGCATCGGCATATTTGTCATGGCGCCTGGAGCATTCTTTGTGTTGGCTGTTCTTATTGCGGTGCAAAATTACATCAGAGACCGACAGGGCAAGAAGCCTCGAAAGCTTCAGTGTGAACAGGGATGTGCAGGATGCACAGGATGTGGAAGCGATTATACAGCTTGTGAAAAAGATGAAAAGGAGGGCAAATAAATGGTTAATTGTATGTTGATAGCAATTGGTGCAGCGTTGGTTAACAATGTTGTATTGAGCCAGTTTTTAGGACTTTGTCCATTCCTTGGAGTATCTAAAAAGACAGATACAGCAGCCGGTATGGGAGCCGCAGTTATTTTCGTAATTATGATTGCATCCGGTGTTACATACGGAATATATTATGCAATACTCACACCATTAGATTTGGAATATTTACAGACGATTGTATTTATTCTTGTAATTGCTGCGCTGGTTCAGCTTGTTGAGATGATATTAAAGAAATTTGTAAAGCCTTTGTATCAGGCGTTAGGTGTTTATCTTCCTTTGATTACAACTAACTGTGCTGTACTTGGTGTTGCAATTTCAAATATTGACAATGGATACAATTTTTCAGAAAGTATGGCATGTTCACTTGGAACATCGATTGGATTTTTAGTTGCAATTGTCATATTGGCAGGTATCAGAGAAAAGTCAGAAAACAATAATATACCTAAACCTTTCCGGGGAACACCTATGGTATTGTTGGCATCCGGTCTTATGGCAATAGCATTTACCGGATTTACTGGAGTAATATAAGGAGGTAAGACATGATATTGGCGGTTAATACAATAACAGGTATTTTGTATGCAGTAGCAATCGTTGGTGGTGTTGGCCTCATCATTGGTATTGCGTTATGTATAGCGGGAAAGTTTCTCGCTGTTGAAGTAGACGAAAAAGAAGTGGCTATTAGGGAAGCACTTCCCGGAAACAATTGTGGTGGTTGTGGATTCCCAGGATGCGACGGCTTGGCTGCTTCAATTGCAAAAGGAGAATCAGATCCGGCGGCCTGTCCGGTTGGCGGAGCTCCTGTGGCAAAGATAATTTCAGAAATAATGGGTGTTGAAGCATCTGTTACACCCAAAATGGCTTATGTAGCCTGCAACGGTGACTGTGACAGTTCAAAAAACAAATATAATTATTATGGTAACATGTCCTGTCAGGATGCTGCAAATATTCCCGGAGGTGGAGCAAAGGCTTGTAGCTATGGATGTTTAGGCTTGGGCTCATGCGTAAAGGTATGTGAGTTTGATGCTATACATATTGAAAACGGAAAAGCAATTGTTGATCCGGGGAAGTGTAAAGCATGTGGAAAATGTGTAAATGCTTGTCCAAAGGGGCTTATTTCAATTATCCCTGCAAACACAAAATACATGGTAAAATGTAGCTCTAAGGACAAAGGAAAAGACGTTATGAAGTCATGTAGCGTCGGATGTATTGGATGTGGACTTTGTGCGAAGAACTGTCCACATGATGCAATTGATTTCGGTTTTAACCTTGCAACAATTGAGCAGGATAAATGCCAGCAATGTGGTGCATGCGCAGAAAAATGTCCAAAGAAG
>CAZWAG010000085.1:0-5618 GCA_964631845.1 uncultured Eubacterium sp.
GTTTGACAGGAATATTCTATATAAAAAGCCTATGCCACGATTGACTAGAGAAGCAACTGTTAAAATCAGTGTTCCTTTAATAATGATTTTTTTTGAGTTAGATTTTGACGACAAATATTTTTCGAAAAACATGCAAAGGACCATAATGTCTATTTATAAAATTTATTCTAAAAAAAATTAAATATACATAGCAAGAGGTAATTATCTTCAAAACATAATGCATTCAAAAATAATACATAAGCAATAACAGATTGCACAATAAAGGAGATATGCCAATGATATATTTAGATAATGCAGCAACAACAAAGGTATGCAGCGCAGCAAAGCAGGCAATGGAACCATTTTTTCAGCAATATTATGGGAACCCATCAGGAATATATAATTTTTCAAAAGACACAAGAGTTAAGCTCGAGGAAGCAAGACAAGTTATAGCCGGCACAATTAATGCTTCCCCTGAAAATATAATATTTACTTCAGGTGGAACAGAAGGTGACAATTGGATATTGGACAATGCTGCGTATAAAGGAACAAAAATTATAACCTCAAACATTGAACATCATGCAATACTTAACAAATGTGAAAAATTGGAGAGAGAGGGCATTGAGGTAGTTTATCTTCCGGTAGACAATAATGGACGAGTGATAATTGATGAACTTAAAAAAGCCATAAGTGTACATGCAACTAGTAAAGCTATGAATGTATCCGGAGAAAACAGCCGGACTATTTCATTGGTCTCGATAATGTATGCAAACAATGAGATAGGAACAATAGAGCCTATAAAAGATATAGTAGACATTGCACACAAAAAAGGAATCGAGGTCCATACTGATGCGGTGCAGGCTTATGGGCATATGCCTATAGATGTTAAGAGGCTTGGGATTGATTATTTGAGCGCAAGCAGTCACAAGTTTGGAGGACCAAAGGGAGTTGGATTTGTGTATGTAAAGAATCCAAACGCTATTATTCCGCTTATATGGGGTGGAGGTCAGGAAAGAGGAAAGCGCTCAGGCACGGAAAATGTTGCCGGAATTATAGGCATGGCAGCAGCAGCGGTAGATGCACACGAGCATATGAACAAAAATCTAATGAAAGAAAAAGCGTTAAGAGATTATCTTATAAACAGATTACTTGCAGAAATTCCACAGATTCAGCTAAATGGAGATCCTAAAAACAGACTTCCCGGGAATGCAAATTTCTCAATAGCAGGAATTGATGGTATATCCCTGGTAGTAATGCTTGATATGGATGGAATATGTATCTCAGCTGCATCGGCATGTTCAGCAAAGAGCGACGAACCATCCCATGTCATAAGGGCAATCGGAATGTCTGATGATATGGCATACGGCACAATAAGAATTACACTAAACCATGAAAATACAAGAAAAGAAATCGATTATACAATAGAGAAAATCAAAGAAAATATTAAGAAACTAAGACAAAACAGATAGAAAGAAAATCGTTACTTTCTCATTAACGCAAGGTGAAGGGAATTCACTTGCAAAAATATTAGCGTCAAAATGCATATTAGAATTTAATAAAAAGATATATTTCAAAACACGTTGTTGTCCCTTCACCTTGCGTTATAAAAATAGAGATTTTCGTTCTATTTACTTAGTAAATATTTCTAAATCATATTTCTTAATAATATCTTTTACAAAATCAAATCTATAACCTATATTATTTGCAATATGTGCGTCCGAGCCGACAGTTACATATCGACCACCTAATTCTTTGTACATTTCAATTATATCTGTATGTGGATTTGGAAAATCCATTCCCTTTGCCATATTGGCTGTATTTATTTCCAAACAAATATCGTTACTAATAATTAATTTCAAAATCTCTGATAATATATCCTTATAGTCGGGGGCAGAGTAGTTAGAGTCTTTATTTGGACTGTATCTGACTACATAATCCATATGTCCTAAAGTGTTTATTCTATTAAAAGAACTGATGCATTGCTTCATTGTCTCAAAATAAAGTTTAAAAGTTTCAATATCGGAACGATTTTTCCAAAAATCGGAATAATACGGATCGTTATTGTCAACAATATGTATTGAACCAATTACAAAATCAAAGGTGTTTTTGTTTAAAAAGGTGTCACAAAGTGAGAGATTGTCCAGAGCAAGCCCGAGCTCGACACCTTTTAAAATTTGGATTTTGTCACTATATTTTAAACGAAGCTCTGAAATGACTTCGTTGTATCTGTCTATATCAATAGTTGGATTTTCATTTTCGATAGGCCAATTGAAGTCCTGATGCTCTGTAAAACAGATTTGCTTCATACCAAGCTCAATTGCTTTTTTTACGATTGGCTCCGGTGATTGGTCACAGTCAAATGATAAATTACTATGTATATGATAATCTGAATACATTTCCTCCTCCTTTAAAAATAAAGATGTTCAGTGAAATTATAACAAAAATGAGCTTTAAAATCTATAAATGTTAGGCAATATAGAAAAATTGACAAAATTTTAACAAAAAACCATTAAAAACCACAAAAACACCTTGATATTTGTAAATTATTTATGTAGAATGTTTAGTAGGTTAATGAAAATTAACGATAATATTTTATTATAGGAGGACAATTAAATGTCAGTTAAAGTTGCAATTAACGGTTTTGGACGTATTGGACGTCTTGCTTTCAGACAGATGTTTGGTGCTGAAGGTTATGAAGTAGTAGCTATCAACGATTTAACAAGCCCAAAGATGTTAGCTCACTTATTAAAGTATGATTCATCACAGGGTAAATACGAAAAGGCTGATACAGTTTCAGCTACAGAAGATTCAATTATCGTTGATGGTAAGGAAATCAAAATCTACGCTGAAGCAGATGCTTCAAACTGCCCATGGGGAGAATTAAACGTAGACGTAGTATTAGAATGTACAGGTTTCTACTGCTCAAAAGAAAAGTCAGAAGCTCATATCAAGGCTGGTGCTAGAAAGGTAGTTATCTCAGCTCCTGCTGGAAATGACCTTCCAACAATCGTATATAACACAAACCACGATACATTAAAGCCAGAAGATACAATTATCTCAGCAGCTTCATGTACAACAAACTGTTTGGCACCTATGGCTGATGCATTAAATAAGTATGCACCTATCCAGTCAGGTATCATGTTAACAATTCATGCTTACACAGGTGATCAGATGACTCTTGATGGCCCACAGAGAAAGGGTGATTTAAGAAGATCTAGAGCAGCTGCAGTAAACATCGTTCCTAACTCAACAGGTGCAGCTAAGGCTATCGGCTTAGTTATTCCAGAGTTAAACGGAAAATTAATCGGTTCTGCACAGAGAGTTCCTGTTCCAACAGGTTCAACAACAGTTCTTACAGCTGTAGTTAAGGGTAAAGACGTAACAGTTGAAGGTATCAACGCAGCTATGAAGGCAGCAGCTAACGAATCATATGGTTACAACGAAGATGAAATCGTATCATCAGATATCGTTGGTATGAGATATGGTTCATTATTCGATGCTACACAGACAATGGTATCAAAGGTTGACGAAGATACTTATGAAGTACAGGTTGTTTCATGGTATGACAATGAAAATTCATACACAAGCCAGATGGTTAGAACAATCAAGTATTTCTCAGAATTAGCATAATTCAGATAATAAATGATCCAAATGGGTCCGGCTTTAGGGCCGGACCTTTTCGTTTATACGAATCAAGAAAAATAATTTATATGAAAGGAGCACAAAATGCTTAACAAAAAATCAGTAGATGATATTAATGTAAAAGGTCTTAAGGTTTTAGTTCGCTGTGACTTTAACGTACCATTAAAAGAAGGTGTTATCACAGACGAAAACCGTCTTGTTGCAGCTCTTCCAACAATCAAAAAGTTAATCAACGATGGAGGTAAGGTTATCCTTTGCTCACATCTTGGAAAGCCAAAGGGAGAGCCAAAGCCTGAATTATCACTTGCACCGGTTGCAAAGAGATTATCAGAATTATTAGACAAGGAAGTTGTATTTGCTGCAGACGACACAGTTGTTGGTGAAAATGCAAAGGCAGCAGTAGCAGCTATGAACGATGGTGATGTAGTTCTTCTTGAAAACACACGTTACCGTGCAGAGGAAACAAAGAACGGTGAAGCATTCTCAAAGGAATTGGCTTCACTTGCAGATGTATTCGTAAACGACGCTTTCGGTACAGCTCACAGAGCTCACTGCTCAAACGTTGGTGTTACAGGATATGTTGACACAGCAGTAGTTGGATACTTGATGCAGAAGGAAATTGATTTCCTTGGAAACGCAGTAAACAATCCGGAAAGACCTTTCGTTGCTATCCTTGGTGGTGCAAAGGTTGCTGACAAATTAAACGTAATTAACAACTTACTTGAAAAGTGCGATACACTTATTATCGGTGGTGGTATGGCATACACATTCGTAAAAGCTCAGGGTGGAAATGTTGGTATCTCATTAGTAGATGACACAAAGCTTGACTACTGTCTTGATATGATGAAGAAGGCAGAAGAGATGGGCAAGAAACTTTTACTTCCAATCGATACTGTAGCAGCTGATGGTTTCCCAGATCCTATCGATGCTCCAATTGAAACAATCGAAGTTCCAACAAATGCTATTCCTGATGACAAGGAAGGTCTTGATATTGGACCTAAGACTCGTGAATTATTTGCTGAAGCTGTTAAGAGCGCTAAGACAGTTGTTTGGAACGGACCTATGGGTGTTTCAGAAAATCCATGTCTTGCAGCCGGTACTATTGCAGTAGCAGAAGCATTAGCTGAAACAGATGCAACAACAATCATCGGTGGTGGTGATTCAGCAGCAGCTGTAAACAATCTTGGATTTGGCGATAAGATGACTCATATCTCAACAGGTGGTGGAGCTTCACTTGAATTCCTTGAGGGTAAGGAATTACCAGGTGTTGTAGCAGCAAACGATAAATAATTATTGCAGGAGAGAAAAATAATGAGAAAGAAAATTATTGCAGGCAACTGGAAAATGAACAAAACTCCTAGCGAGGCAGTTGCATTAATTAACGAATTAAAACCTTTAGTAGCAAATGAAGAAGTTGATGTAGTATTTTGCGTACCAGCAATCGATATCGTTCCAGCTGTAGAAGCAGCAAAGGGAACAAACATCAACATTGGTGCTGAAAATCTTTACTTTGAAGAAAGTGGTGCATACACAGGCGAAATCGCTCCAAATATGCTCACAGATGTTGGAGTAAAATATGTTATCATCGGTCATTCAGAAAGAAGAGAATACTTCGCTGAAACAGATGAAACAGTAAATAAGAAAGTATTAAAGGCATTTGAACATGGTATTACACCAATCGTTTGCTGTGGTGAAACATTAACACAGAGAGAACAGGGTGTTACGATTGATTTTATCCGTCAGCAGATTAAGATTGCTTTCTTAAATGTTACAGCAGCACAGGCAGCTACAGCAGTTATCGCTTATGAGCCAATCTGGGCTATTGGAACAGGTAAGACAGCTACATCTGATCAGGCTGAGGAAGTTTGTGCTGCAATTCGTCAGGTGATTGGTGAGATTTATGATGATGCTACTGCAGCAGCAATCCGTATTCAGTATGGTGGCTCTATGAATGCAGGTAATGCAGCAGAATTACTTGCTAAGCCGGATATCGATGG
>CAZWAG010000086.1:0-4549 GCA_964631845.1 uncultured Eubacterium sp.
AGTATATTGGCTTCAGGATAGGTCGCAAACAATGACGTAATATCATATGCCGAATTTTTAACTTCTTTATATCCACCCAACACCGGATGAATATCTTCCTGCATATAAATTTTGCTTTCTTCAACAGTACTGCTTTTTTCCTCTGTTTTATTATTATCCTTACATGCAGCCATCCCAACAGCAAACAACAGCAATATCACACACAGTCCATATCTTTTTTTCATTTTTCCGCCTTTCTGACAGCCTACTTAAGTCCCTTTATTTGCAAAGCATCTGCTCCATGACATTCAATCCAATTCTGACGTTCGTCCTCAGTACGGACTAATACCACATAAACAGTGTTATACTCTTGCAAATCATATTTTTTGATATTTTTCTCATCAACAGGAATATCGATGCTTATAAGACATTTCTGCGTTCCTTTTATCTTAATACGTCTTATATCCGTATCAATCAAAACATTATTTATAAATATATTGGCTACACAATCCGTTCCGTCAATTCCATATACCATATAATTCAAATGTATAATACCGTTTTCCGCCACAACACAAGAAAGCTTTTCACCTTTATCATCCACACATTCCTCCCATATACCTTGTTTTTCCAATTGCCTTTGATACTTTGATAATTCATCTTCTGTTAAATCAATGCATATATTATCTTCTTTAATATCAACACTTAACAAACTGTCCTTTGACAAAGGCATTGTTGAAACCACACTTGTAGATATCGAATTTGTTATTCCTACTCCGAATTTGTACGGTATTTTATCCGGTCGTTCATTAAGATTAAATGCATTTACCATATTTATACGAACTTCCTTACCGGCACTTCCGACTGTAGGCGTAAAATAGACTTTGCCAGTTTTTTGTATACTTTGGTCTCCGGCATCTTCCATATGGATAAAATGTACATATTTTTCTTCTTTATCTTCCTCCGTATAATATTTCTGTGCAACACCGTCTGCAAATATCATAAATGATGCGTCACACTCACTTGAACTGCTGTTTATAATATAATCGACTCCCACCGGCTTACCCTCATATATCAATTCATACAAATTAGGATACTTGTACCCGAAACCATATTTCTTTTCTTCCGTAACATCTTCAAGCGTCAAGGAATCTCCTTTTGAATCATCCCCCCTCTTACAACCACACATAACTGTCATTAAAACCAGAACTACAATCACAAAAAATTTTCTCATAATCTTCTCCTGAATATAATTAAACTATGGTATGGCCCGCCATATTTTTGTGACAGACCATACCAAAATATTTGCTTTCTGCTATTTACTATCTTGTGTTATTGTATATGTCATCATATAAATCCTGATAGCAATATTCATTCACAGTGTACGCAACATATGCCTCATTACCCCAGATACCCTGGTGAGCACCATACACAGTATACTTCTTCTCCATAAAATTAGCTAAATGATCCAGCTGAAAGGTATATCCTGTACGTGTTGAATCCCATGCAATAGCCCTATCGTGATCAATCCATTCTCCCGTATAATAATCATATACCTCGATATTAGCTGTAATATATGAACCAGATGGTGCCGTAGTAACTTCTGTCATAAAATTAAACATATACCATTGATCATAATTACACATACCATCCTCTCCAAGTGTTCCTGTAAGCGTACCGAATGGACCTGCTGATACAGACGAAGACTTTGCATAATACGCATAGACACTTATTGTACAACTGAGTACAATCGATAATGCTAATGCTACTCCTAAGAATTTCTTTAAATGTGTTTTCATATAAAAACCTCCTGTTTTTTATTTTTGTCTTTAGTCATAATGCTGCAGCTTCTTCCCTCTGACACTTTGATTATACTACATTAACTTATTCAATGTATACTAGTTTTTATTGCGAGTTTTTACTAGTTTTTGCGAGTTTTTACTAGTTTTTGCAAGTTGTAATCTATAGATAGTATTCGGGATGTTATTACCATTTTTACTTATTTCTCCTGCATTTGCAAAAAATATGTTGTTTTTTGCCATTTTTTGTTATATTATTTAATTGAATAAACTTATTTTGGGTTAAAGAGGTGTAATATTTTGAATAATAATATGATAAGCATTGTTATGGTAAAAAATGAACTTCAGGATTTGGATGAGTTTTACAAATGTATACATAATTTAAAGAATGTCACCATATCGGCTCATACAAATGATTCACAGGATGCTATTTCTTTGATTAAACAACACTCTCCTACTGCTGTTATAATGGATATTGAACTTAGCAACGGAGGCGGCTGTGGTCTTGACATTCTTGAATGGCTTCGGGATAATCCGACGGTAAAACGCCCCTATATAATGATTACTACAAGCAGCAACAGTGAAACCACTAAACGAAGAGCCAGAAGTCTCGGAGCTGATTACATCATCAGCAAATCACAAAACCGCTACTCAGCAAAAGAAGTCCTTCGTATATTGTTCGCTGAATTGGAATTTTTCAAAAACGAAGATACCGTCTTGCAACCAGCTAATAAATGCCCTAAAAAAAATCAGAAATCAGATAATACCACAGAGGAAAAAGATAATACTATTAAGGTACCTAAGGAAATATATAATATTTTAACAGAAGCGGGTGTGAGCCACAAACTTAACGGATATAAATTCATTGCTGAAGCTATAACCCTTTTCAAGTCGGGAGAACATTCAAACATTATCTTGAAACTTGCAAAACTTCATTCAAAATCACCCTCTGCCATACAAAGCAGTGTTGATTACGCAATAAAAAAGGCATGGTATTTTAACACTTCCGACCCATCAGACAAATTGTATCCAATACCTGTTCCTCCCAACAGAGACACTCCGACATTTTTAGAATTTGTAAGTTATTTTGCAAACTATGTATAAAGTAAGCTAATCAATGATGACGATATATTGTTAAAGCCACATTTCAATATGAAATGTGGCTTTTTAATGCTAATCAAAGCTAATATTAAGGCGTTTCATTTTTTCAAACAGAACATCATCCTCTGTCTTATCGTCTGTTCCAAGTGCAAGATGATTTCTTATATCTATCATCTCTTTGTCAAGATTTGCTATCGTATCGGCACAGTTCTTAAGCCTCTCTATGACATCAGCCTCCTCAGGAACATCCTTTTTGTACTTGAGCTGGTGCTCAAGGCTCGCCCAATAGTCCATAGCTATGGTTCTGATCTGAACCTCTACCTGCATCTGCTTTGTCTGCTCCGCAAAAAATACAGGGACACTCACTATAAGATGAAGGCTTCTGTATCCGTTTGGTTTAGGATTTGTAATATAATCCTTTCTTTTTATAAGTGTAATATCATTCTGGGAAATAAGAGCGTCTGCCAGCACATATATATCGTCCACATATGAGCATACCACCCTTACGCCTGCTATATCATGAATATTATTTTCTATATTTTCTATACTGAAATCAAGCCCTTTTCGGCTGAGCTTTCCTATTATACTTTTGTTGCTTTTAAGCCTTGATGTGATGGAACTTATGGGATTTCTCTGGTAACGTGAGTTAAATTCCGTATCAAGCACCTCAAACTTAGTCCTGATTTCCTTGATGGCACAGGAATACATCATTCTGATTTCCTTGAAATCCACCATCTGTTCCATTATATCTTTAGCTGTTTCATACAGCATATTAGGTGTAAATTTTGATAAATCTACCATTTCCAACGCATGTGTTATATTATCGTTATCCATAGTTTTCTCCATTCCAAAGTGCAACATTTTTTGTCACATTTTTTCATTTGATTAGCGAATAAACGTCATTTACTCTCTGTATATTATAAGATTTTTTGTTCACCAATTCAATAGTTTTGTTGAACTTACACACTTTTTTAACATTACATCTGTACCAAACATATGTAAATGTGGTATAATTAATGTGATTTTAATATCTAATTTAAAGACGGAGGTTTTATTTATGTTTGTTTACAACAATGAGGTTACGGCTACTCCATGTGAGCCGGGTGTTACAAGGAAAATTCTTTCATACTCTGATGAGCTTATGATGTGTGAGATAACTTTTGAAAAGGGTGCAAAAGGCAATTTCCATTCACACAGGCACCTTCAAATCACTTATATTGCAAAGGGAAGTTTTGAATTCACAATAGGTGATGAAACTAAAATCGTAAATCAGGGTGACAGCGTATATATGCCTTCTGACGTTGTTCATGGCGTTACCTGTCTTGAAGAAGGAATATTGGTAGATATATTTAATCCAAAACGTGATGACTTTTTGAAATAGCGAGGTGTCTATGGTAAATTTACATTTCAACAAACTATACAGCTTTGACAGAAAATCTGAATATACATTTCTGTCCGTACCGTTTGAAAAGGGCAAAATTAAGAACACATCAGATATAACCGTCAAAAATTCTGACAAAACAGCCGTTCCCTGCGACGTGACCCCGCTCTCTTTTTGGGACGACGGTTCTCTTAAATGGGGAAAGATTGATTTTCTGGCTGACCTAAAAGGAAATGCGGCTTGCGACTACTCTTTGGAGCTTGGTGATTCACTTAAAGGTACACCGATTGCC
>CAZWAG010000087.1:0-3785 GCA_964631845.1 uncultured Eubacterium sp.
ATAGAGTGCATGCGATTACTAACTATGCTATTCTCTTACTTTAGTTTGAGACTTCTTTTCTTGGTTACTTCTTGCTCAGGGAAGACCTCAACTATTTTTCTTTTTTTAGATTTGCATCGCCATAGTTAACAGGTGCGACATCTTCTCACTATGTAACGTGAGGTTACAATCTCAAAAGATACTTATTGTTCAGTTAGTATCATACTGTATAGGACTAATTACAATGAAATTAGTTTAACATTTCCTTATCCTATCTTTATTG
Source organism: uncultured Eubacterium sp. (assembly GCA_964631845.1). Taxonomy (GTDB): domain Bacteria; phylum Bacillota; class Clostridia; order Lachnospirales; family Lachnospiraceae; genus Eubacterium_G. The sequence goes on from CAZWAG010000087.1 coordinate 263, forward strand.
GTTAGAGTTGTAAGTCATCTAACTATCCTTTTATTCCTATTTTTTCAAAAAGAGTTGCACCATACCAATAGGAAGTATGCCTCTACCACGTGGATTATAATACAATTTAGATATCCTTAGCCGTGCATAGCGTATCTACATCTAATATTGTATTATTCTTTGACTCTGCATTCTTTAATCGACTTGTCACGATCTTTCGGTAGCATTAAAGAAAAGAGTTATAATAATATAGTATGTTAGCGTTACCTAACTATTTACAAGGACATACCTTACCTCTATTATTATAACTGTACGTGGTCAAACTTATCCATCTCGGACTTGTAGTTATTTGCATTTCGAAGATTATCTACTTTGCGACAAATCTGTTTTTATAGTGAATATTGTTTTTCTATTTTGAAACTACACTATCTTCACAGACTATGTAGTTGTTCTTCTCTTTAACTAAGAAAAGAGGTGTTATCTGGGTTCAAAAAGGTCTTTGAAAAAACTCTTAATCGCCACCGTCTTTCACGGCTTGCGTCAGATTTCCCTACCAAGCTCTTACGAGTATTTATATAATGATAGCACTGATGATTAAGAGTCTATGTCATGATTACATTATTGCATTTTACACCTAAAACTTATAACTGCGCAACGTATAGCCTGAATGTCACACGTTCTCTATCAGTCCACAGAATTCACTGCTTCATCTGGCAGCTGAGTACGCCCTTACGTCTGCCAACTATACTATTATAAGAAACTGGTGCCCTCAATGTCTTGGGAAGTTATTGAGTTTTTGAATTGCCTGTCTTTCCAGGCTGTCACTCTCTTTCAAGTTGTCACTAAACTTATAAATCGGAATTAGTTTCCTGTACAGTTTATCCTTAACTTTTAAGTGCGTTACTAGTAAACCGCCGAAAAGATACAGCACTACTGGTTTAAACTACCCTACCAGCAAGTAAAGCTCGTCTTTGCTAAGACCTCGAATTTTATTTGCGGGTTATGACTTATTTTGTTTCTGTCTGAATTATGTAATTGTTTTGCTAAACAAAAAAGAGGCTAGCCTTTCGGCTAGCTCTCTAATTACCAATTATCGCCTTGTTGTTGCTCTTTTGGTGCTGTGAATGTTGCTCCTTCCTTCTCATTGACTTTGATTACTTCATCGTCAGCTTTCTGAGGAGTTGGATCTTCCTTGATTGCGACGCAATAAGCTCCAAATGCTCTTTGTCCTTGTTCAATAGGACTTTCTCCGACAGCAAATTGCTTAACTCCGTCTTCGTCAACGAATTGGCGGCAGAACACACGCAAGGTTGTGTAGATAATTGGGTTTCCATCTTTGTCTTTGACATAATCTCCGACTTTGATGTTTAATTCAGGGTGTGCACTCAAATGTTTCTTGTAAAACTTCTGAGCTGGTGTAAAATCACACCATACACCATAGATCGTGCGATACTTTTCAGGTATCTCCTGTGCAGTTTCGGCTTTTCCACCTTTGTCTGTAGGAAGTAGGTCTTTGTATTTGTTTACAATGTTCTCAGAGAAACAAACAAATGACTGTGCATCAGCAAAAGGGTCATTTAAGTTCTCTAATTTACCTACGAGGTACCGCTTTCCAGCGTTTTGTTTTCCATCAGCTATTTTTCTGATTTCTGGATCATTAATGATAAAACGTGCCATAATACATGTATTTTAATTGGTGAATAATCTTGTTTTGGCTATATATTAGTCTGAAAGACTAAATATAATTTGTTTACAGAGGGCAAGATTAAGGGTGGATTTGTAGACTACCCTACAACCACTCTAATCCTTTTATCTCTCTCCATTTTTTGGCAGTTGTGGATGACTTGCCCCTGTGCGCAGCTGGTGACAGTACCATGTACCTAGCTGTAGATACAGGATACTGTGTACCATATACTGCGTAGCGAACCCTATTGGTTTGCTGTGCGATTGGTGTTTGTTGTGGTTTGACTTGCTTCTGTAATTGGTGTTAATCTTTCTTTCTTGAGTAATAGACTATGATGCCTATCACAATAAAACCAAATACTATCTGTACGAACTTCCAAGTTGCATGGTCCATATTTATTTAAATTATGTTAATAATCGTTAATAAAAGGGAGCCCCGAAGGACTCCCAAGGCTATACTACCACAAATACAAGAATCTTGCAATGCGAATAGCTAACCCAGTGAAAGCTACACCTACTCCCCATCTCCACACTGTCAACCAAGCATGGAAATCGTATACTTCCCTTATCATCATAACAACAGGAGTCATACACATGATTAAAATACCAAGGCAGATCAGTGTGCTACCAGCATCTTTCAACTTTAACAGTTTTTCACTCTGTTTCATAATTAATTGAATTAAATGTTAATAAATGCAAAGAGTACGCAACAGCTTTTACTTAGATAGCAGGACTTATTCGTCCTGCTTATCATAGTAATGCAAGCTTCTAAACAATGCTCCTACCAATATCATGATAAAAGCAACGAACATGGGCTTTACAGAGTCCATTTCCATAACACATTGACCAGCTAATAGAAAACCAATAGCAAGCAATATCAGACCAAATACTAAACAAAATGAGAATTTCATATCTTGATAATTTAAAATGAATAATCAAAAGAATAGTTCTTTTCACTCCGACAGAAGAACTATAAAAACTGTCTCGAACATTCAAGGCGTTTACAACTTGAACTAGAGTTGGTTCTTTTCGGCATTGTGGAAGAACTTATAGACCACACTCGCAACACCTCACCCAGCCTTACGCACATCAAGGTTATGCCAATCAAAGGCAACAGGAGCTGAATTGCCCCTGTTAGCCATGTTACTCAAAGTCAAACCAAGAGTCTACATAGTCGTAGTCTTGTTCAGTAGGTTCGAAAATACAATCAGATAAGTTCATAATTATATAAATTAAAAGTTGAACATCCAATAATAGAAAACTGAGGCTTGAATTGCCTCAGTTAGCTCTTAGAAGTAAATTTAAAGTAATGATAGACCAACAACACATAAATGATCATAAACACAATAAACACAGTGTAAGCTGATGTGTTGAGCACAGTAGTTGCTACATACAACAAACCAAACATAATGATAGTACTAAGCACAATGCTAACTATGATAGCATACTTGTGTAATTTAACTAGATTCATGATAAACGGGTATTTGAGATGATACAAAAGAAAACAGTAGCGTTCTTGTGTGAGACCCTCCTAAGACACACCAAACCACATCAGAATACATTCTTGATGTACGACTTTACTTGGAATCACTGAGTGACGTAAAGTGCCGCATGCGAACGCTACCGGGGACTTCTCCCGATCTATGGGAGCCGGGGGTGACTTGGTATGCTGTTCCACACACTCACTTTTTCTCTCATAATTTTGATACCCCCTATCTAAATTTTAGTATATAAAAAATTTTTATATATTTTTTTTCTTAAATAATGTTAAATAATAACTGCTAAATAGCCCTAAACATTGTTAATAAGTGTTAACAAATATGCAACCCAAACACACAAACAAGCGTTTATACGGGGCTAA
>CAZWAG010000088.1:0-3734 GCA_964631845.1 uncultured Eubacterium sp.
CCGGTAACCAGAGCGGGAAACGCCTAAAGATTTCAGCATTCCAGAGATAGAGACAAAATGGTTTTGGAGATGAAGCAATCAATACTCTTGTACAGGAAATGGAGAATCATAGAGATGATGTGATTGTAATCTTTGCCGGATATACTGAGCCGATGCGGTGGTTCCTTGATAGAAATCCGGGAATGCTTTCAAGAATTGCTTTCCAGGTAGAATTTGAGGATTACTCTACTGACGAATTATGTGACATTACCAGACTTATGGTATCCCAAAAGCAGATGACCATTACGGATGAAGCTATGAACAAACTAAGGAAAAACTTCGATATGATACGAGAGGATAGCGATTATGGAAACGGCCGATTTGTGCGCAAGACTTTGGAGGAAGCAGAGATGAATTTGGCAGAAAGGATATTGCAGTTTAAGGAGTCGGAGATTACGGCAGAGCTAATCACCACCATTGAAGAGTGCGATATTCCAGCTCTGAGTACCAGAAAGAAGACAATCAAGAGGATGGGGTTTGCATGCTAATGTATAGAAGAAATCGGTATCTTGATGAATTAGGAATACCGCGCAGCTTATACTGCGGAAATTTTGTTCGGGAGAAAAAGTTTTATAGGCTGCTTCAGCGGTATCGCTATGGATTTGATTATCGTGATATTTTTAATATGGATGCATCCTTTGCCGAATGGTTATATTCACACATGCGGATGTATAAAGAAAATAGTGTCCACGATGATACTATGCACAGTGTCGTCTTTGACGAGAACGAATACACCATCGAGGAGGCAGTGGATTGGATTATTGAAAAGACAGGAGAGTTTCTAAAGTATAGTTATTACATGGATGCGCATTTTGATTACAAAACGAAGCATCCGTTTATTGGAAAATTAATAGGTAAGTTTAATCCATCTGTCAGAGAATATTTGGAGGAGTATGACTGGTCGGAAGATGATGAATACCATATCGAAAAAGATTGCTTTAAGGCGGGCAGATTATTTTTAGAGATAATGGGATACTGCTGGATGTAGGCAGGTATGTTGATTAAAAAATTGTTGGAGGATTATCATAATGGCTCATACACTATATTGCTGGAGTGGGAGTGCTGGTTTATGAATTATTATATCAGCGATTTGCATTTGTTTCATAAGAATGTTACACGAGAAGGGAAGGCTTTTAATAATCGGCCCTTTGATAATCTGGAGGATATGCATGCCTTGATTAAGGAGAAATGAGCACACGGTATCAAAATAATTAATTGAAAAGGAGTAATGGTAATGAGTTGTCATGACATTGGCCGAGGCATGAATTCGGTAGTAAAAAAAGTAATATTTTTGTTGGATAATAACAAAATTAGTACAGAAGCGGCCAGAGAAATTATAGCAGCATGTAGAATTGGTGTTAATTGGTGTGATGGTAATGAGGATGAGGCAGTTGAATGTATTCGAAAATCTAGGTGCGGTTGGTGTCTGAGAAAAATTGAAAGGGGTAATAACCTCTTTTCGTTATGGAATTTAGGATTGGGAGAATCATTATTTATGGATGATGATCTTTTAAAGTGCGGTGATGGGACTATGCTTGCATCCGATGGTCTGTGCAAAGAATGTTTTGATTATGTTGTAAGCAGTAAGTGTAAAGAGGGTATATCTCCGGCGCAGATTAAGGAAAAAATAATTGACAGGTCATCCTTAGATAATAATTTGGATGTAAGAAATAGCAAAGAACTATGAAAAATTTAGCAAGGGTTGCAGTAATAAGCATACTCGGAGTATGGTAAGATAGAAGATTGATGAGGTGCCAATAAATGGAAATAATAGAAAAAAGAATTGAAGAGCAGGTTAATCTTGTGGTTTCTATTGCTATGGATAGACAAGACTATAAGGAGTTTGAAGAGGCATGCGAGGAACAAAATAGAAGCATGGTTGAGGTGCTTAAGGAATTTATGGAAGAATACACCCGTGAAGAAAAGGAAAAGCAAAACCGCTTGAATAGATTTGATACCATGCATTTGGAAGAAAAAATGCGTGTGATTTATTCTGGGATTTGCGATATCGTTCAATTATTGGAAACAAGTAATGGCGCTAAAACATTTGGCGAATGAAGAACCAGAGAGGAGCTCCTGTGTTATGGCGACATATGTCATCGGAGATGTGCATAATTCATTAAAGAAACTTGATAAGCTGATAAAGATGATATCACCTACAATGCAAGATCAGGTTTTTCTGCTGGGAGATCTGTTTGACCGTGGAGGTGCCGAGCCTGATCCGGTAGGTGTTTACTTTAGAATCAGTGGCTTAAACACAAACGTAAAATGGATCCGAGGAAATCACGATCAGCTTTTGGCAGAGTATATTTATTCCTATTACGGAACGGTGCAAAAGAAGCGAAGCGTTTTGCAACCATATAGGTATAATTCATTTGGTCTGATGAAGGATAGACTTGTTGAAGTAGACATGTTGAATCTTGCGGATCTGATAATGAATTTACCTTTACATATTGAAATCGAAATAGATTCTGTGAAATACCTTCTTGCTCATGCTATGACATTTGACCCAGCACAGGGAGAACAAGAAACGAAGGCATATCTTGAAGGGGGTGGAGCAATGCAGGAGTATTGGGATTGTGGTGTAGATGGGTATGTGTCCTTGGTGGGGCATCATGATTCGCAGTATCAATACAGAAATCCCCAAGGCAGTTATCTTGATGAGCAATCAAGTTCTATTTGGCTGAACGAGCTTGGCAACGTATACATGATGGATTGTGGATGCGGGCTTCCGGGAGGACGACTCGCATGCATTTGCCTGGAAACAGGAGAGAGATTTTATGCATAAGGAGGCGATTCTTTATGGCTACATATGTTATTTCAGATATTCACGGACAATATGACATGTTTATGGAATTACTTGATAAGATTAAGCTTAAGGAAAAAGACACGCTTTATATTTTAGGAGATGTGCTTGATCGCGGTCCACATCCAATAAAGACACTCATGAAGCTCATGGAAATGCCAAACGTTATATGTATGGTTGGCAACCATGAGCTTATGGCATTAGAATGTCTGGAATTTCTTATAAAGGAAATTACGGATATGTCCATAGAGGAATTAGATGAAAAGATGTTGGATAATCTTGTGACATGGCAATATAATGGTAGTAAATCAACTATTGATGAGTTTAGAAAACTAGATTCGGATACAAAACAAGAGGTGATAGATTTTATAAAAGAGTTTCTGATATATGAAGAGCTATCAGTTAATAACAAAGACTATCTTCTCATCCACGCAGGCTTAGGAAACTATTCGCCAGAAAAGGATATAGAAGACTATTCACTCCATGAACTGATATGGATGAGGGCTGATTATAGCTTGAAATATTACGAAGACATATTTGTTATAACCGGCCACACTCCGACACAGACAATCAAAGACAATCCTAATCCCGGCTTTATTTACAGGCATAATAATCACATAGCTATCGATTGCGGAGCGCATTATCCTGGTGGCAGGCTTGCAGCCATATGTCTGGACACGGGAGAAGAGTATTATTCGTCGCCTAATGGAGAGGAGAAATTGAAACATGATATATGCAATGAGTGACATACACGGGTGTATAGAGGAACTTCAAAAGCAGATGGAGCAGGTAGACCTTAGTGGAGATAATCGCATTGTATTTTTGGGAGATTATGAGAGTGTAAATTATTTTGTGTAAACCTCTTAGATTCATGAAAAAATATCAGAAT
>CAZWAG010000089.1:0-1601 GCA_964631845.1 uncultured Eubacterium sp.
TAATAACCTATTAAGGGCTATGAGGCTTCGGTCTTGTAGCCCTTATTTTTTTATCTTTTCGGCAGTAGACACAATTTATTGCCGATAATTTATTAAAGGAGACATATACACACCTAATCGAAAAAAAATAGGGTAGCCACAGATTTCTCCATAGCTACCCATTGAATTATTGCAGATTATTTACCCTTGCATCCGCCTTTTCCGCCCTTTCCTTTTCCGGATTTCTTGCCGCCACCTTTGCCTTTGCAAGCCATAAAGCGTCCTCCTTTCGATTATAGAAAATCATTATTGTCCATTCTCTCTGAGTAGACCTTTATGATTTTTTCTTTTGTTGCAACAGTTTTGTTGTTTTTGAATTCAGGGTGAGCATCGCAATAACGCTCATATTCATCAATGTCTGATAGAATTTGGTCAAAGTTTTCTTTTGAATGACACATTCCTCTTCTAACTTCGTCACCAAATTGTAATATTCGCACTCTGCAACTTATTGCATTGCGCTCATTATTGACACTTTCTATATTACTTACCTTGTTTTCCAAAGCGTCAAATCTATCAATTATTTCTCCGTTAATTTTTCTCCCCAACCACCTTAGAAAAGTTGTTACTGGGTTAACTTTGATCGGCGTAATCTCAATGAATATTGAAATAATAACAACAATACCAGCGGCGCTCCCAATGATTTGGGAAAGAGTTAAACTCATAAGCTTTTCCATATTATTCACCGCCTAAGCGTCGGGTATAGTTAAATTATACCCTTAATTATTTTTCCTCAAGTTCGTTTTCAGCGGATGTATCGCTTGTTCTATTGAATGCATCGTTGAACTCAGCGACAGCAGCCTCAATTAACAAGCGCATTTCAACTTCACTGATGCTAATACCCTTGATTGCCAACATTTCTGAAGCTGCTTCAAGAGCTTTCTGCAACTTCTCTTCACCGTGCAAATCTTTGTAAAGCTGTTCAACTGCTTTAACACAAGTTTCTGCCACATCTTTCTTGGTCTTGTCGTTAACATACTTTGTATAAAGGTTCTTAACTACAATGCCAAGATAACCTGCAATAGCAGTCAAAATAGAATAGAGAATGGTTGTGCCATACACAGAAATGAATTCTTTAATAAATTCCATATTTTATTCTCCTTTTCATATAAATAAGCCCTCGTGCATAAAGCACGAGAGCATTTTTGTTTATTGTTTATTTTCAGTATCTATTTCGCATCCTGTCCCACGATAAGGACAGGTTTTACAGTCTTCCGGTAAACAAGGGCAATTACCGTCCCACTGTGAAAGCGAAACAATCCAAATGATTGAGCATACTATTCCTACAACTATAGATATAGCATTTAATACATTATCCATATTAAGCCTTAGTGAATGTGCCGGCATTAACCCAACCATAAACAGTTGAGCCGCTACCAGACACTCTAATTAAGTGATATGGATGTTTGCTCTTTCCGAGCTGATAAATCGCACTGATTTTTGCTTTGCCTCCCTTACAAGCAGCACCGCTTGTAGCATTGGCATTAGCATAATGTACGGAACCGTTATAGTTGACAATATCGCCAACTTTAGGAGTCCAAGTTGTAGAAGAAGATGAACCAGAA
>CAZWAG010000089.1:1701-3717 GCA_964631845.1 uncultured Eubacterium sp.
AACTGTCTTATATGACTCACTCAACTCTTTCCATAAGAAATCTAACTGCATATCGAAATCACCGATAGACTTCTTCTGAGCCTTTGCATAATCCAAAAGTTTTTGCTTACGGCTCCAGTAAGTCCACTGAGCCAAACCATAACCAGCAGAGTCTTTAACGAAGTTTGTATATGTACCATTGTCAACAGCAGATGTATAAACTGCATCTGCGTATCCAAGTTTCTTTTCGTATGTATTCTGCAAGTTATTAGAGCGCAGTCCAGATTCTGCATATAGATTACCCATTAAACCCGCAACGCCATAAGCGTTTCCAAGTTTTGTATAGAAATAATCCCAAATCTTTTTCTCGTCAACCGCATTACCAGTACTTGCTGTGCCAGTAACAGTAGTAGTAGGAGTAGTAGATTCGGTTTGTACAAGTTCAAGATCACACGCCTTAAACGGACTCATAATAGCATATTTACCGTTTTCACTCTTGTTTACAACAACACGGTCTCCTGCGGAAGAATAAACAACCCAGTTGTTTTTCAGAACCCAAGATGGCACTGTCTTTCCGCCATAATATTTTGTTCCTATAATCTTAACAACTTTTCCAGCCGTAAAAGCCAATGCAGTATCACCAATTATGGGGTCTGGAGTAACAACATCAACAGTAATGCCTAAGCGAGCGTTGATTTCCTTTGCAATCTGACTATGCAGATTATATAGATAATCTCCGGGGCAAGATTTGTTTGCAAACCAACGGTGAACCGTCATATTCTGCTTGTCCACCTGACCAATCAAAGACTTGTCAGCTTCCCACTTTAATTGCTTAATATTGTTACGCTTACAAATATCTGTGCATAGATCAATCAACGCAGCATAAGCTTTAGCGTTTACCTTGTAAGGACTGTATGTGTCGCTGGCAACCTCGATAGTAATAGCACGGTGGTCATTTGAACCAGAAGAGGAGCACCAAGAACGGTCTTTTTCCTCGCAATACATACCAATCCTACCGTCGTAACCGATACCGTAGTTAGAAGAAGCTTGACGAGAGGAAGGTGCGAAGATTGCACCAAGAGTTTCTACGGAACACTGACCAACAACACAATGGATTGTGATAGTGTCAATCTCGTGATTACGATTTTTAGTTCTGTTAGGGGAAATTAGTGTATAGTCAACAAGCGGACTATTTGTAAATGCCATTAGTCATCGTCTCCTTTCCCATTGGATAACTCCTCAAGCATCTCTTTAGGAATTTTGCTGATGTCAGTTGTGTCGATAATTTCAGACTTGCGAACCTCGTCGTCTTTCTTCGCAAGAAGACTACCAACAACATTCATTACAACATCTTTAAGTGCCATATCGTTACCTCCTTTAATAAAAAAGGCTTAGCCGTAATTGGCTAAGCTTTACATTGTCGAGATATTTAATAAGCAAATGGTTCTCCAAATAGTTTCTCATAATAACTATCCATATCTCGAATTAAATGATGTGTGTTTCCATAAGAAGCGTGAGCACGCCACCCACCATAAGACATTCGTGCCTTATCAATGGTTATTAAGCCTGCTTTGTAATCTTTAGCAAATCTTTTCATCTTTCGTTTCATATTGTCTTTGCTGCGTTTTCGTACCTTACAAATCACCTTGCCGGTGTCCGTAAGGTAAGTATGAAATCCAAGAAAGTCGATACCGTTTCTTAATGGAAATATCTGCGTTTTTTCATTGAGTTCAAGACCATACTCAGACAGATATTCTCTTATAACAATTAGACAATATTGCAGATATTTTTTATCCTTATGAATAAGGTAGAAGTCATCTACATATCTGCCGTACCCTTTAATGTGTAACTTCTCTTTTACGAGATGGTCTAACCCATTTAGTAGAACTAAAGCGTATAATTGACTGCTTTGATACCCAATTGGTAATCCAACACCGTCACTTATGCTAACGGAGTCAATGATTGTGTCAGATAACCATTTAATATCTTTATCAACAAATAGTTTCTTTAACTTTTCCTTTACCGCTTCGTGGTCAA
>CAZWAG010000090.1:0-3683 GCA_964631845.1 uncultured Eubacterium sp.
CACATTGCTTGAGTATTTCGGTTTATCATATGATCCGATAAAAATACTGGAGCGTAAACAATACTGGAAGAAGTGCTTGGATACCATCAAGAACGGATATAACTATAATTAGAATGGGGGAAAATTAGTGGAAGAAACACAAGCTAAGTATCATCATTTGATACCACAGACATATATGTCCGCATGGGCGAACCAATCTGGAACACTAAATATAGAATTTTTGAATAAGCCAGGAATCATTGTCCCTAGAAATAAAGAGAAAATTGCAGGGATAACAGACTTTCATTCCATTCAAGTTGGAATGCCCATATGTACTCAATCAGATACAGATAGATTTTTTGCTGTTCTTTCAGATTACTGTGTTGAGATTGATGGAAATATAATTACAGATACAATGGAGATGAACAGGCATTTTTATGATTTTGACAATTGGAGAATTACCAGAAAAGACGGAACATTAGTAAGTAAAAAATCATTAAGAAGAGAAATTGAAAAAATTAAAATCAAGGATATTGAAACAAACTGGTCCATTAAATATGAGGATAAATGGGATTCGGTAGTTAACGACATTGAAAAACATATATTAAATACAACAGCGAAGTCCGTGCCTATGTTTCATAAAGATTATCTAATGAAGTTTTTTGTGGCTCTCAATTGGCGCGGATTTCAATCTAACCAACAATTTGAAGAAACTTTCAAGACACTCACAAAAGGATTACTTGATAAAATAGACATTCCTTTTAAGGAGAGGCAATTGCCACAATTAGAAACAGCGGCAGATGAACTTAGACATGAACTTCTTCTGAAATTTTATAGACAATATTTGGAAGATACAGGGGTTATATTTGCATATGCTGAAGCGAATTTGCAACATACCGGATTTCATTTTTTAATATCAGATGGTCCAACATGTTTTGATACATCAGATAGTCCATCTTTTGTGTTTAAAAGAAATGATGGATTATTACAAGGAATTATTCCTATAACTCCACGCATTTTATTAGGACAAGGTAAATGTACGGATGATACTGGTGTGTACTATATTTCTCATATTACGGAAAATGCGGTTCAAAGATATAATGCTATCATTAGGGAACATGCCTTAGAATTTATAATTCACGTTAGGTAGAACTTCAATTTGTCGAAAGGCCTAATCAAGTGGAGATGGTATAAGATTTGATTTAAAACTATGAAATTATATTCTTAATATAATGGTTATGGAGGCTACATGATAAAGAAAAATATGGATGCACAGCAGTTAAAGGCAGTGTGTGATGTCTTGGCAGAAACAAACTTAGGATATACAAAAACACAACTTACACGGTTACTTGAACAAAGCGGAATTGGAATAGTTCCAGATGGAAAACAGAGTAATGGATATGTTTATCAAATGGGACTTAACAAGAGAGAGTGGTTATATAATTGTTTGGCTATGGAAGTTAATAAAAGCCATTCTCTCAATCGCGTTTATTCTTTCATCGAAAAAGCATTAAATCCAGTTGCTTTTACAGATGAAAGAAGCCGTGATAAATATAATTTTTTATTTGAAGGAACAAATAAAGTTCTATTATTAGCGGGTGTTGAGGTAACAAAAGAAGGTAAAATGATCGAAGTGGTGCAGGCGAAAACTCTTGATGAGGTCGATAGAAGAGTAAATAGTATGCAACGGCAATTATATAATAGGGCAATACACAGTGAGGTTCAAAAATATTGCATCAAAGATTATTTGCAAAAAGATTATTATGATGCTGTGTTTGAAGCTGCCAAGGGACTGGCACAAAGAGTACGAGATATTACTGGATTAACCACAGATGGTGGTACATTGTTTCAGACTGCTTTTTCTAAAAATGATCCTTATTTGTTTTTTAATAGTATGAAGACGGACAGTGAGATAAGTGAATTTATTGGACTGAAAGAATTGATGGAGGCAATTTTCCATCTAGTAAGAAATCCAGTAGCACATACGCCTAAGATTAATTGGAAGATTGATGAAGACAAGGCACTTGATATTTTAACTTTGATTTCTTTTGCACATAAGTATTTAGATGAGTGCCATAAAATGCCGGGAAAAATATGAGGAGGAAGTACATGGAATTTTATTATAGTGGTAGTATAGAAGCACTAAAAACATTTTATTTATCTATGCGAAAAATCAATGTGCAAATTGGTACGTTTGAATATACATATAACGGAATAGTATCAGATGTGATTTTTGACACAAGAGATTCTGAACTTTGGAAATTGGTTTTTATAAAAAGAGGTCATGGTGATATGTTATCCATTCCAATAAAGAAAGGATATCGTTTTACCATAGAAGGAAATGAGAAATACAAAGAATTTGCAGATTATTTCGATATTGGAAGAGGTAAAGGACAATTTAGCATAAAGGATTTTGTGAATCATTTAAATAATAAAATCCCGTTCGAATATAGCTTATCAGATAATGTGCGAAGAACAATTTTGAAATATGATAGAATAGATACTGATAGCGATGGAATATTTCCGATTGGAATTAAAAATTGGGAGGTTGTTCATGCAAAGAACCCAATGCTACCAAAAGATAAATACCATAGGACAAACAAGAACTTATCAAAAACAAGACAGTTATATCCAGCAATATATTCAGCGACAAAGGATATGGATATTACTATTATATATGGAACATTGCCCAGGGAAAAAACAGAAAAAATGAAAAAGTGTAAATTTGATTAAAACATTCTTCTGCTTGTTTGAAAAGATATGTTCCCATGTACAGAAAAATTCCCGTGGATATGTTTCCCCTTACAGGCAAAGGCAGAAATGTGGCTTTGACATACTTCTTGTCATATCAAGCCATGTGGAGACTGTGTGCCTCTTGAGCAACTGAAAAGCAGATGCCTTACCTCGGTGAAAAGCGAATTTTCACCGAGGTTCATTTTTTTATGGAAATAGGTTATTGAGTAAACGTCAAACCATGCGCTTACTGTTAAAATAAACGCCGCCATTATGAGCGGCGCGGTTTCCTGCATTCTTCCGGAAGACTTTCTGACCATGGCATTAAGTAATCCAGCTTTGCAGGATCTATATTTCCTTTTTCGTCACAGTGTTTTGGCAACTCTGTGAGTATATATTTGAAGTAATAATACGGACGAAGGTTATTAAGCTTTGCGGTTTCCGAAATACTATAAACCAGTGCACTTGAATTGGCACCATTCGCAGTATTATGGAACATCCAGTTCTTCTTGCCAAGGCAAAATGTTCGGATGGCACGCTCTGAAGCCGAATTATCAATCGGAACATCCGGATTATCAAGAAATACTTTTAGGTATTTTTCCTGATTCAGACTGTATTTCAGCCCATCGGCTGTTTTGCCCTTTGGAAGTACCGTTGTATCGGAGAGTATTTCTTTTACCCATGCAAAGTAATCCTCAACAAGCGGTTTGATAATCAACTGTCGCTTTTGAAGACGTTCTTTAGGTGGTAAATCTTTTAATTTACCATCTTCTTCATAGAACTTTGCGATTCTCTCTAGGGCCTGATGTGCAATAGAATTCTTCAGTGCAGCCGGATTACTTTTATCAGCTGCCTTGATTGCATCGGCATAATCGCGTCTCGCATGTGCCCAGCAATTCGCGTTTATAACATCCGGCAGCTTCTTATCAACCAGATGGTACTGACTGAGCCCGTCCGTAACAAGGATCCCC
>CAZWAG010000091.1:0-3605 GCA_964631845.1 uncultured Eubacterium sp.
CGTAACGAAATTACACCGGGTAACTTTACTTTCAGAACAAGAGAATTTGAACAGATGGAGCTTGAATTCTTCTGTGAACCTGATACAGACCTTGAGTGGTTTGAATACTGGAGAGGCTTCTGCCGTGATTGGTTATTAAGCCTTGGAATCAAGGAAGAAGAGATGAGACTCCGTGACCATGACAAGGAAGAATTGTCATTCTACTCAAAGGCAACTACAGATATCGAATTCTTATTCCCATTTGGATGGGGCGAGCTTTGGGGTATTGCTGACAGAACAGACTACGACCTTTCCCGTCACATTGAAACATCAGGTAAGGATTTAACATATTTTGATGATGAAAAGCATGAAAGATATGTTCCATATGTAATCGAGCCATCACTTGGTGCTGACAGAGTTACATTGGCATTCTTATGTGCAGCATATGATGAAGAAAACATCGGAACAGAGGAAAAGCCTGATATGCGTACAGTAATGCATTTCCATCCAGCGCTTGCACCGGTTAAGGTTGGCGTACTTCCATTGTCAAAGAAATTGAATGACGGTGCGACAAAGGTATTTGAAGAATTGAGCAAGTACTACAACTGCGAATATGATGATAGAGGAGCAATAGGTAAGAGATATCGTCGTCAGGACGAAATCGGTACACCTTTCTGTATCACATATGACTTTGATTCAGAGGAAGATGGCGCAGTAACAGTTCGTGACAGAGACACAATGGAGCAGGAAAGAATCAAGATTGAAGACTTAAAGGCTTATCTTGATGAAAAGCTTGCATTCTAATATATTTTAATAAATCATATTTCGGGATTATCGAAATAAAAGAGAAAGATCTGCATTGGCCTATGCCAGCGCAGGTCTTTTCATTTTCTTTAGGTTCTTGCTGGTTTAATAAAAGTATAAGTCGCTTCTCAAAATTCCTGCAAGTGGTATCAGGCAGATGAAAGATAATAAATTGATACTGAATAAAAACTGTTTTTTAAAAGTGTCAATTACAAAGAACATTAAGATTGTTTTTGTGAATTTTGACGCAAATTTGATGTGATTATTCAGCAAATATTAATATGCTAATATACAAATATATACCAAATTAACAAAAATAATATATTTCTTTGAATAAAATCGTTTTTGTAAGTATAATTTTATATGAAAAATGAGATTTTGGAGAGGTACTTTAGATGAAACCAAATGTAAAAGTTATACAGTCAGCAAAGAGATTTGATAAGCAGTGGCAGAAAATGGATGACTTGGAGCTGTATGATTATTATAATTTCAGAATGAACACTGTTTCCGTAAATAGTGATAGAAAATACCAGGAGCTTATAGGCTTCGGAGGAGCTTTTACAGAAGCGACAGCCTACACATGGGCAAATGCCGATGAAGAAAGCAAAAAGGAGATGGTTGAGGCTTACTTTGATAAAGAGAAAGGTTTGGCTTACAATCTGGGAAGAACAACAATCGGCGGATGTGACTTTTCTTTGGAGCCATATTCGTATATAGAAGAGGGAGATTATGCTTTAGAAACATTTGATATGTCAAGAGAGGAGCAGTGGTTAATTCCTCTTTTGAAGGAGTCAGAAAAGGTTGCAGGACACCCAATCAAATTACTCTGCGCACCTTGGAGCCCACCTGCATTTATGAAGGACAATAAGGATGTTAATTTAGGTGGACGTCTGTTAAAGAAAAACTACAAGGCATGGGCTACTTATATGGCAAGATATGCCAAGACAATGATTGACAAGGGATTGGATATCGAGATAATGAGCGTTCAGAATGAGCCTGCTGCTAAGCAGATATGGGCATCATGTAAGTACGATGCAAATGAAGAAGCTGAATTTGCAGTTTCATATTTGTATCCACAGCTCAAAGAACTTGGATTGGAAGAAAAAGTAAAAATTATTATCTGGGATCACAACAGAGATCTTTTGTTTAGAAGACTTAATGAGTCTTTATCTGTAAAGGGTGCAAGAGATATAATCTGGGGGGCTGCATATCATTGGTATGTGTCTGACAAGTCGGAAATCCTCACAATGGTTCATGAAAAATTTCCTGAACAGCATTTGTTATTTACAGAGGGCTGTGTAGAATTAGTAAATCATTCAGGAGCTACAAGCTCTGATGCAGGAATGGGTGCATGGAAGCACGGTGAGATTTATGGTAGAAATATTATAAAGGATTTTAATAATTACAATGAAGCCTGGGTTGATTGGAATCTTATTTTAAATGAAATTGGTGGACCAAACTATGCAGGAAATTACTGCGAAGCACCAATTATATATGATAGAAAAACACAGACAGTAAAATACAATATTTCGTATTACTACATTGGACATTTCTCAAAATATTTACAGCCGGGAGCAAAGCGAATCTGCTGTAGAAATGATGTGGATAAGGGAATTTATTCATGTGCTTTTGAAAACCCGGACGGAACAATAGTAACTGTTGTTCAAAATGAGTTGAGCAGAAATCAGAAGCTCGCATTGGTAATTGACGGCCAGGGAACAAATACAGATCTTCCGGCGCATTCAATTACAACATTCATAACTGAAAAATAATATAAGACAGAATATAAGACAGGAAAATATAATTAGAGGAGGTAAAGGAATTTTGCCTCTTCTTTCTTTTGACTTAAAAAGGGAAAACTATGCAAAAATGTGGTATATATTTCCTTGATTTTTTATTGCCTTATGTTATAATCGGTATATAGGCATTATTGCGCCCTTTTGCGCTATTTGATAATAGCGTAGTAGTTTTGTGCGCGTTTTGTCAATATTAGATATATGAACCGGATGACGGATTGCCATCCGCCGGTTACATACCATAAAAATACTATATTCTAGGAGGAAGAAAAAGATGGCAAACAAATGGGTATATACCTTCAAAGAAGGTAACATGACCATGCGTAACTTACTTGGTGGTAAGGGCGCTAACCTTGCTGAGATGACTGAAATCGGTCTTCCAGTACCACAGGGATTTACAATCACAACAGAAGCTTGTACACAGTACTATGAGGATGGACGTAAGATTAACGATGAAATTATGGCTCAGACTATGGAAGGTGTAAAGTGGATGGAAGAGGTTAACGGAAAGAAGTTCGGTGATCTTCAGAATCCATTATTAGTATCTGTTCGTTCAGGTGCTAGAGCTTCAATGCCAGGTATGATGGATACAATCCTTAACCTTGGTTTAAATGAAGAAGTAGTAGAAGCTATGATCAAAGGAAACCCAGATCCAGCATTCGAAAGATTCGTATATGATTCATACAGAAGATTCATTCAGATGTTCTCTGATGTAGTTATGGAAGTTGGTAAGAAGTATTTTGAACAGCTTATCGACGAAATGAAGGAAGCTAAGGGCGTTGAATTTGACGTAGACCTTACAGCTGCTGATCTTAAGGAATTAGCAGAACAGTTCAAGGCTGAATACAAGAAACAGTTAGGACAGGACTTCCCATCAGATCCTGTAGAACAGTTGAAGTTAGCTATCGAAGCAGTATTCCGTTCATGGGATAACCCACGTGCTAACGTATATAGAAGAGACAATGATATCCCTTATTCATGGGGTACAGCTGTTAACGTAATGCCTATGGTATTCGGTAACTTAAA
>CAZWAG010000092.1:0-3580 GCA_964631845.1 uncultured Eubacterium sp.
TGAACCAACTGTCAATTTTGTCTGAGCTAGTGTTAACTGGCCACCAAATATTTCTGTGTAAATATCTCTTGTTGAAATTAACATTCCTTCTTTTACATATGATGCTGACAATAAATCAGTGCCACCGTTTACTGTAACTGAAGCCTGGAATGCAATACCATATGCACCTGATTCTTTAACTGCAGCACCATCAGCCATTTCAGCTGTAACAGCGTTGATTGATACAAAGCTCATATCACCATTGACTGTCACTTCAGTACCCGGCTTGTAAAGTGTATCTCCACAAGCATAACCATATGCAGCTGTAGTTGGAAGTGTGTATGTAACACCTGCAGTAACCTTTTCAGCTGTGCCACCATCAACTGACACGCTGTATTCTGTTGTTGTTGGAGCTGATAAAACTTCAACACCTGTAGCTACTCCATCAGGTACTTCATTGTATGTTGTAAGTTTCTTTGATTCGAATACCATTGTTGTAGCATCAGCAACAGAACCTAAATAAATATCAAAGTTACCGTTGTCTGTACTCTGAGTAGCTTCAAATACATATGTAATCTTAACTTTGTTTCCTGCTTCAATTGTTGTCTCATAACCAGCAGCCGCATCAACGAAATCCCAAATATTAACTCGCTGGAATACTAACTTGATTGTCTTCTGAGCTGTTGAAGATACAACAACCTCTGCAACATACTTCTTACCGGCAACATATGTTACAGGAGCATTATTGAATTCATTCTGCCAGTAATCTCCACCTGTATAAGCCGGAACATCAACAGTTGTTGAATCGTCAACTAAAACTGTTCCATCAACATAAGGAGCTGCTGTAGTAGTTTCTTCTGCTGCAGCCTTAAAGTAAATTGTAACTGATTCACTTCCATAAGCATTGGTTACAACCAATTTATGGAATCCTTCTGTAAAACTTGCCTTATCTAATTCAACAAAAGCACCTGCTGAAGGTGTCTGTGACTCTCCATCTAACTCAACTGATTTAAATACTGCGGCTAATGAATATGCAATATAAATTGTAGAATCACCATGCATTTCAGGTTTTACAGAAACCTTAGCCTCTGCTCCATCTGCAATGTAGTAAGATAAAGTTGTTGATCCTGTTACTGTTGTCCAATCTGAAATAGTTGATGGATCAAACTCTTCTACCGGCTCTGTTGTAGTTTCTTCACCAGCCTCTGATTCTGAAGGTGTTGTTGCTTCTTCAGCTGCAGGCACAGTAACAGAAATACTAGTTACATCTGATTCTCCAGCAGCGTTTACAGCAGATACACCAAATGTATATGTCTTACCGGCTTCAAGTCCCAACTCTTCAATTGTGACCACAGCATCATTTGTAATATCCTTTACATAAGTTCCATCAAGATAAAACTTATATGATGTTGCTTTTGCTACTGCTCCCCATGCTATTGTGTAATTTGTCTTTAAATCATTGATATTTGCTACTAAACCTGTTGGTGCACTAGGTTTCTGCAACGCTGTTGTTGTAGTTTCAGGCGCTGCTGTAGTAACAACATTTCCATTTTCATCAGTCTCTGTTTCCGGTTCAGTATCAACACCATTAGGATTATAAACATAAATAGTGTCTCTAAGTGTATCACCATTATAAATCTCTACTGTATTTTGTGTTTTTGAACACAAAGCCGGATTCCACCATACCTGTGCTCCCATAAATCTAACAGTATCAGATGAATCCTGATGATCTGATGAAGCATATTCTGTTCCGTTGATAACAGCCTTTGTATAAGCCGCATCTGGGAAGTTTGCCCACAATGACGCTACTGTCATATATGCTCCAGCATCAAATTTCTGAAAACCTTTTGCCCAGTCATTTTCAGATGTGATCTTATACTCAGTTCCATCAACAGTTACAGCAGTCCAAGCTGACATGTCGGACCAATCTGCTGCGCTAACATTAGCTGATGGTGTATAAGTAATGCCAACAACTACCATTGCAATTGCACTTACAATTGCAACAATCTTTTTGAAACGTTTATTCATTTCAAAATCTCCTTTCTCTTATTAAATAATAATAGATTTTTAGAAATTAGATAATCTAATTTCCGTCCCAGATAATTCCCTTTCGCATTAATTTCCTGTCTTAATAAAGAATATCCGAACTAAACACAGGCATAGTAACCCACATTTATTATAATTTTATAATACCGCTTTTGTTATGTCAACGTATAATTTACATTTTTTAGCATTTATAATTTACATTTTGACACCCTAATCTACAAAACAATACCGGCCACAAAAGCTAGAAACAAATCTAACTATTGAAAGCCGGTATCTTAAAATAATATACTTTTCTCTATTTTCTTTTATATTTTCTAAAAAAGTATTCAATGTCAAAATAAGTATGCTCTTCACTCTCTTCAGCTATATACCATTCATCCTGCATCTCATCGAGATTAGGAATAAATGTATCTGCTGCATATTCATGATTGATATATGTTATATATGCTGTATCACAGTATGGCAACATCTGTCGATAAATACTTCCACCACCGATAACAAACACATCTTCGCTATCATACTTCTTTGCTTCCTCAAGTGCTTCCTCTATTGAGTAAACAACTTTTGCACCGTCAACCTTGTAATCCTTTTCCAACGCTATTACAATGTTTGTTCTGTTTTTAAGAGGTTTCTTTCCCGGAAAGCTCTCCAAAGTATTCTTTCCCATAATAACCACATGACCTGTAGTAGTTTCTCTAAAAAATTTCATATCGTCCGGAATACTTACAAGTAAATCATTTTTGTATCCTATTGCCCAATTTTTATCAACTGCAACTATAAAATTCATAAACTCTTCTCCTATAACATTTTATAATAGTTCTATCTATATTCTTATAATTATTCTCTTTTCATTTCTGTAATTGTTCTCTTTGTATTCCCGAATAATTATATTGCAACCGGAATATTCTTTATCTGCTCACCGTACTTGTAATCTTCTATGATTAAATCATCAGTTGTGAAATCATAAAAATCTTTAACATCCGGGTTGAGGCTTACCTTTGGTGCCGGGTACTCTTCTCTGTCTAACAATTCCTTTATCATAGGTACATGTCGGTCATAAATATGTGCATCAGCAATAACATGGATGAATTTGCCGGCCACCATACCTGAAACCTGTGCCACCATCATAAGCAGTAAAGCATACTGTACTGTATTCCAGCCATTTGCAGCAAGTATATCCTGAGAACGCTGATTTAATATTCCATTTAAAACTAACTGCCCTTCTTCTTCAGTTACGTTGTACGTCATTGAATATGCGCATGGATCAAGGTTACCTGTTGCCAAATCATGGTATTGATATAAATTTGTCATTATTCTACGGCTAAAAGGGGTCTCCTTTAACTGCTTTAAGACGTAATCCATCTGGTCTATCATTTCACCCTTATATTGGAATTTTTCTCCCACAACATATCCATATGCTGTACCGATAGAGCCATCCTCATCAGCCCAGGAATCCCATATATGAGATGACAAAT
This sequence comes from uncultured Eubacterium sp., assembly GCA_964631845.1. GTDB lineage: Bacteria > Bacillota > Clostridia > Lachnospirales > Lachnospiraceae > Eubacterium_G. Next base: position 3,501 of record CAZWAG010000092.1, read on the forward strand.
CATTTATATTGTTTGACTTTCTTTGATATATCCAAAGAATCTCATCCATTGCTGATTTGATGCCCATTCTACGAAGGGTA
>CAZWAG010000093.1:0-3445 GCA_964631845.1 uncultured Eubacterium sp.
TTCTTCTGTTGTTGTTTCTGGTGGAATATACACAAACATTTCATCATCTGAAATTTCATATGCATCATATCCTTCTGGATTGCCTATTGAAGAATATAATCTACCCAAATCTGTAAAGTTTCCTGATGCATATTCAAACATCGCTGTTCCACCTGACCCATTAAACGAATCAATATCATTCGTACTATCAATATCATACGAGAACCAACAATACCTCTCTACGTATGGAATATCATCTAATCTGTCTACGATTCCATGAACGTATTCAGCTATTTCCGCTCTCTTTTCAGGTAATTCATAACTAAAATCAGAATCAGTTCCTTTAACGCCAAACAGTGAGAGCTCTGTAATCCACACCGGTTTATGATAAGTATTCCATAGATTGTTAACTGCTTCAATTAATCCTTCAAGATTTATTGTATTTCTATAATAGTGCAAAACAACTGCATCGACATCATTATTGCACTCAACAATACCTTTTTTCCACATTTTTGTTTCTATGGCTAATGGATCATCGAAATAATCATCAAACAATCCCCACTGATTATCAAATGAATTTTGGCAAATATACTCTCCATTCATAAATCTAGATAACCATGCTGAATTTCCTCCCGGAGCTGCCGGTGCCGGAGATATTTTTCTTACATTTAAAGGACTAATGTATTCATTCCAAACATCTATAGCGTCCCAGAAAGTCATGTTTGCCTGTGAGCCAATATCCGGTTCATTAAATCCCAAGAAATAATTTGAATTACAAGAAAAATCTTCCATAGCCTCTATGTTGTCCTCTGCCCCTCCCCACATCATTGGGACATGGTCAACACCTTCATCAATAGAATTATTAAAAGGATCAATTCCCCAGTTATAATACCATGATACATTCAATTTATTCATAGCGACCTGGTCGCTCATATCGCCTCCCATGGCCATACCTTTCTTTGACACATAGAATGTCACTGTATCTGAAGTAACCTGTGAACTGTCATTTAATGTTGCAACTACATATGCCTCATGCTCTGCAACGTCTGTAGTGTACACTTCACATGTAACTGTATCACCACATGTTGCGGCATCAAACACTCTAACTGTTGCGCCATCTGTAGTCTCACCAAGGTCTTTTCTTACAACCTCGCCGTCTTTTTCGTAAACAGGTTCTCCATCAAAGTACACCTGATAAGACTTAGCGTCTTCTAAGTCTGCATTAAATACAATGTTGATGTAGCCTGCACCTATGAGCTTTCCTTCTGCCGGAGCTGTAATAGCTTTCCAAGGCGTATCAGCCATAACTTCTGTGTCCTTGGCACCCATAATAGTAATACTTGTAATAACCATCACTAAAGATAATGCCAATGCTAATAATCTTTTTTTCATTTTTCACTTTCCTTCCGTTATTCTAAATATTTCCTTAAATATACTACCATATTTTTCTAAACAAAAATAGTCCTATACAATTTAATTTTTCAAAAAAAGAAAAAGAGCCTCAATTTTATTTCACAATTGAGACTCTTCTAATTCTAATCAAATTTTATTCATCAATATAATCAAGCTTACTTACTGACACTTCATAAGCAACATGCTTTTCAACTTCTTCCTCGTCAATCTTTTTTACATACTCTCTACTCTGCACTCTGCCCCAAAGCTGAATATGTCCTCCAACTTCAAAGGTCGAAGCAAATCTTGCATTTCTACCCCATGCAATACATGGTATGTAGTCAGACTTTCCATATGGACGATTCACTGCAATAAGCAAATCTGCAATTTCACGACCTAATGGTGTTTTTCTGTAAATTGGCTCCTTGCAAACATATCCATCGAGATAAATTTGATTTGTTCTTCCTGCTTCTAAGTTTTCCTCTACTTCATTCCATTCTCTCACAAATATTGACAACACAAGTTTGTTCTTTGTTCCCTCATGTCTGTTGTAAGATCTGAATTGTCCGGACACCTCCACCAGGCGTCCCTGATAATCCTCGTTTACATCAACCAGTCTCTCCGACACCATAAGCGGTATTGTATCCTTCAAATCGCTTAATCGGTCAACGGAGACATCTACTATGTAGAAGCCTTCCCCAAAAACCTCATGACTGAATCTAAATTCAGAAATGATTTCTCCAACAATACTTACCCTGTTGTTTTCAATTACTTTGTCAATCATTGTATTTCCCCCTTTACCATACTTTGGTTTATTAATTTTTTATCAATACTATTATATTCTAATAAAGGAATTATATGTAATTTTTCGTTTGCCGTTTATCGACCTTGTTTGACCATAAGGAATAATTTCCTACTTATATAGAATCTCGCTTGCGAGATTCTCGCGCCGAACGCGGTCGCTTTTGCGACACATCTCCTTGCGCGTGAGTGCGCATCCTTAGCGGAGCGTTTATACATAGGAAATTCGGAAGAATTTCCTATGTATAAAGAAATCCCGCATATACCTTAGAAGTATATGCGGGATTTGAGTTTTTTCTGTGAATTTTAAGTTAACAATTCATTAAAATACCTTTATAAATTATTTAACTTTAACCTTCTTTGTCTTTGACCAAGCACCGTACATTTTCTTGCCCTTTGTGTAAGCTCTAACCTTAACAGAAACCTTCTTACCTGACTTTAATCCACTAACTGTAAGAGTTGTCTTTGTAGTTGTCTTCTTCTTTGAGCCAACCTGTACCTGGTAACCAGCAGCGCCTGTAACCTTTTTGTACTTTACAGTAACTTTCTTACGAGCTTTTGACTTAACGCTCTTAAGAGAAACCTTACCTGGCTGCTTTGTAATAGTGAAGTTTGAGATAGCAATCTGTGTAGCTGTTCCTATTACTTCTGATTCTGACTGAGCCAAATCAGCTTCGTAGTTTGGTCCGAAAACCTGATATCTGATCTTAGCATCTGCATCTGTAGTAACATCACTTCTGTCACCCATATCTGCATCTAAACCAAAGTAAACATCTGTTGCATCATTTTTAGCTACGAAAGTTTTGCTAATCTTCTTAGTGTTACCAGCTGGTAACTGAACCCAAAATGAAGTTGCTAAGTTTTCACCCTTTGAAACCTTTACATAAATCCACTTTGTTACCTTTGATGACTGAGCTGTGAATGAAATGTTGTATTTAACACCCTTCTTAAGGCTAACCTTCTTGAATACCTGAGCGCCCCATACGCCTTCCCAGCCAAATGTTTCGATAGCTGCTGTAAATGCTGAATCGCTATTTTTAATTAAAGCACCTGTAGCTCCCCATCCGTCTCCGGAATTCTGTCCAAAATAAGTGCCCCATGTAGCAGCTGAACAAGTTGTAGCAACAGCAAATACTAATGTTAAAGAAAGTACAGCTGATGCAATTTTCTTTGTCAATCCTCTCATGATTGTCCTCCTTAATAAAATTTGATTAGATTAATTTACGGAATCTAATTCCTTGTTACTCTATTCTATAACATTTATAGGTGTTCC
>CAZWAG010000094.1:0-3406 GCA_964631845.1 uncultured Eubacterium sp.
TAAGTAAAATATGTAGACATTCTTTCTCATTCCCTAAAAACAAACATTCCATATTGTTCCGAAACATTTATTGCATCTGTACTATATATCCATCTTCTTGTTTGATATGTACTTACCAAGTAGAAGATAAGGTTTGCAAAATTTACTGGAAAAAGCATTATGCATTTTTTTCTAAACCCAATATGCGTCGTTAAAATCACCAATGAAAAGAATATCATCAAAAATACTCCTGCTCCAAAAATCGGCGAGGTTGACAATATCTCGTATCCCCTTACAGTAAATGCGCCACTCACTAGTTCACCAGGCCAGTATCCTTTGAATATAGGCAATACCAATCCCAAAGCCATACAAGTAATAAGACAAATAAGAATTCTATTTGCTATTTTTCTGTTCATCACTTTTTCTCCTATTTCATTCATTATATAATTTTTGTTATGCTAAACATTCTGAGATTTGTTTAGCATATTCTTCCGCAATTTGCCAGCCGATAAACTCAGTTATACCTGCAGCGGTGGATACATTGATTGCAACATTTGCAACCGGTATCCAAAATGTCGCAAGTTGGCTTACAGTACGACCTGCAGTGGCTGCTGCTGCCGCTGTAATGGCCGCTTTAGCCATTGATTCTGTAACCTTAATTCCAAATACCTTGCCAATACTTATAACCATACCAATCTGAATTCCTGATATAATAACCGAATCGCTACATGGAATCCAGGCAAGACCTGCTCCTACTACTCCTGATGCCGCACTCGCTGAATGGATGATAGCTTGACATTTTGCTCTTTCATTTTCTTTTAAATAACTCATTAGTTCTTCCTCCCTCTGAAACTTCTTTAATCCCAAATACAATTCCATATTCCTTTAATAGCAGAACCGACTGCAACAGCAGCACCAAAACCAACCGCAGCAGGCACCCATAAAGGCGCCGTTGTGCTTGCCAATAATGTTGCAGCTCCTGTTGCCACTGCTGTTGCGGCAACACTCCCGCCAGCTGCTGATAAGCCTCCACCAACGGTTTCCTTGGCAACATTATTGGCAAACTCACCACCATCAATTTCTCCCTTTGCGAGTTTTATACCAGATGTTATAGCTTCAATACCACCGGAAATTACTCCTCCGGCAACGCCTGATGATGACGCAACCTTGCCAAGAGAACTCGCTGTTAATTTCCCTGCTGCTCCGCCTATTGTCTTAGTCGCAATTCTTGAGGTATCAGCTGACGAGATTCCTGAGCTGCTCATTTTTTGAGTTACGTTTACTCCTTTTTTTGCTTGATTTGCAACACCTTTCCCGAATGCTTTTACCGTCTCTTTTGTACCAACCAAGTTCGTTCCTGAATAATGATGATTTTTTACCTGTTCAATGGTTTTACCAATAGAATTCGCTGTATCCTTCAACTGCACTCTTTTGACGATATTACTTCCCTGTTTAATTATAACATCATCACGAATTGCCGTTGTTGACTCTGAAAGAACTGCTCTTGTACCATCTATTATTCTCTTTGGCGAAGCATTATAAATGTTTTTATACATTGTTTCGTGTACAATACCTTTTAAATTTGGATTTTTTCCTGCTCTCATTGCAGCTTCAATTCCGGATTTTGCTTCAAATATTTCTCTCCCTGCAGCTGTTGCCGCTCCACTTTGTTTCTTCATAATTATTCCTCCTAATTGATTCTCACGTTTTTATATTTCTTTCTTGAATAGATTAGCGATTTCATGTTGGTCTAAAATGTTGTTTTCTTCAAGCATGTCCGCTATTTTCAGAACTAAATCTTTGTGTTGGACAATGAGATTTTTAACACGCTGGTCCTGTTCCGAAAGCATTTGTGCTATTCTCTTTTCTATCTCATACATAAGATCATATGAAATCTCATTATCGGATATTGCTGCTACACAGTCATACCCATATCCTACATGCTTTATAATTAACTCTCTGGCATGAAAAACCGCTTTTTCAAGATCTGATGAGGCTCCAACTGATATATTTCCTATAAGTTCTCTTTCAGCTATTCTGCCAGCCAATGCAACTGCAATCAAATCCTCTATATCAGAAATATCTAAAATGTCTTCATTGTCATCTAATTGTACATGTCCGATATTTCCATCCTGGGGTATCACACTAGCAATTTTAATAGATGTTTTATTTAAGATCTTGGCTGCCAGAATATGACCTGCCTCATGTACTGCAACTTTATGCTTTTCACTTGGATCATTAAACCTATCACTTAAATCAAACAAAAATCCTCTGTTTTTTATCGCCGTTTCAACATCTGCATCTTCAACAATCTTTTTACCATCACTTAATGCAGCTAAGACACTCTCATTTACAATATTTTTAATGTCTCTTATTGAAAAACCGTGCGTCATATTTGATACCTTATCAATATCTATATTAAGTTTGACCAGAGATTTACCAAAGTAATGTTTAAGAAGTTTCTTCCTATGTTCTTCATCCGGTTGCTTTAGCTCAACAATTCTATCAAACCTTCCTGTTTCAAGTACAATATCTTTTACACTGTTTAAGCTGTTACATGTTATGACAACTAAAATTCCATCATTGTTTTTCAGCTCGGATATCGCTGCTTTAATTATTTGCTTTACCGAATCTCGTTTGTTAAACAGGAGTTTGTTTGCTGATTGAAGTACCTTATCTAACCCATCTAACAGAACGATCGCAGGTGCATTGTTCTTCGCATCCTCAAACACACTCTTCACACGATACCCTTCTTCACTCAATATATCAGCTTCTGTTATTTCATACATTTTGATTTCATCAGACTCAATTGATGTAGATAGGAGTGTCTTCCCTGAACCTGAAGGTCCGTATATAACTAATCCACCAGGAACCCTTATCCCCATATCGCTATAGTCATTTGTCCTTAATAAGGTTGCCTTCAGTTTCTCTAGTTCCTTCTTCTCGCTGCTGTATCCAATAATTTCTAACTCATTTGTTTTCATAATTTCCTCCTCTGTATTACATCGCATAGCTGAAGTTTCTCAACAACCCACCGATTGGCATATACATCCTACTTTCATCATCTTCTGTCACATAACATGAGATAAGTTTCAACTTCGGTTCTCTCTTCATCTTCGCAAAAAGCATAGCTGTGTTTTCTGCATCGACCAAACCATCATGAAGATTTTCATCAAAGTCTATATCTGCTATAATTAGTGCCTCAGACAACCTGTAGTTCTTTGTCGAGTTCATTTTTTCAGCAAAGGTCTTTTGGCAATCTTCCCAGCCATTTAAATATCCTTCAAGTCTCGGTATTTCAAGACTTTTTAATTCAACTTCTTTTCGTATTGTAAATGTCAAGCGAAAATGTACAAAAAGGGCAAGTGAAAAGGCCCTGCGGACATTTTTTTGGACCAAATTCATATTTTTAGATTCCCCTGAGTCG
>CAZWAG010000095.1:0-3161 GCA_964631845.1 uncultured Eubacterium sp.
AAATTGTTGTTTTAGGTTTAGTTGCTTTTGCTGTTGGTACAGCTGCAGGTGTATTGTTTGGTAAGCTTATGTGTATAGCTACACACGGTAAGGTTAATCCTTTAATTGGTTCAGCAGGTGTATCTGCGGTTCCTATGGCTGCCAGAGTATCACAGAAGGTTGGTTCAGAAGCTGATCCATCAAACTTCCTTCTTATGCATGCTATGGGACCTAACGTAGCCGGTGTTATTGGTACAGCTGTTGCTGCCGGTACATTTATGGCAATATTTGGAATATAAAATTTATTGACGGAGGATATAAAAATGGCAGAAAAAAGACCGGTAAAGATTACCGAAACTATATTGAGAGATGCTCATCAGTCTCTTATTGCTACAAGAATGCCTACTGAAGAAATGCTTCCAATCATTGATACTATGGACAAGATTGGATATCACTCAGTAGAGTGCTGGGGTGGAGCAACTTTTGACGCTTCACTTAGATTCTTAAAAGAAGATCCATGGGAAAGACTTAGAAAGTTAAGAGATGGATTTAAAAATACAAAATTGCAGATGCTTTTCAGAGGACAGAATATTTTGGGATACAGCCATTATTCAGATGATGTAGTTGAATATTTTGTTCAGAAGTCTCTTGCAAATGGTATTGATATTATTAGAATTTTTGACTGCTTAAATGACCTTAGAAACTTAGAAACTGCTGTAAAGGCTGCAAACAAAGAAAATGGTCATGCTCAGGTAGCTCTTTCTTATACATTGGGTGATGCGTATACACTTGATTATTGGAAGGATACAGCCAAGAGAATCGAAGATATGGGTGCTAATTCACTCTGTATCAAGGATATGGCTGGACTTTTAACACCATATAAGGCTACAGAGCTTGTTCAGGCGTTAAAGGAAGGTACAGAATTACCAATTGATATTCATACACATTACACATCAGGTGTAGGTGCAATGACATACATGAAGGCAGTAGAAGCCGGATGTGATATTATTGATACAGCTATTTCACCATTCTCAATGGGAACTGCTCAGCCGGCAACAGAAGTTATGGTTGAAACATTTAAGGGTACAGAATATGATACCGGATTAGATCAGAAGTTACTCAAGGAAGTAGCAGATTACTTCAAGCCATACAGAGAAGAATGTCTTGCAAACGGATTATTGAATCCAAAGGTAATGGGTGTTGATATTAACACATTGTTATATCAGGTGCCTGGTGGAATGCTTTCAAACATGGTGTCACAGCTTAGCGAAATGGGAGCTGAAGACAAGTTTGATGAAGTATTACAGGAAATTCCAAAAGTTCGTAAGGACTTTGGTGAGCCACCTCTTGTTACACCATCCAGCCAGATTGTAGGAACACAGGCTGTTCTTAACGTTGTAATGGGCGAGAGATATAAGATGGTTAACCAGCAGGCAAAAGATTTGTTGGCTGGAAAATATGGCCAGACTGTAAAGCCTTTCGATAAGGAAGTACAGAAGAAGGCAATTGGTGATGAAGAGCCAATTACCTGCAGACCGGCAGATTTACTTGAACCATCATTAGAAAAATTTGAAAAAGAATGTGCACAGTGGAAACAGCAGGATGAAGATGTATTGACATATGCATTATTCCCACAGGTTGCAAAGGAATTTTTCGAGTACAGAGAAGCTCAGCAGACAAAGGTTGATCCTTCAATTGCTGATAAAGAAAACGGAGCATATCCGGTATAAATTTTGATGAAGAATTAATTAAAGGTTTGGAATATTTACAGGTGTATCTTTCCTGAAAGTTCCAAACCTTTATTGCTATTTATTGGTAATTAATATATAATTTTTATATCAAAATATTTTTATACAATAGGAGGATTGATTATGGGAAAAATATTCAAAAAAATTTTTAGCATTTGTTTAGTGCTTACTTTGATTGTTGGAACTATAACTGTTTCACCTTCAAAAACAGTATCAGCTTTAGCGTATTCATCGCTTGATACAACAATTCCAGTAACATTGGAAGAATCACAGACACAAACATTTTATTTTAAAGCTGAAGAATCCGGTTATTATGATATTTCTTTAAGTGGAGAAGGATATCTTGATGACTATGATTGGGATTGGGAGTATGGTGATTTAGGCGAGGATGAATATATTGACTATTTAAATGCATATTTTGACATTTATAAATATGAAAATGATGAAAGTACTATTGACAAATCTATTAGAAAATGGATGACTCGTGGTGAAGTGATTGTAGTTGATTTAAATGGTTATGATATATATGGTGATGCAGAGCTTAATTTAGAAGTGAAATCTCCAAGCAATGTTTGTTATATAGACGAAATTGATGAGGATGTTATTGTTAAACCCGGAACAACTACAACTTTAAAAGCTGACTTTATATTATATGATGGATTTGAAAACAAAATTGGAACAGTTGATGAATCTAAGGCAATTTACGAATGGTCTGATGATTACGGAAGAACTTTAGGCTCAGACAAAGAAATCAAGGTTTCAGTTAATAGCAAGGAGTACGAGTACTATACATGTAGAATTGAGTATGGGGGAATGGTAGGTTATGCATATTACTGTGTTTATGCATCTGATTATTTAGATTATGATTTGGATGTTTATAAATTCCAATCTGGGGATAAAATAAGCTTAGAACCAAGATTAACTGCTAAAGATGTCTATGGAAATGTCACTGTGTTAGATATAACAAAATATCCTGTTAAATGGTATTTAGATTATGATTACAGTGATTCTGCAAAACCAATAGGCACAACAAGCAATTTATTGGTTTCAAATCCTAACAATGAAACAGATTATTATTGTACTGTTCAGATAACACCTAATCATTCATATGGTCGTACTGTTTATGTTTATCCGCTTTGCAGTAAACATGATTTTTATTCGGGTGGTTACTTCACTGCAACATGTACAGAACCGGCATATGGATTAAAGTGTTGTGATGATTGTGGCATTTATACAAAGGCAGTCATTGGTCTTGCATTGGGACATGATTATAAGGCATCAGGCACAACAATGAGATGTTCAAGATGTGGCGACTCATACGCTATAAATAATAAAGAAACTTCTGTTGCCCCTTCAAAAGTTACCGGGTTAAAAGCGTCAAACGTAAAATCAAAAACAATCAAGCTTTCATGGAAGAAAGCAAAGAATGCAAAG
>CAZWAG010000096.1:0-3151 GCA_964631845.1 uncultured Eubacterium sp.
TTGCGTCTCCCAAAGCTGTTCAGGATCCATCTCACCCAGTCCTTTGTATCTCTGAAGCGTAAAGCCACTGTGGGTCTTACGATATTTTTCCAATGCTTTGTCATCATACAAATACTCACCTGCACCTTTTTTAGGAACAACCTTATAAAGAGGAGGTGTTGCAATGTAAACATGACCTGTCGTTATAAGCTCTGGCATGAATCTGTAGAAAAATGTAAGCAGCAATGTGTCAATGTGTGCACCATCCACATCCGCATCAGTCATAAGAATAATCTTGTCAAACTTCAATTTTTCAATATCAAAGTCATTTCCATAGCCTTCTGAGAATCCGCATCCAAAAGCATTAATCATAGTCTTAATCTCAGCATTTGCCAAAACCTTGTCCATGGATGCCTTTTCAACATTGAGGATTTTACCTCTGATAGGCATAATTGCCTGAGTTTTTCTGTTTCGTGCAGTCTTAGCTGAGCCACCGGCAGAATCACCCTCTACTATAAAGATTTCGCATTCTTCCGGCTTTCTGCTCTCGCAGTTTGCAAGCTTGCCGTTGCTGTCAATTGAAAACTTACTTTTTGTGAGGAGGTTTGTCTTTGTTCTCTCCTCTGCCTTACGAATTTTTGCTGACTTTTCTGCACAGCTGATAACACTCTTTAATGTGTCCAGATTTTTATCAAAGAATAAAACTAACTGCTCTCCCGCAACACTCTTTGTAACTTTTTCTGCGTCAGGGTTATCAAGCTTTGTCTTTGTCTGTCCCTCAAATCGTGGGTCAGGATGCTTAACAGCAACAACTGCCACAAGTCCGTTTCTGACATCCGCACCGGTAAAGTTTGCATCCTTTTCTTTTAGGTTTCCTAGCTCTCTCGCATACTGATTTATTGTCTGCGTAAGCACTGACTTGAAGCCTGTGATATGGGTACCACCCTCCTGAGTGTAGATGTTGTTACAAAATCCGGAAATGCTCTCTGTAAATTCATTTATATATTGAAATGCAACCTCTATTTCTATAGCATCCTGCTCCTTCTTGAAGTAGACTATGTCGGTTACAGTTTCCTTTCCTTTGTTCATGTCTGTGATGTAAGCTCTGATACCATTTTCCTCGTGTAAGGTAACTACTTCCTCCTCGCCTACTCTCTTATTTTCAAATATAATTGTAAGGTTTGGATTTAAGTAAGCTGTCTCGTGGAGACGACTCTTTACCGCATCTGCCTTAAAATAAATCTTTTCAAATATTTCTGCATCAGGGAAAAATTGAACTGTTGTTCCTGTATCGTTCTTTCTACATTTGCCAACCTCCTTTAGGTCGTAGCAAATCTTTCCCTGCTCATATCTCTGATTGTAAATCTTCCCATCTCGTTTTACGTTTACTTCCAACCAAAGTGATAATGCGTTTACAACTGATGAACCTACACCGTGCAGGCCACCGGAAATCTTGTAGTTTCCGTCTCCAAACTTACCCCCGGCGTGGAGTGTTGTAAATACAACCTCGACAGCCGGTCTGCCAACCTGCTCATTTATATCAACAGGTATTCCTCGTCCATTATCAACGATTGTGACTGAACCGTCTTTTTCCAGGGTAACCTTGATTTCAGAGCAATGTCCTGCCAGGTGTTCATCAACTGAATTGTCTACTATTTCGTAAATCAAATGATTGAGACCCTTTGTACCTACACTTCCGATGTACATACCCGGTCTCATTCTAACCGGCTCTAAGCCCTCTAATACAGCAATACTATTACCATCATACTTGTTTGCCATTTCTTTACTCTCTTTCTAAAATCTATTTTCAATAAATTAGGATTTTATTTTTTCATAAAATATCCTGTTCCAAAATGCTTGCGAAGCAAATCATCTCTATCCTCTATATGTGCATAGTCATTTAATCTTTCTATATGAAAAGTCTCTGCTTTATCATCATATAAAAGTTCTGTTATACTACAGTTTTCTAACTGCCTTCCAAATGTAAGCCACTTTTCAGGATTTGCTCCAACAATTCCTGTAAGCAGCGATCTTATGACACCACCGTGAGTTACTATGCAGACATTTTCATAGTCCTCTTTAATTATGTCTTGTAAAGCTTCAAACGCTCTTTCAAACACCATCCGGCTGTTTTCTCCACCCGGATAAGGCTCGTCCACAGTCATTGTAGCGCGAAGTGACAGAAAATCCCTGAAGCGCTCCTTTATGACTTCATTTTCCAATCCGGTCAGTTCTCCAAAATTTGCTTCCTGCAGTCTCTCATCTATCTTTCGTGGTTTCTGTACATATTCATTTATTATATCTGCCGTCTCGACAGCTCGTATCAGCTGACTTGAATAAACCACATCAATATTGTATTTTGCAAGCCTTTTTCCAACCAACGCAGCCTGCTCTCGTCCTTCCTTCGAAAGTTCAACATCTACATTGCACAGCTTGCTGTTTTGTCTGCCATGCCTAATCAAATAAATATTCATAATTCATCTCCGTAGTATGCTTTAAAATTCTCTTACTCTGGTTTTGACAAGCCTTGAATATTATCATTTAAGATTTGTCTATGTACATTATCATTCCGGGGCCAAGCTTGTCTGTAGGCCTTGCCACAAATCCATTTTTTTTATAAAAATCCTCCCGTCCTACAGCACACATCAAATCAAGCATTATCTGTGTATCAGGAAGTTGAATCTCCTTTACATAATCAATCAGGCTATCTATAATAGCCTGTCCAACTCCTCTGCCCTGATATTCCGGAATCACAATCAAATCCTGTATATAGCAAATAACGGCGCCGTCGCCGACAATACGCCCCATTCCTATTGGCTTGCCATCTTCTATTGCAAGAACAGTAAGCACGCTGTTCTGCAAAGCTTTCTGTGCCTGCTCCTCTGTGAGCGCCTTCCATCCAACTGCTTTTCTCAATGATAAATATGTAGTTGTGTCTATTTGATTGTCCTTTAAAAACATTAATCTCCCAACTTTGCAATATAACCCCAATATAACTAGTATATTATACAAAATATTGGGGTTTTCTTCAAGTTTAATACCAAATTATTGTGCTTTTATTTTTCATATGATTGGGGTGTCAAAAGGTCACACAATTAAATATTTTTGTCAAAATACACAAAAAAGAATTTAATAAAAGGATATATTTCAAAACAATAGGCAGTTGTCCGCA
>CAZWAG010000097.1:0-3112 GCA_964631845.1 uncultured Eubacterium sp.
AGTCAAGTGCCTCAAAGCTTTCACCAACAAGTTTATAAGCTTCATAACCTTTTCCATCAGTCCTAGTCACAATATAAATTTTATCTTCCAAAATTTGAATAGAAATTGCGTAAATATCGTAAATAGGTTCTGTGATTTTTAATTTTGCTTTTGTAATAACTTCCTTTCCGGCATTTTCAAACAGATATAAATCAGCTTTACTTCCATCCTTTGCCACATCCATAATTGTCATAAAAAGAGTATTATTACTAATAACAACTTTACCAAAACAATCATACTCTGAATCATAATCACTATGTTCATTATAGAACTCCGCATAGAATTCTTTAAATAATTTCAAATCTTTACCAAAATTTCGAGATTCGGTAAGCTTTCCAAAAGTTGAGGGATTGTTGGAAACAGTATGTTTTTTTGATTTTTTGTCACAACCTACCACTCCTACCAACATCAAACAACACATCGCTACTAATAAAATTTTTTTCTTCATTTGAGTGTCCTCCATTTCATATTAGCAAATATATGAAATCAAAAGAAAAAGCAAACTACCAAAACCGCAGTTTGCTAAAACTCCGATTTCTCACTTGAATATCCAAAGGGGCAGACTATTTCTGCCACCTAAGGATATCCTGTGAGAAATCAAGAACAGGGTGTAAGTATGCGTCCACACTTAACACCCTGTCATTTATATGAAGGCTCTGACTATCTGCAACAACTTAGATTACCTCTTGTAAATATATAAAATTTACGATAAAATAATCTTGTGTGTATCGCAGACAATATGTCTGTATTGTGTGGTACTATCACTACCATCCTTGCCCTGTGTTATTGCAGTAACACAGGGTGGTACACCATTTGTGTCCTTGAATTCTCAATAATTATTTTATCATACCTTTTCCTTGAACACAAGCATATTTTTCCATTTGGCATCTAATTTTACCTTGCTTTTAAATATTTCTAATAAACTAACTTTATTTTAAAAATGATATCTCAAAAAAGCCAACCAGAATTTATATGCACTCTTTTATACTTACGGCATTTGTATTTGACACTTACTTTCCCATCTGCTTTACAAACTATCCTTCCTGCTCCATAAAACGAATAAAGTCATCCGGTAAAAATACCTTTGTACGCCCCGTCTCATAATCTTTTTGATTGCGGGTTACTATACATTCAATGCCAGACCTTCGTGCAACCAGTTCAATAACTGCATCTTCATAGTCAATTATCGGTGATACTAATGCATCCACACAGTCTTTTTCATTAACATCCAAAATACCAACTAAGGAATACAATTTTTCCATAATCTGTTTTGCAACTTCAGCATTATGCAGATACTTTCTTATCAAATAATAAATGTCCGTTGCCGAGCTAGCTGTTATATACATATCCACTATGTTGTTTGCAGCCATAATAAATATCTTTTCAGCACTTTTATTCCACGGTGTTCTGGATGTCAACGCATCAATAACCACATTTGTATCAATTAATATTTGCATCTATTTTGCATTCAACCTTTCTGCTCTTGCTTCATCTATATCTGCATCTTTTGGCAAGATGCCAAATAATGCTTTTGCTGTTTCTACCCTGCTTTGATACGGATTAACCAATTTAGCTACAACTTTTCCGTTTTTAGTAATCAATATATCTTCTGTTGCTGATAAAAGCAGGTATTTACCCAAATTATTTTTTAACTCTGTTGCTGTAATTGACATAAAACCACTTCCTTTCCTTGTACTATTATTATATACATTTCATGCGATTTTATCAACCTTTTTAGCTAATTTAAAAAATGTGGATACAATGCCAAAAACGCCGGAAACTTATGTTTCCGACGTTTCAATATCTTTTTATAAAAGGGATTAGATTCCCATCTGTTTTGCTACTTCTTCGGCAAAGGTTCTCAAGAGAACTTTGTATTACATTCCCATCTGTTTTGCTACTTCTTCGGCAAAGTTCTCTGACTTCTTTTCGATACCTTCGCCTACTTCATAACGTACAACCTTAGCGATTGTCACTGCCTTGTTAACTGAAGAAAGGTACTGAGCTACTGTCTGCTTACCGTCTTCTGCCTTAACATATACCTGGTTAAGAAGACAGATTTCCTTATACTGCTTAGCAACACGTCCCTTAACAGCACCGGCAAAGATGTTGTTAGCAACGATTGTTTCCTTATCATTCATAGCAAGCTCAGCAAGAGCTGCCTTTGCTGCATCTGTAAGGAAATTGAAAAGGTACTGATTATTCTTCTGCTCTTCGTATGTAGCAATATCTTCTGCTGACCATACGCCATTGCTGATAGCCTTCTTAATTAATTCATTTAAGATTGGCTTTGGAAGTGTATCCGGAGCGTTAAGTGAACTATCTACAACGATTTCCTCAATCTTAGCCTTCTCTTCGGCAGTAATATCGCTTTCGCTGATATACTGTGGATTCATAGCTGCAACCTGCATTGCAATGTTTGTAAGAGCTTCCTTTGTAGCATCATCAGATGCACCGTTAGCTGATACAATAACACCAATTCTACCGCCACCGTGAACGTAAGATGCTACTACATCACCGGTAACCTTCTGGAATCTTCTGAGTGAAATCTTCTCACCAATCTTAAGAGTCTTATCTTCAAGTTCAGCCTTCATGCCAAGAATTTCGCATACATCTTCGCCATCACCGGCAGACTCTACTGAAGAGTTAAGAGCCTTGTCAGCTACCTGCTGTACAAATTCCTGGAATACTTCGTTCTTAGCAACGAAATCTGTTTCAGAGTTAACTTCAACTACAACTGCCGTATTACCTGATATTGCAACCTTAGCGATACCTTCAGCTGCGATTCTTCCGGCCTTCTTCTCCATCTTAGCAGCTCCGGTCTTTTTAAGAACTTCTACTGCTGCATTCAAATCACCATCTGTTTCATTAAGAGCCTTCTTGCAATCCATCATACCGGCGCCGGTTAATTCTCTTAATTCTTTTACCATTCCTGCTGTAATTGCTGCCATTCTATTATTCCTCCACTACTGCTTCTTCTGATTCTACATCTTCACTGTTGTCAACCATCTCTGTACCCTCATTAGCCTCGATAACAGCGTCTTCCATCTTTGCAACTATAAGTTTTACGGCT
>CAZWAG010000098.1:0-3055 GCA_964631845.1 uncultured Eubacterium sp.
CAAACCAGGCAATGATTAAAAAGGTATATGTGCCAAAGTATTTATATCCACTATCAACGATTTTGTACAACTATATCTTATTCCTGTTGTCGCTGATTATTTTGGTATTATTGGCAGTGTTCTACAGAGTGCCAATGACATGGCATATTATAGAGGCAATAATTCCTCTTACAATTTTATTTGTAATGTGTGTTGCCGCAGGACTTATACTTTCAACGGTATGCGTTTTCTTTAGAGACTTAGAATATCTGTGGGATGTTTTACTTATGCTTATTATGTACTGCTCAGCAATTTTTTATGACGTTAACAGAATTGGTGATGCAGCACAGGTGTTAAAATACAATCCGCTTTACTGTATTATTACAAACTTTAGATGCGTTGTGTTGTACCACGGCTCAATTTTCACATCCTACACGTCAGGCTTCTCAGATTTGAAGATGATGTTATATTCGGGTGGCTTTAGTTTGATAGCACTCGTTGTGGGAGTGGTTATGTTTAAGAAATATCAGGATGATTTCATCTTGCATATATAGGAGGCTATATGGCTAAGTATGCTTTAAAGGTTGAAGATGTAAGTATCCGATTCAACTTGAGTAAAGAAAAAGTCGACAATTTAAAAGAATTGTTAATTAAGAAGCTTAAAGGCGAAAAGATTAGATTCAATGAATTTTGGGCACTAAAAAATATTAATTTTGAACTTAAAAAGGGTGACAGATTAGGAATCCTCGGTCTTAATGGCGCTGGAAAGAGTACGCTCTTAAAGGTAATTGCAGGCGTTTACAAGCCTACAACAGGAAGGGTTATCCGTCACGGACATATTGCTCCTATGATTGAGTTAGGAGCAGGTTTTGATCCAAACTATACAGGTAGAGAAAATATTTTCCTTTATGGTTCAGTTCTTGGATTTTCCAGAGACTTCTTAGAGGAAAAATTTGATGAAATATTAGAATTCTCAGAGCTTGGAGATTTTATAGATGTTCCTATTAAAAATTATTCATCAGGTATGAAGGCAAGATTAGGCTTCTCTATTGCAACAGTAGTCGAACCGGAAATTCTTATATTGGATGAAGTATTATCTGTAGGTGATGCAAAGTTCAGAAAAAAATGTGAGAAGAAGATGCAGGGAATGTTCGATCACGGAGTTACTGTATTGTTCGTTTCTCATAGCTTAGCGCAGGTTAAGAGATTATGTAATAAGGCAATATTGCTTGAACATGGACAGCTTATTGCGCAGGGAGACATTAACGAGGTTGCAGAAATTTACGAAAAGAAATTAAATGAGTAAGAGGTGATTACAATGAGATATATGACAAGAGGAACATGCTCAAGAGCAATAGACTTTGATGTAGTGGACAATAAAGTGACAAACGTTGTATTTACAATGGGATGTCATGGAAATACACAGGGCGTGGCAAAATTGGTTGAAGGAATGGATGTCCACGAAGTTATCGACAGACTTAAAGGCATTGATTGTAACGGTAGAGGCACATCATGTCCTGACCAGCTGGCAAAAGCATTGGAAGAATACCTTGCACAGTAGTGCAGGGTTTTTTATTTAATACTAATAAAAAAGGAGGACGATACATGTTAGGGATTATTGGAGCGATGGATGTTGAGGTGGATAGCCTAAAAGCATCAATGGAAAATATAGAAGTAGCTACTGTTGCCGGAATGGATTTTTATAAAGGCAAGATTAGTGGAAAGGATGTTGTAGTTGTAAAGTCGGGAATCGGTAAGGTTAATGCGGCAGTCTGTACACAGATTCTTGTTGATAAGTTTAATGTTGATAAGGTTATAAATACGGGAGTTGCAGGCTCTCTAAACAATGATATTAATATTTGCGATATTGTGCTTGCGACATCAGCTATGGAGCATGATATGGATGTGTCTCCACTAGGTTATGACTTGGGAGTGATACCTGATATGGAGACATCTGTATATGAAGCTTCAAAAGAGCTGATTGAATTGGCAAAGAAAAGCGCTGTATCGGCAGGACTTGACATAAAAGTGTTTGAGGGAAAGGTTGTTTCAGGAGATCAGTTTATCGGCACTGCAGAAAAGAAGGAATATTTGAGAAATACATTTGGTGGAGATTGCGCAGAGATGGAGGGAGCATCAATAGCACATACGGCATATCTTAACAAAATTCCTTACCTTGTAATTAGATCTATATCTGACAAAGCAGATGGTGGTGCACAAATGGATTATCCAACATTTGAGAGGAAGGCTGCCGAAAATTCAATAAAATTGTTAAAAGAGATGATTTCGAATATATAAAGGCAAGAATTTGACGAACGATTCTTAGTGAAGCCCCTTTGTTTATATGATACTATTTATTGAAAAAGGGGGTATGAGTATGTTTGAACATTATTTAAAAATTGTAGAAAAAGGGCTTAGCATTTTTGCGGGCCGTGTGAGTGAAAAAGATTTCCTATATATTGTAGGAGGTCTTTTTTTGTTTGGACTTGTCGCAAAATGGATAGCGGTGTCGTGTTATAACAGGCTTATGCGTCAGGCATATGATATGAGATATCCAAAGAGCACGGCGCTTAGAAAAATCAAGAATAAATACGAGGGACTTGTGGAGGTCAACGGATATGTTTCTAATCCAATGACATTGATACACAGTAATTTAAATAAATGTACATTTTTTGCTATAAAGCTGGGAAAGTGGGATTCTCTTGCGAGCTTTTGTGCAATGGCTATTGTCGCATTTTCCGGATTTATGGGCTTTGAGCTGGTCGGAACAAAAAATACGCATGATTTGGCGCTGGCATATGTTATCTCAGGCTGCGTAGCGGGACTTATTTTGGACAAAATTACTTCGAGTGTGAGATTGCAGGATAAAAAAATGGAAGTAGCCTACGCAATTGTTGAAAATCTTGCTGAAGTCGTAGAAGTAAACATAAAAAGCAGATATAAGGAAACAATAAATACAAATGAAGAAGAAAAAATAAGCCTTAAGGAGCAACCGGCTGAGAAAGAAGAGAGTATAAATGAGGGAGCTATCGTCAATCAAGTGATTGAAGAATACTTACAATAAACAGATATTTGG
>CAZWAG010000099.1:0-3038 GCA_964631845.1 uncultured Eubacterium sp.
GCACAAATAGCCGTGTAAAAAATCAGCACATCAGTGTGATTTTTTACACTACCTCCACCTAAAAGTACAGTAAAAAGGCATCTTCAAGATTAGGCTCCACCTGTATAAAAGCTTCTTCCAAAGTTTCTTTGCTTACCACCCTGAGTTCGTATTTTTCATCATCAAGTTCTCTTATATTGGATACTTTATATTTTGACGAAATATTTTTCACTTCTGCCTTATCCACTACTATGCTGTATACATTTCCGTTGAGTTCTGAAACAAATTGTCTCGGGCTGTCACACTGTATAAGTTTTCCTTCCTTCAAAAACAATATTCTTTTAGCTATGCTCTCAACATCAGAAATTATATGGGTAGCCAGTATAACTATTCTTGAAGCTGCAATATCAGTAATAATATTTCTGAAGCGTATTCTTTCATTTGGGTCTAATCCTGCCGTAGGCTCGTCCAATATCACTATGCTCGGGTCATTAAGCAATGCCTGTGCTATGCCCAAACGCTGTTTCATACCACCCGAAAACTTTCCGATTTTCATATCTTTATATTGATATAAATCCACGTCCTTAAGCAGCCTGGCAGCCCGTTCTTTTGCCTCTTTTTTAGATATTCCTTTTAGTGCCGCCATATATACCAAAAAATTGTATGCTTTAAAATCACTGTAAAAATGCGGCATCTGCGGCATATAACCTACATAGTCATAATAGCCCGTACCTAACTTCTCTATATTTTTATCATTAAAAATAACATTTCCGCAGGAAGGTCTCATAAGCCCCATAATTACTTTGATTAGTGTAGTCTTACCTGCACCATTTGGTCCCAGCAATGCCACTACACCATTGTCAATTTCAAAGTTTACATCCTCCAGCACACGCTTTTTACCATAAGCAAAATCAATATTTTCCAGTCTTAATACAGCCATAAAAATCTCCATTCTGGAGCATTAGCGACGAGGCGAAGAGAAATTCGCGAATGCGATTTCTCTTCTGCCATCAAAGCTATTTGTGACGCTCCGGCACAAATAGCCGTGTAAAAAATCAGCACATCAGTGTGATTTTTTATACTACCTCCTAAAACTTCAAAGCATATATATCATAATAATTTGTACGGACATATAGTGTCCTTGCTTTTTCATCAAGATATATCGGAGCCACCAAAACCTTTTTCTCACGCTGCGGCATTTCAAACTGTTTTATCACATTTCCATTGGAAGCATCAACTATCTTTTCTAACGTTATATTTTTACTTTCATCATACACACTGTAATATATGTATCTTCCGCTTTCGGATATATTGCATACGGCTTTATTGTCCGGAATGGTAATGTTTCTTTCTGACATATCCTCTATATCAAATATTCTCAATTTCGTATTTGGTCTTTCCTTATTCTTATCATCGGCTATAACTACCATACCATTTTCATATGCAGTTCCATTAACCGAACCTTTATCCGGACTATATTTATCATAACACACTACTTTCTGTGAAGAATTTAAAATACCAAAACATATATCTGAGTATTTTGAGTTTGAGTTTTTCTGTCCCAAAAATGCATAACCTTTATCAGTCTGTACAATCTTTGTTATTGTACTAAAAATCTCTTCTTTATCCTGTAAATCAAAACACAACTTTGTTATTCCTGTATCAGGTGCAAATTGCAGTATCCGGCTTTCACAAGCTACCAAAAATGTATTGTTAAGGCCTTTTCCTACAATCCTCCAATTTTTGTCACGCATACTGTCACCTGTGGTTTTCTCTTCCACCACGTGTCTGTTAACATCATAGTGATAATATGTGTTACTCATCACGTTTTCCTTTTCATAAAACACATATATGTCCGAATCCGTCCTGTATATATAAGAATTTTGTCCGAAAACCGATGACATGTAAGGGACTTTAACTGCCAATTCTTCATATACCTTACCTTCTTCTATGTCAAACGGAATGAAAACGGCATGCTCATTATCCAGCACTCCAAGCAATACTTCCTGTGGAAAATAGATATACACATCAATATATGAACTGAAGTCAAATATATCGCTTAATTCATATACTCCATCTGATACTTCTTCATATCCTTCAAATTTCCCACTGTCTCCATTTTCCTGCTTCTTTTCGACATAGTCAAGTGCATATATATTTCGTGCATTTTCTCTCAAAAATTCCACATACATAATCTGATTTTCATCATCCATATAAACAAATCCGACATCCGTATCTTTTGAAAAATCCGGTAACGCAAGTGTTCTGGACAACATATATGCCTCGCCTTTTATCTTTTTTATTTCTACATTGAGTACATTGTCTTTAATATATACATATCCTGCTGACTTTCCCGAAGCCGAAACGACAACAGGAGCAAGAAGTTTAACTTTATCATCAGATCCGACAATCAATAGTTCAGAATTATCATTTGGGGTAAGATATACCCTGTCACCTTTTTCAATATCATACAAGGTACGACAAATTCCATTGTCAAACATAGTTATGTCACTTTCAGGGTCTTTACCCCATCTGAATACATTACCTGACATATCAATTCTCGCATGCACAGCTTCACTTTTTTCACTGTTTCTTTCCCCGATTCCATAAACCATAAGCTGTCCGCTTACCATGGCTACAGCTGATATATCACTAAACTTATATTTATTTATTCCGTCACTCAATATGTTGAAGTCTGCTATACTTTCACAAACGCCATCCAGTATATCAAATTTCTTAATTATTCCATTATCATATATCAGCGTCTTTTTGCCTTGTCTGCCTACAACCTTTATGCCAGAAACTGTTTCACTCAATTTCATTTTACGCATTGTATTATAAGTGACATCATATAATATGTAACTGCAATCAGAACTTTCTTTATCAAATATAGCTATTCCGTTATCTCCACCTACAATGACAGAATTGTTTATATCGCACTCTGCCCTGACAGACTTTTCCTCATATATCTTTTGGTCTTTAACACTAAAAGGAACAATTCTTACATATCCCGGCTCATCATTGACAAACATAACTTCATATTCCATAAGTATATTGGC
>CAZWAG010000100.1:0-2988 GCA_964631845.1 uncultured Eubacterium sp.
ATTGCAGGAGATGTGAATGGCCAGTCTGCCGATGTCGCTGACGGCTGCCGTGATGGGATCTGTGGACATGACGCACTCATAGTCGCCGTAGTCTACGACGGCGCAGTCTTCTCCCACTCCGGCCCGAGTCAGCACCTCCGGCCGTTTATAGTTTATTTTATCGATGACGATCTGTTTCAGCAGATCGCTGTCCAGTTTTCCTGTTTTCAGCATATTCTCTTTCCTCGAATTTTTCTCGATTCCTCTTGGTTTTATCTATGCCATTTGTATTGCATTCTATTGCGTTACCCCGCCGGCTTCCAGCCAGCCTTTCACCGTTTCCTCGTCGATGATCGGAATGCCCAGCTCTTTGGCTTTTTTGTTCTTGCCAGAGCCGGATGTCACGTCGTTATTGATCAGATAACTGGTCTTGGCGCTGACGGAACCGGCCACTTTGCCGCCTGCCGCTTCGATCTCTCCTTTCAGCGCATCCCGGTTGGCATAATGATTCAGGGAGCCTGTGATGACGAAGGTCAGTCCTTCGAAGGCGGTACCGGCTGCCTCATAGCTTTCGTCCAGCGTCACTTCCGCCAGCAGGTCGGAAACGGTCTTCCGGTTTTCTTCATCGTCAAACCACGATACGAAGGCATCGGCCATGACTTCCCCCACGCCGTCGATGGTCATCAGTTCTTCTTTCGTCAGAGATTCCACGATCTTCCACTGGTTCCGGCAGTGTCCGGCAATGAGCCGGGCATTGGCCGTGCCGATGTTCGGAATACCCAGGCTGTAAAGGAACCGGTCGGTGGACGTGTTTCGCGCTTTTTCGACAGCGGCAATCAGATTAGCGAAGGACTTCTCACCGAAGCCTTCCATTTCAATGATCTGCTGCCGGTACTGCTGCAGATGGAACAGGTCTGCCAGCTCATGAATCATGCCCTGATCCACCAGTTTTTCCAATGTCATTTCCGACAGGCCGCCGATATCCATGGCATCCCTGGATACAAACAGGGTCAGCCGTTTGATCTGCTTGGCCAGGCAGTCCGGATTCGGGCAGAACAGAGTCTCCACACCGTTTTCATTGTGAATCACCGTATCGCCGCCGCAGACCGGACAGATCTCCGGCACGTGAATCTTACCGCTGCGGGTCAGGTTTTCGGAAATCTGCGGAATGATCATATTCGCCTTATACACCAGAATCCGGTCTCCGATGCCCAGTCCCAGTTCTTTCATGACGCTGAGATTGTGCACAGAAGCCCGGCTCACCGTGGTTCCCTCCAGTTCCACCGGCTCAAACACCGCCACCGGATTGATGAGGCCGGTGCGGGATGCACTCCACTCGATCTCCTGCAGGGTGGTTTCCCGGATTTCATCCTGCCACTTGAAGGCGATGGAATCCCGTGGGAACTTGGCCGTCTGCCCCAAGGACCGGCCATAAGCGATATCGTCAAATGACAATACGAGACCGTCCGACGGCAGAATATTGTCCTCGATTCGGTCGGAGAACCACTGGATGGACTCCTTCAAATCAGAACCCGTCACCAGCCGGTGCTCCACCACTGCGAATCCCTGCGACGAAAGCCAGTCAAACTGTTCCGTCCGCCGGGCAAACTCCATTCCCTCCGCGCCGACCAGAGCGAAGGCATAAAACCGCACATGGCGCTCCGCCGTAATCTGATTGGACAGCTGCCGCACAGAACCGGCACAGAGATTCCGCGGATTCTTGTATTTGGCCCCTTCATCGGTAATTGACTCGTTGATCTTTTCGAAATCCGGGTATGTGATAACCGCCTCACCCCGCAGCACCAGACGACCCTTAAATTCGATGGATACCGGCACATTGGTGAACATCCGGGCGTTGTTTGTGACCACTTCGCCCACCTCGCCGTTTCCGCGGGTCACTGCCTTCACCAGCTTTCCCTCTTCATAGGTCAGCACGATGGTCAGCCCGTCCAGCTTCCAGCTGAGCACCCCTTCCTGCTCCCCCAGCCAGGTGACCAGCTGATCCCTGTCCTTGGTCTTATCCAGAGACAGCATCTTCGATGGATGGGCCTCTTTTGGCAGATCCGAAAGAACTTCATAACCCACCTTCAGGGTCGGGCTCTGGGACAGGGTCACGCCGGTCTCCTTTTCCAGCGTTTCCAGCTCGTCATACAGCTGGTCATATTTATAGTTGGACATGATTTCCCGGCTTTCCTGGTAGTAAGCCTTCGATGCCTGATTCAGCAGAACGATCAGGTTCTGCATCTGCTCGATCTTCCAATCTTTTTCACTTTTTTCTCGGGTCTTTTCCATTTTCCCAACCTCACACTTTCTTTATCGGTGCGATGCCTTTCGCCAGTTTTTTCTGTCCTACGGTCTCAAAGATGACCGTAACTGTTTTCTCGTCAACATCCACGACCAGGCCGAAGCCGAATTTTCCGTGACTCACCTGGTCTCCTACCGCAAAATCCACACCCCCGGCACCGGCTGCAGTATGGGTGCTTGCCTGCCGCGCAGCTTTCAGCGGGTCGTAGGCGAAGGAGCTTCTGGCTGCAAGAGATCCTGCGGCGGCCGAAGAAGCTGCTGTGCCGCCGCTGCGGCCTCTGGCCGCAATTTCTGCCGGCGTCAGCGTCCTGCCGGTCTGCTGCACCTGCTGCATACGAGACGCAGGCTGGATGGATATATTTTGCGAAGTCGGTCTGGCCTGACCCGGCTGATTGCTCTGGCCGCCGAATGGCCGATATGCCGGCTGTGCGAATCCGTCCGGCGATCCGGTGGACACGCCCAGATGGTTGTCCGTACGACGTCCGGGCTCATAGACCGCATCGCCAATTAACAATTTCTTATCCAGTTCCCGCAGGAAGGTGGATTCCCGGGTCGCATCGCCCTTGCCGTACATGACACGGTAAGCTGCGCTGGTCAGATACAGCTTTTCTTTTGCCCGTGTGATGCCAACATAGCAGAGCCGCCGCTCCTCTTCCATGCCGTCTTCGCTATCAAAGGCACGATACCCCGGAAACAGTCCGTCTT
>CAZWAG010000101.1:0-2695 GCA_964631845.1 uncultured Eubacterium sp.
TTCTAGCCACTTCTCCCGCTGGAGCAAGACCCGGATTCCAATTTGGCAATTCATCAACACTTTCATCCTGATCAATTGATATAGAAGCAATTATTTTGTCATTATCATTTTTCATTACAAATAATGCATCACGTTTTAAATCAAATTCTATATAATTTATCCCAGGATAATGTTCATCCCACGGGCAAAATTCACGTCCAATCTGAGCTTTATATAATTGATATATTTCATCTATATCTTTTGTCGTAGCTTTTATAATCTTATTCATGATATTTTACTGCTGTTCCATATGCAATAGCTTCAGCTGCTCCCTTCATAATTGCAGATGAAGAATATCTTACATTAACAATTTGCATACTCCTTTTTATTATACTACTTTTGTTTAAAGAGAGGCTTTTAAACCTCTCTTTATAAAAATTACGACTCTTTTAGTCGTTAAAATCTCTTATTTGAGATTATTTTTGTTTAGATTAGAAAAGCTGTCCCGGAAGTCTCTTTTTTTCTTTGTACGGAAATCCTTCATCAAACTTATCTGCTTCTTTTTCATCAACAAAATATCCTGATGGCGTAGAATATTCACCACTTACACCATCTAAGAATCCTGCAATTAATTCTTTGCAAAGAAAGAATGATGAATCCTCACCTTCTGGCAATCCATGATATCGAATATTGAAATCACTTGCAAAAGAAAAACCACTATTTCCGTAAAAATCAATGTTACCTTCAAAGCATACTGCACCACAACCAAGCTTTTTAGCCTGCTCTAATGAATAATCAAGTAAAATCTTACCGTATCCCTGTCTTTTATATTTTGGAGCAATACAAATAGGTCCCATTGTCATAATTGGAATATTTTGACCATTATCGGCCTTAATATATGCATTCATAAACATATTTTGTCCAATAATTTTTCCATCCTTTTCCATTACAAAATCCAACCCTGAAACAAAATCCTTGTCATCTCTTAATTGATTTAATACATAATGTTCAAGACAGCCCGGACGATAAACATTCCAAAATGATTCTCTTACCAGATTTTCTACTTCTCGATATTCTTCTTTTCTCTCTAAACGTATAATACAGTCATTTTTATTCATTTCTTTACCTCCTGATGATTAATGACCCATCGATTAGTTCGATGTCGCTGCCATTATCAATAAATAATTTTTAATTGATATATAGTCTAACGAAAATACTGGGAGGGATTGTTGAGATTGATTCGACAAGCCTCCCAGCTATACCACAATCTCCATTGTTTTGTCTTTTCTCAAAAAGCACTCTCCTTAAAAATTTATTTTATAAAGCAATCGCCTTATATACATTATTTATCATTATTAGCTCCATCACCATTATTGATGATTTTTGCGAAATCTACGTTTGGCAGAATTCTATTATATCATACTAAACAAAATAAATGTGTTATAAATTGAATATATCAAATATAAATGGTATACTATTCGCGAAACATTTTATTATTCGGAGGACTTTATGAAGGCACAAAAATTATACAGTTATGTTCGAAGAGCTATATCTGATTACGACATGATAAAAACAGGTGATAAAATTGCCGTTGGAATTTCCGGTGGAAAAGACAGTTTGGCATTATTATATGCGCTGTCAGGTTTAAAGCATTTTTATCCGGAAAAATTTGACATCGTTGCACTTACTGTAGATTTGAAATTTGGTATACAGGATTTCACAAAGATAAAACAGTTTTGTGATGGTTTAAACGTTGAATACCATGTTATCGAAACAGATATTGCAAATATTGTATTTAATGAGCGAGGTGAAACGAATCCATGCTCTCTTTGTGCTAAAATGCGAAAAGGTGCTTTGAATGATAAAGCAAAGGAACTCGGATGTAATAAGATTGCTTACGCACATCACAAAGATGATTTAATTGAGACAATGTTTTTATCATTGATATACGAAGGACGTTTCCATTGCTTTTCTCCCGTAACATATTTAGACAGAATGGATTTGACCGTTATCAGACCACTTATGTATGTTCCGGAGCTTGATGTAATTGGATTCTCACACAAATACGAATTACCAGTTGCAAAAAGTAATTGTCCTGTAGACGGGCATACAAGACGTGAGTATGTTAAGAATCTTGTCAAGTCACTAGAGCAGGAAAATCCCGGATGTAAGCAAAGATTTTTTAGAGCAATATTAAACGGAGGCTTTAATGGCAACTAGAAACTATCATGATCAGGTAAATATTGATAATGCAGTAAAATTGCGAGAACTTCAAAGTAATCTTCCAAGATTTTGCGGTGAATTCTTTCGTGGTATTGAACCCACCACTTCTTCTAGAACAAGAATTGCATATGGTTATGATTTAACTGTATTTTTCAATTATTTGAAAAACAATAACCCTGATTTAAAAAACATAGAAATTAGAGATATGGATGTATCGGTTTTAGATAAGCTTACAGCAACTGATATTGAAGAATATTTGGAATATTTAAAATATTACGTTACAGAGGATGGTAAAGAACACATCAATGGCGAACGAGGCATAAAGAGAAAGCTTGCATCCCTACGTTCATTTTATAAGTATTATTATAAAAAAGAAAAAATTAAAAATAATCCGGCTGCAATTGTAGATATGCCGAAGCTACATGAAAAAGAAATTGTAAGATTAGATGCAGATGAAGTTGGTAATCTGTTAGATGAAGTCGAAACCGGTGAT
>CAZWAG010000102.1:0-2650 GCA_964631845.1 uncultured Eubacterium sp.
ACTTCCTCAACGCACTTGAAATCGGTATGCCCCCGACAGGCGGCATAGGCTTCGGCATCGACAGAATGACAATGCTTCTCACCGACTCCGCCGCAATCCGTGACGTTCTCCTCTTCCCAACAATGAAGTCATTGGATAAATAAGAATCTAGGAAAATCAAGGGTTTCGGGGCTTTGAGGCATTCATAAATACAGTTAGTCAAGGCGTTTTGACCAAGTTTTGACCAATTTTCTTCATAGTCAAACAGAGATTAACAAATCTTGGCGAAGAACTCTTAGTCCACAATTTAATAGAAAAAGCACTATATAGAGGATATTTTCTAAGAGCATCCGTATTGCTACAAAATAAATATTGTTTTAAGAAAGCAATGTTTAAAATTTAATTTAAGAGGAAATAGAACGATGAAGAAGATTAGTATTGGAATTGATAAAATTGTTGCTCCTGCAGTTGTGGCAGGGTGTATGAGATTTGCGGATTTTGAACCGAATAAGATGAACAGATTTATTCATAGGGCAATAGAACTTGGGGTTGTTTTCTTTGATCATGCTGACATATATGGTGATGGTAGAAGTGAGGAAGTATTTGGCAGTGCTTGGCACTGTGATGGCTCACTTAAGAGAGAGGATATGATTATCCAGTCTAAATGCGGAATCAGACAGGGTTATTATGATTTTTCCAAGAAACACATTTTGGATTCTGTAGATGGTTCGCTAAAGAGACTAAAGATGGATTATTTGGATATTTTACTTTTGCACAGACCGGATGCATTGGTTGAACCGGAAGAAGTGGCGGATGCATTTGATACCTTGGAGAAAAGTGGCAAAGTCAGATATTTTGGTGTATCTAACCACAATCCGGGTCAGATGGAATTATTGAAGAAATATGTGAAACAACCTCTGATTATCAATCAGTTACAGTTTAGTGTGCCGGTATCTAATATGGTGGCTGCTGGTCTGGAGGTAAATATGGATACAGCAGGTTCGATTGACAGGGATGGAGGAGTTCTTGATTACTGTAGACTTAATGATGTCACTATACAGGCTTGGTCTCCGTTTCAGATGCCAGCCTGGAGAGGCTGCTTCTTGAACTCTGAGGAGTACTCAGAGTTGAACCGGGTTATTGGCGAATTGTCTGATAAGTATGCTGTTAGTGCAACGGCTATTGCTACAGCGTGGATTATGAGACATCCTGCACATATGCAGGTGATAGCCGGAACCACAGAGGAAGAGCGCCTTAGGGAGATCGTTGCCGGATGTAATGTGGAGCTTACGAGGGAAGAGTGGTATAGAATGTATCTGGCATCGGGACATATTTTGCCATAACAGTAATCATATAAAAAATAGTTTAAGTCAAAAGGTATAACCAATCTATATTTATGCAAGCATAAATGGATTGGTTATACTTTTTGGCTATCATTCATAATATTCTTTTGACATAATTTGAAATAGGTGTTATTATAATGATAACAAAAGGTGCTACCGATGACGGTTCGCCTGATATATGATTTAGTTAAAGTAACCGCTTCAGTTTACCAGACTTTCGGGCGGTTACTTTTTTGCCTTGGAATCGTGCTGTCCATGCACGTAACCAAGACCATAAAAGGCTGCACACATTGAGAGCACAGTGATGAGGTCGGCTTTTTTGATTTTTAAATACAATTAGATGCGAAAGTGACGAGTTATGCTGAAGCGACTGTATTAATTTTTGTGGATTACTTTTTAAGATATGTCATCTTGCATATAAAAAAGCTCTGAATTTTATGCGACATTTTTAGTTGTCATTCGCTTCGTCACACATTTACAACACGTATGTGTGAAGCGGGAATTAATATAAAGGTTATCCGGGACACATTAGGTCATAAGGATATTTCAACTACAATGAATATCTATACTGATGCTACTAAAGAACTGAAAATTGAGGGATTCAGAGAGCTTGATATGTTCTTGAAAAAAACACAATGAAGCACATCTGCTTTTTAACTGCATACGCCACTTACGCCAAAACTTACGCCGTTTGGAACATCATCTGTAACAAGATATAATAATTTATAAAATTATAGGTTGCAAATTGAGCCGATAAATGGTAAGATATAATCAGTTATGAAGGAATATAAAATTGATAAATTAAAAATCCCCACAATGAAGTCATTGGATAAATAAATCACTTAAAATTTAAAACTGCTCGACTATGCGCAAGATTTGTGCGGAGCATTCAAGGCTTAGGAGGCTTGTCCTTTCTAAGCCTTTATATTTTTAAATACTTTTTGAAATGGCAATTTATTCCAAATACCAAAAATTCACTTTTTCTCCTTTATTTAGCTAAAAACAGAAAAAATACAAAAATTATGCACCCAAATCAAACAATTAAATGTTTATATTAATAGAAGCGCTTTAGAACACAAAAGAGAGTGTTAGAGTATTGAAGGACAAACTCTTTTGTTTAAACTGAAATATTTAAATGTTTAAGTATATATCTAAGTATGCGCTACCATCTATTTTTAAAGGAGAGATTAAAATGAAAAGAATCTTTGCGTCCATTCTTGTTGCTTTGCTTATGATGAGTACGGCTGCTGTATCTGTCGGAGCGGCAGAAGATAAGGCTGTTAGTGTATCAGACGGAACAACAATATCGTTCAACACCACACCGGCTC
>CAZWAG010000103.1:0-2398 GCA_964631845.1 uncultured Eubacterium sp.
CGTGGATCTGCAGGATCATACGGCCAGCAGACTGCTTCAGGAAAGAGGTTACACGGCCCCCAATCCATCGCTCTGCGTATCGCGTCTGATCCGGCGGATTGCGGAAAGTGAGGAATTTCCGCATGAAATCGGACTTTTTCTCAGTTATCCGCCGGAAGACGTCTGCGGCTTCATAGAAAACGGCGGCGAAGGGTGTAAATGTGCCGGCCTGTGGAAGGTCTATGGCGATGAGGAAAAATGTCGGAGCCTGTTTGCGAAATATCGGAAATGTACTGCAGCATATATTCTGCAGCTTTCCAGAGGTCGCTCCGTGGAGCGCCTTGCGGTCGGGTAGACCGCAGTAAATTTTGCAAGCAAAAAGGGACGCCAATGATGGGATTTCGCGACGATTGGCGTCCCGACTTTTGATGAAATGAGCGGATTTATCATTTTATGAACAAAAAAATGTAAGCAAAAGGGAAAATGCCAATATATGAAAAACATATATTGGTATTTTTAGAATAAAAATCAAGAAATTAAATGCTCAATGAGCTACGAATTGAGAAAACGGCTGCATGGGGGACGCCAATGGATTCCATATTGGGAGTTTGGCGTCCCTTTTGCGTTGCATTTACTGCAGAAGTCCATATTGCTGCATTGTATCGTTGCCTTCTGTAATAACGAAACCGGAATTTTTCTCGGCGGTCTGTGCCATGCCGCTTTTCACGAAGGGCTTTGTCGTAACAGTTGTCGAAATACAGGCTGGTGATCAGATATTCACCGCCGGCATCTGCGTGGGGATCCGGCCGGCATACGATGCGGAGCCGCTGACGCAGCGCAAACTATTCCCGCAGGCTGATTTTGTTATTATATTCCAGATTTGTTTTCATACAGTTTCGGGAAAGTGTAATTTTTTCATTTTTCTTGTGGGTCAAAAGTGAACTTCCGGTGAAAAATATCCTTTCTTTCTTTTATTTATGCCGGAGCCGTGGTATACTGAAAAAGAAAAGAGCCGGCGATATGGGGCATCGGGACGATGTATTTTGCCGGGAAAAGAGGGGGAAAATAAGATGAAGAAGAGTGTGAAAAAGAAAGTTTTGCCGATTCTGCTGCTGAGTGCGTTCGTCACCATGGTCATGACCTACGACGAGAAAGAGCGGATTCTGGAAAATTAGAGAAGGACTGCGGGAGCAATGGAACTTTGGAAACGAAAATCACCGTGGGAAAAAGAATGGGAAGACCTGAAGAAGAAAGAAAAGAAATTCACGGAAAAACGGCTCTCAGGTCCCACCTGCGTCATCATCAACAAGCTGGACCGGTTCGTTCCTGAGAAACTGTCCGGTACGTTAAATGCGGCCTTTTTTAAGGGATTTGAGGTGATTTTTGACAAGGGCACCGGGGTGATCGAGAAAACCTATAACAAGGGGAAACGGGAGAAGGATTTTCAGGTGAACACCTATGCCACAGAGCTTTCCGCCGATAAGCGTTCCGTCCGAAGCTTCACGAAGCAGGCAGGCTCCGCCAAGAAGCTGAACCTGCTGGTATCCAGCGTGGAGGGCATCGGTCTGGGGCTGGTGGGGGCCGGCATTCCCGACATTCCGCTGTTTATCGCCATGGTGCTGAAAAGTGTGTATGAAATCGCCCTCAGCTATGGGTATACCTACGAAACCGAAGAAGAAAAAGTCTTCATTCTCCGCCTGATCCAGGTGGCCATGATGGATGGAGAGGAGTTCGTGGAGGCAGACCGCCAGTTTAACGAGCTCATTGACCAGATCGTGGAAGACGGCGACAGTCTGGAGGGCTACCGTGTCAACAAGACGGAGCAGATGAAACAGACCTCAGCCGCCCTGTCCGCCGAAATGATTTATACGAAATTCCTGCAGGGCCAGTTTATCGTAGGCATTGCAGGGGGGATTTTCGACCCGATTTACGTCAGCCGCATCAGCGATTATGCTGTGCTGAAATACAGAAGGCGCTTCCTGCGAAGCAAATCAGGCGTTGCCTGCCCGTAAGAAACGGGCCTGACGCCTGCCCGTGAGTTCGAGACCTTCCTCACGTAAAACAAAACTAAAGGAGAAAAAACATGAAAAACAAAAAACTATCGCTGAAGGACCTGACTACAGCAGGTCTCATCGCAGCGCTATATGTGCTGCTTACGTATCTGGTCAATTTGCTGGGACTTGCCAGCGGCGTTATTCAGATCCGGATTTCTGAGGCGCTGACCATTCTTCCGGTGTTCACCTGGGCTGCCGTTCCCGGCCTGTTTGTGGGCTGTCTGCTTGCAAACCTGTTGACGGGATGTGCCCTCTGGGACATCGTCTTCGGCTCTCTGGCCACCCTGGCGGGGGCTCTCGGCACCCATTATGTGGGGCGCAAAATCCCTGCGCTCGGCCCTGTATTCCCGATTCTGGCCAATATC
>CAZWAG010000104.1:0-2387 GCA_964631845.1 uncultured Eubacterium sp.
GATTGATACAGCCCCATTGGTTTCCTTTGCGTACAGAGGCCACCCCTTCTGAAAAGGATTTTACTTCATCATAGATAGGATTGATTATAATTCGCCCGGATAGGTCTATAAATCCCCATTTTCCGTTCAGCTGAACTGCGGCCAGACCTTCAACAAAAGAATGTGCATTTTCATAATCGAAAGTGATAATTTCTTTGCCGGCTTGGTCAATATAGCCCCATTTACCGTTTTTCTGCACAGCCGCTCTTCCTTCGGAAAAATCGTTTCCATTCTGATACTGCACTGGAATGGCGAGTTTTCCATTTGTGTGATAAAAACCGTAACCTTTGTCTGTTTGTACCAGACAAAGCCCCTCTGTTGGCAAGTGAATATCTAAAAAGTTTGCAGGCAACAAGAGCGTTCCATCTAAATCTGCCAGGGCAAAGTATAAAGGACTATGAAAGTTTTCACGGATGGACAGTAAAACAAGAGAATCACTGACAGCGCGAATTCTATATCCCTGTTGTGTTAATTCATCTATTCCACCGATTGCTTGTCCATCTCGGTTAATGATGTGATCTATATTCGAGTAATAGGTTCCCCCGTTTCTTTGTTCTACACTTGGCTGGTCAACTTGTGCAAGTCCATCAGAAAAAGCATACCCTACATTGTAAATAGGGGGAAGAACCCAATCACCGGCTTGGTTGACATATCCCTGATAAAATGTTCCACAGCCATCCGGCGAAAGCGCCGTATAATCCAGTTCACCTTTTAGGCAGGTTATGGAATACAGGCCCTCGCCATATTCTGCAGGCTGGTAGCGTAAGTTGCCAAAAGGTTTGTAACCATAATAATAGACGGAATGTTCTTCTGATGGATTTTCAATCCAGATGATTTCTGGTTCCTGTGCGAAAGCCAGTGATGATGAACACAGAAAAATAAGAAAACATGTGCAGAAAATAAATTTTTTTTTCATAGCAGTTACTCCTTTCAGTGGTATCCATGAACGTATCTTCCTTTTCTTTCTGATACATTTATTATACTACAGACCACGTCAAAAACCTACCATGAGCCATCGAAACTGCTGCCATGAGATTGACATTACTTCGCTTTGATATTGTCAATATCACTTTACATTTTTTTCTCAAGGATGTTTGACCTATGCTGCTTCTTCTAACGAAGCATAATATTGCTTTCGTTTCATCATTGGAGGCAGACCGCCATTAGCGGAACAGATTCTTCTGTTATTCCAATAGCTAATGAAATATCTCCAGATGAGAGTTTTTAATTGCTCCACTGTCATTGTTGTGGTGTCATAATGTCCATATGATGTAACATTTTACATATTGGGTTATTTGCATATTGAATATTTTTTACGGAACCGTCCAAAATATTCAATAAAGTTTGCATTTTGCATTGTAAAGAAGTATAATATCATTGAACAAACAGGACGGAAATGTAAAAAATATTCAATGACAATTTAGGAGGATAAAGTGAAAGTTTGTTTGATTGCATATTTTTTACGGAATCGTATAAAATGTGCAATAAAGGAGAGTGACTTATGGATATCAAGAGAGATAAATACCTGAATGATTTGATTAACCGTATGCACAATGGAATGATAAAAGTTGTAACCGGTATCAGAAGATGCGGGAAGTCTTATCTGCTATTTAATATTTTCAAAAATTATTTGTTGGAGCAAGGGGTGGCTGCTTCTCATATCATTACGATTGAGTTGGATCAACGTAAAAATAAAAAGTATCGAGACCCAGATACAATCTTAGATTACATTGAGTCTTTGATAGAGGATGATGAGCAATATTACATCATGCTTGATGAGGTGCAGATGCTGGAGGAGTTTGAAGAGGTTTTAAATTCATTGCTTCATATCAGAAATGCGGATATATATGTAACAGGAAGTAACTCTAAATTCTTATCTAAGGATGTGATTACGGAGTTTAGAGGCAGAGGTGATGAAATTCATATTTATCCGTTAACGTTCAAAGAGTTTATGGAGGTCTACGATGGTGATATGTACCATGGATGGGCAGAGTATGTTGTGTATGGCGGACTTCCGCTTACTGTAACAATGAAAACGGAAGAACAGAAAATCAGCTATCTGACAAATCTCTTCAAAGAGACTTATCTGAAAGATATTATTGAAAGACACCATATTGAAAAAACGCAGGAGCTAGAAGATTTGGTTAATATCTTAGCTTCTGCCATTGGTTCGTTGACAAATCCACCGAAAATTGAAGCCACCTTTAAAAGTGCGATTCAGTCAACAATCAGCCTAAATACAATCAGACAGTATATTGAACATTTGGAAGATGCATTCATTATCAATAAAGCAAATCGTTATAATGTAAAAGGCAGAAAATACATTGGCACACCGTTGAAATATTATT
>CAZWAG010000105.1:0-2377 GCA_964631845.1 uncultured Eubacterium sp.
CGCTTGATAATCTGAAGCTGGACGATGATGTGCTAAACATCCCACTGTTTATGGCCGACCAGGCAGATCGGTTGATTGGACTGGCACTGGAGAAACAGTTAGTTTAACACATATTATTAAATTCTCACCCCCAAAATGAATGAATTATTGAGGCGAATGAAATGAATCAATATAACGAAATTTCTACACTTCAATATATGGGAAGTAAAGCACGTATCATTTCTCATATATGTGATCCAATAATAAAGAACAAGTCAATAGAAACCGTTGTTGATCTGTTTGCAGGAACAGGTTCTGTTGGCTATGCTCTTAAATCATATAAAAATATTATTAGCAACGACATTGAGCACTACGCATACATCATCAACCAAGCTATACTGTGCTGCAAGGTAGCGATTTTTCCTACAATGATTATCCTCTGTCAAAGAGAGAAGGTCTTCATAACTTGTTTTTGCAGTTCATGGAGAAAAAGCTTAGTTATGAGGATCTCTGCAAAAAAATAGAAACCATTTCTATAGAATTCGTAGTTGATTATTCTTTGGATGATCCGGATGTAGAATTGGGGGCGTTATCGCCTTTTATTATCGATGTTGATGTGGATACCACTACAGCGTTAATTCATGCGGAATATCAGTTGAAAACTGATGAAACCAAACTGTGGGAACTGTTTAAGGTTAGTTGTTATAGTGAGGGCAAGTTTGCTCCCAAAACAGAGGAAATGCACGATGTGCTTGTAAGCAATTTTACGAGGATGTTTGGTCTAACTATCTATGCAGTTAATCCGAAGAATTTAGAAGATCGGCAAGTTAAGAGTCACAGAGAACTCGAAGACCTTTTCCCTTATTATCCGATTCCTGCAGAACGTATTCTTGGAGAAGATGGTACTCAAAAGAATGAGTCACTTAGTTCATTGATTGCGGACTATTTCAGTTTAAGCGAGGAAGATTTGGCACCAGATATAGCAGAGAAAGTTAAGGAACTCCGCGCAGTAGTTGATGGCGCAAACAAAGATGTGCAAAAAGAAAGTAATCGAATACTCAGTGACTTGGTCAACAAGGCAGTCGGTTTTGGCTATCCTAATATTGAGGAATTACAGCTTGGTGTTACCACTGAGTTGAAAATCGATGACCAGATAAAAAACCAGACGCGGCTTTCATATAGCTCTGGCACTGGAGCCGAAAGCTTACCCAGCTCCCATAATGGACTCGGATACAAGAATTTGATCAAAATGGAATTTCTCTTGGCTGCGTTTGCACGAGATGTTGAGAAGAAGGGGGAAGTCTGCATTCCGTTGCTGTTTATTGAAGAACCAGAGTCACATATGCATCCTCAAATGCAACACGCATTTGCTGAACATTTGGAAAAATTCCTTGCAAAAATTACCACCGTTCATATCCAGACATTTTTAACTACACACTCTGCACACATAGCAAATACCATGGATTTTTCTAAAATCCGATATGCGAAAAAATCTAAATCTGGAGTTGTTTATAAGAACCTTGATGTTTTTGCTAAAGAAAATGCCGACAATATGGATTTCATCAAGAAATACCTTACGCTTAGCAGATGTGATTTGTTCTTTGCGGATAAAATTATTTTTGTTGAGGGCGCTTCGGAGCGATTGATGTTGCCGGACATGATAGAAAAATGCGAGAAAGAAAAACTGTTTAATTCAGAAAAGTATAAACTGCCTGCACAGTATTATGCTTTGATTGAAATTGGAGGGGCATACGCATATAAATTTATACCTTTTGCAGACTTCCTCGGGCTACCTTGCTTAATTCTTACGGATATTGATTCTATGATAGATGGAAGAACAAAGGCTGTTGTCAGCAAAGGTAAAACCACCTCCAATGCAACCATAAAGTGGTGGATGCGTGAGATTAAGGGTATTCCGCAGAATAGCAAAGATACGATTTCCCTTACTGATATCACCTCAGCAACAGATGCAGAAAAGACTCTGGGAAAATGTCATATCGAATATCAAACTCTTGAAAACGGGATATGCGGAAGATCCTTGGAAGAAGCCGTCATGAATGTGAATCGTACTCATTATGGACTCGTGGAACCTGTTGCGGAAGAAGACTTGGAGTTTACCGAGAAAAGCAAAACTGACTTTGCACTGAACCTGATTTGCAATAATCCCAATTATTCTATTCCTCAATATATAAAAAATGGCTTGATCTGGCTTAATAATCAACGAGTTCTTGAGTGAGGAGGTGTTGAGAATTGTCCGAGAAGTATGGCCTTTCAAATTATGACATAGCTAAGGCGGAAGCAGATAAGGTCGATGAACAAATTATTACTGCACTTAAGACTGGGCGTAGCTTTCGTGTGGAAGCAGGCGCTGGCTCTGGAAAAACCTACTCGCTAAACC
>CAZWAG010000106.1:0-2355 GCA_964631845.1 uncultured Eubacterium sp.
AGAAAGGAAAAGTATAGTCAATTTATCATTAAGATGATAATTGCATTATACGAGAGAAAAAATGAAAACTTTCAAAAAAAGTATGGTAATTATTTTGTCAATTCTTATGCTGTTTTCTCTAATGATAGTTGCAGGCTTAAGCGCTTCTGCTGCTGAAGAAGAAACAGCAACAATCTATTTTGTAAACACAGGCAACTGGGACACAGTTAACGCTTATATTTGGGGATCAGACGGAAACAGCCTAGAGGCTTGGCCAGGCGTTGCTATGACACCTTTAAACGAAAAGGCAGCAAACGGTGGGGACATTTACGTTCTTGAGTATGTTGACAATGGCTACGACAAAATTATTTTCAACAACGGTTCAGATCAGATAGAATCCCAGATTGTAAAGCATGGTCTATATTATGACTATCTGTCTGGCAGCTGGTACACAGACCCAACATTAGCAGAACAAGTTACAGAGACTACTGTAGATCCTTCACAGATCAAATACTATGTTGGTGGTGCAGCAGGTCTATGCGGTGAGGATTGGAATCCTGCTGGTGAAGCTGCTGTAATGACAGATAACGGCGACGGCACATACACAAAGGTATTCACAGGTATTGCTGCAGGTACTTACCAATTTAAGATTACAGACGGTACTTGGACTAACTCTTGGGGTGTTGAAGGCGGCCAGGCTAACATGCAGGTAGTTGTTGATACTGATAACTCAGACGTTACAATCACATTCGATCTAAACACTAAACTAACATTAGCATCTGTTACTGCTGGTGCAACACCATCAGAGGATTTATCAGAGATAGAGGTTACAGAGCCTTCATCTGAAACTGAACCATCATCTGAAACAGAACCACAGCCAACAGAGCTAACTTGTGCTCATTCTAACACAACCAAAACAGGCAAAAAGACAGCTACTTACTTTGCAAAGGGCTACACAGGCGACAATGTTTGTGCAGACTGCGGTGAAGTAGTTGTTAAGGGTACATCAGTCGCTAAGAAAGTTCTAAAGACACCTAAGGTAACAGTTAAATCTGCAAAGAATGCTATTAAGGTAACTTACAAGAAAGTAAAGGATGCTAAGGGCTTCAAGGTAACATACAAGATCGGTAAGAAAATTTACACCAAGAAGTTTATCCTGACTAAGAAAGAGTTAAAGAAAGCTAAGGTTACAAAGACAATTAAGGTTAAGAAGTCAGGCAAGTACAAGGTTACTGTTAAAGCTTTCGTGAGATCAGGCAAGAAAGTTGCTTATTCAGACGCTACAAAGACTGCAAAAGTTAAGGTAAAATAATTAAATTAATTTGACAGCACAGATAAATAGTAATAGGAATTATTATTCGTCTTTGTCAAAGGTTAAAACTAAAAAGACACTATAATATAATAATATTATTAATGAGAAACTGCTAAGACTATAAAGAATTATAAGTCCACGTAATTAGTTGAATGACCCTCCAAAAATGGTGCATCGTTCAACAAATAGCAAGGTATAGGAGTAACATATATATAAAGTTGAAGACGTTGCTTAAAGAAAATAATCATAAATATAAGGAGCATTTATGGAAAAATATTTTCTTATTTTAGGAAAGAGACTGGTAAAAGGAGTTTCGTTAGATGATGACTTTTATTTGGCCTCTACTGCTTATGAGTACATAGAGGGTACTTGGAGGGAAATGAAAGTTAATGAAATTAATGACAGGCTTATGGGGTACGATCCTTCAGAAGATGGTATTTATGCTATGGGGAATACGGATATAATGGATGAGATTGAAGAGGTTCCGGAGGCTGATTTAGAGAAGTATATGAAGAAATAGAGGTGACAAACTATATTAATCTCCATATTGAGTGCAAGGGAAATCTTCGGGAAGTAAAAGGGAAGAATCAGATTACATTCAGCAAATACCTAAACAAAATGGTCAGATGCAGACTGATTAAAGATAATAATTTAGTAGAGAGATAGAAAAGCAGTGACATAAATCACTGCTTTTTCTAAATAAATAAAGGCGGTTAGCCATTCCATATATGAAATATGGAGACTGATATATTCCTCATTGTGACATCAAGTTTCCTACATATGATGAAGCATTAGAGTATATCAGAGAAAATAACTAACAAAAGAGGGCATTGGTTGTTACCATATAAGTCCCTCAACTCCTTTGTAAATTATAACACAAAATATAAAAGAAAAACAACAATTAGAAAGGAAATAGATTATTGACCGCAAGAAATAAAAATTATATAATTGTTTTATGCAATGCATAAAGAGGTGAACTATGGAAGCAAGAGAAGAATTGAGACAATTGAGAGAAAGTACTGGCATGAATAGAAAAGAATTTTGTGAGTACTTTGAAATTCCTT
>CAZWAG010000107.1:0-2350 GCA_964631845.1 uncultured Eubacterium sp.
TTATGTCCCCACTGAAGCTAACAGACATACCAAAGTCATGCTATATATGAAATAGGAAAGTGTAAGATTCTTTTTGTTCAAATAGATTAGTTGAATGTTAGTTTACAGAGAAGAGCCTGCCCGTGATGGGTCGGCTCTTCTGCATTATAAAAATCTCAGTATAATAACTTTTGTATTTCGCTCCAATAGAAGAACGCTTCCGCATTCGTCTTCTTTAATTTATTCAATTTGGTTGAGAGTGGAGAGTGTATCGTTACGTTGGCTAATAAATTTGCTTCGGACGGGTTATAGTGCTTTATCTCATTTATGCCTTTACTGATAAGTTTGGCAAGATAAGCTGCCTTTGAAGCATTTGTAATAGCACTTTCCAAAGTATAGACTTCACTATGAATAAAGCCACGCACTTTTTTAATTCCATCTTGAATCAGGTCAAATTCCTCCTGACTATCTTGTCCGCGCATTACTATACATTTAGCCGTATCATAAATGTCATCCAAAACTTTTTGAATCGCATCAGGATTCTCACCTCTGTATTGAAGTTCAACCATCGCAAATTTATTGAATGTTTCCGCTGTAACAGATAAGTCACCAACTATGTCGAAAAGCGATGCGACGTCAAATAACTGTTTGCAGATTTCCATTGAACAATTCTTCTCTCCTTTGAAAAATGGAATCCCGGTCGTGTGAGGAGCAAATGCGGTTAATTTATCGCCGAGCAGATCCTCTTTACTTGGCAATTTTACCATTACGGGATCTCCTTCTGTTTTTAACAAACGACTTTGAATGGGAAGTTCCACCACATTCGCATAATGAATTTCCTCGAATAATACATCCAACAGGATCTTGTCCTGACGTCCTCCTGTCGGATATGCCACCTGGTAAAAGAATTTGGCATGTTGTTTTGGAATATCGGTACGAGAGATACGTTCTACCAATTTTACCTCTCCAAAACCATATTCTTTGGAATACTTTTCCAGATAATCTTCAATCCTTGTTCCGGGAGGACAAATTATATCAATGTCGATTGAAAGTCGTTTGCCGGTATCAAGATGAAGCATTAATGAAGACCCTCCCTTGAATAAAAAGGGACAACCGGATCGAGCTAATGCTTCCAACAATGAGAATGCACGGATTGTTTTTTCAGCGAGGGTTATATCTTTTATCTTGTTGTCTTTGGCTACTTGTTCTATCCAAGATAATGTCCTGCTATCGGGATGTATCATATATTGATTGTATTTATAATTTGTTCAACTTTTTGTTTTCTGTTACGGCGTGCCGCATATCTCAACAGCCGCGGCATTTTGATTTCATAGTCCGAGAAGGCGTTTGAATATATAGTATATAATTCATTACCTTGAAGATGCTGTAGTTCCTTGTCGGATATGGCATCAACAAGCATTTTCTCTAATGTAGGAACGGGACAGCCATCAATAATATCTATTGGAGCCTCTTTGACAAGAGGACGAACAATAATCATATCACGATTTGTAATATATCGATCCACATCTTCTTGGTTCGGATTAAAAAAAATAGGGATTGCAGATTCTATGTTTTGTAATGCCATAAAAACGGATTCCATAGCCTCCCTTTCAACATCTACTAATGTTGTTCTTACCGCAGGTACATG
Source organism: uncultured Eubacterium sp. (assembly GCA_964631845.1). Classification (GTDB taxonomy): domain Bacteria; phylum Bacillota; class Clostridia; order Lachnospirales; family Lachnospiraceae; genus Eubacterium_G. The sequence continues at coordinate 1,628 of CAZWAG010000107.1, forward strand.
TAACATCATAGAAGCGAATATAGATGGTTGCCATATACAATAATCTATGAAAGGGAATTTTTCTTTTATATGTCTGTTGAGTGAAAGCATAAATTCGCTTGGCTCATACAAAAATTCATATTTCAAATCTTCATTTAATTTGTATTTCCCGTATGAAACTCTGATGATTTTGTTCTCTGCAAGCATCCTGTTCAAAAGCACAACAAGAGAACCTTCTGATATGTTTTTCATACCGGAGCGCACCGCATTCAGCAGGTCTTTTCGTGTGAATAGCCCGTTCTGTTTTCTGGCAATATCTATTATCTGATTTACGGCAGTCATTATTGTTCCTCAATTATGTTGCAAAGTTATAACAAATTTGGCAAATATCAATGTATACTGCCGATTTTGTTATGTTTTCAATAAAAATAGACTATATAACAATTCTGTCAAATATAGAAATGATTTGCCGTATTTGTTATACTTTATCCTGTTTTACAATTCCTACTATCCTGCCAATTATAGCAGTTTTACTTGTCACATATAATGAACTCTTCCGGCTCATCTTGCCGGCTCTATTTTCCTTTGCAAAGGTACTGCGGTGAGGGAACGCCAAGTACCGCTATGCAGGTCGCTCCGCTAATGGCTTGGTGGACTTGACGACAACTTTCCGCAATTTCCACCATGTATAAATTGGGTATTTCATCAACTCCTCTGCCATTTACTTGTCTTATCCCTCTGTTT
>CAZWAG010000108.1:0-2264 GCA_964631845.1 uncultured Eubacterium sp.
CGTATCCAAGTCCGAATGGAGCAGTCTTTGATGTGTTTACCGTATGTCCACTTCCCGAAGAAGTGTTGTTCTTTGTAGTTGCTGCCTGTGTAGGAGCCTGTGTTGGTGCCTGAGTTGGCGCTACTGTAGGTGCCTGTGTTGGTGCAGCTGTTGTAGCTGGTGTTACATCTTCTAATGTTGCTGATGTTACATTTACAGTAGTTCCGGCTTCAACATTTGAATAGTTTAGTACAAAGTTTGCTTTATCCTTTGTTGCAACAAATGTGCCTGTGTATGTTGTATCACCGTTTGCCAATGTCTTTTTTGCTAATTCCTGGTCAGCGTTATCATCCTTTAACAATACAGATGCACCAGCCTTGTTTGAGTTAACCGTAACTGTATATTTGTATGTATGTCCTACTGTTGTAGCAAAATCCTTTGAAGAAATATATAATCCCCAGTCATAGTTACTCTTTGTATCAACATATATAGCAAAGTCATTAATTGAACCACCCTTGTACGCAGCTACAGTTCCTGCCCATGAATTTGAAACATTGTAGCTCCAGTCTCCGACACTGGTTAAATTATTTTCCGTACATTTTGTAAATCCTGAAGGAATGTTTGACGCTGTTGTTGCAGGTGCCTGAGTTGTTGCCGGTGTTGTATCAGTTACAGTAACATTTGTAACCTTTAATGTCGTACCTGCCGGAACATCCCAAAAATCAAATAAGAACTGCATATTGTTGGTAGTTGGTGTGTAACTGCCTGAAAATACAGTATCACCATTGCCTATTGTCTTTACCATAAGCTCTGTTCCATACTCACCACCGGTCAATAATTCTTTAAGCATTACGTTTGATGCCGAATTGCTTGAATTTACTGTGATGCTGTAGTTATATGTATGCCCGGCTGTTACTCCTATTGTTCCGGATTTAACCTGAGTACCCCACTGTGCATTGGCTTTTGTCTTGATATATAAATTTAAATTGTTAAGTGCATTTCCGCCTGAATAAGCAGCTGCTGCTCCGGCCCAGTTGCCAATATTGTATTCCCAATTTCCAAGGCTGTGCCATGCACCGTCATTATTACAATCTGTATAACCACTTGGTGTAGTGGAACCAGTGTTGCCACTGTCGCTGCCTGAATCTGTCCACTGATATGCTCTTACATAATCAACTTCCATTGTTGCTGACTGGAAAGAATCGTTTGGTGCAACGTTTCCTGTATAACCTGTAGAATTACTACCAAGTGCAAGGTTTAATAAGAAGTAATGTGCCTTCTGGAATGCATATGCATTATCAGATGTAAGATATGCAGTAAAGTAAATATTGTCATCTACATACCACTGAATCTTGCTTTCATCCCATATTACTCCATAATTATGCCATCCGTTGATACCATTGTTAGAATTGTCACTGAAATGGAAATACTCACCTGTTGAATAGCTTCCCCACATACCATGTGAAAATCCTGCACTGTATCCACCTACGTTCCAGTGAATTGTTCCTTCAACATAATCTCTAGAGTTAGCATGCTCCATAATGTCTAACTCACCACACCATGGCCAGCTTGTTCCGTCGTCACCCATCATCCAAAATGCAGGCCAAACTCCGTCCTGATTACCACCATTTACTTTGATTCTTGCTTCCATCTTTCCATATTTGAAAGACTTCTTACCATTTGTCTTAATACGTCCAGATGTAAATCTACATCCACCATAGCTTTCTCTTTTTGCTACCAGCTTAAGTGTTCCGTTATTAACGTATACATTGTCTGTTCTGTCTGTGTAATACTGAAGCTCGTTATTACCCCAGCCGCCGCCATCGCTGCCGCCGATGTCATAGTTCCAAGCTCCTGTGTCTAATGAGCTTCCATTGAACTCATCGCTCCACATAAGCTGCCAACCAGCTGCTTCTACCTTCTTTGAAGGTGTAAAAGTAATGCTAGTTACAACTAATGCGATTACTGTTAAAAATGATACAATTTTCTTTAACATAATAATCTCCCCTTCTTTTAAAACGTTTTTATCTTTAAGTTTTTTAATCGTAGCATATAAAAATTTTTCAAACAATATTACTTAAAATATGGCTCACTTTTATAAAAAAATGACACCCCCAAAAAAGGAGCTCACTTGAGAGATTCTCGCGCCGGGCGCGGTCGCTTTTGCGACATAATTCCTTACGCGCGAGTGCGCATCCTTAGCGAAGCGTTTTTTATAATATAGGAAATCCGAAGGAATTTCCTATATTGATTAGGGTGTCAAAAGGTCGACCTCTGAAATATTT
>CAZWAG010000109.1:0-2224 GCA_964631845.1 uncultured Eubacterium sp.
GAACCAATAACCTGATTGAGCGGATGAACCGGGAGATCCGGCGCAGGACGAGAGTAGTCGGTGCCTTTCCGGACGGGAACTCTGCGCTGATGCTGGTATGTGCCCGGCTGCGGCATGTAGCCGGAACCCAGTGGGGCAGCAAGAAGTACATGAACATGAAGCACCTGGAAGCCATGGAGCGTGATCCGGAGGCCTGCTGATAGCAGCCAGACCGCAAAGCGTCAAGGGCAAGACAAGCGGCGTACCGCCGCCCTTGACCCTTTGCGCCCTGCCCGCTGAATCGTAACTAAGGGGCGGTCAGCCGCCCCCTGTAATAGATTTCTACCAGATACCAGAATTGATTTTGCGCATAACTCTTGACACTACCAACTTCTCCTCCTGCATTAGTTATTCCACGGGTTATTCATTTACTCACCAACCAAATGCAAAACGCAGCGATGAATGAAGCATCACCGCTGCGTTAAAGCCAATCAAGCATTTATATTGCAATTAATGCTTCTTTATTCGGTCTCCTCTAAACCCATCAGTGCATTAATATTGATAGGGGGAAGCATTACAGGTGTCAAACCAGGTTGTGTAGTAAGAAGTGAGATTTGACTTCTAATAAAGGGAAACATGATTGCGACAGTATTTACCTTAATCAATTGCTCACTAAGACTTTCGCTTATTCCATTATTATCTACAGAAAAAACTCCAACCGTCTCCAAATTAATATGTACACTGTCAGTTTCATTTTTCACCGAAGTCATAATTGTAATCTTAAATTTCGCGGGATCATTTCTGTTTACCGCATATTCAATCTGGAACGATGTGCTATAGTCAGCATTTGTGTCTTCACGAGTTTGAATAAAATCATATTTAGAAAAATACAATTCATTCATTTGCAGTTTGCACTCTTTAGTGTCCATTTTACCCTCCTTAAAAAACTGCAGCGAATGTGCCTTTAAGCGTCCTAGATGCTATTGGTTTTGACGAACTGTTAATCACCTTCTGGTCAATCTGCTGATACTCATCTCTTTCCTGCTTGCCGGTAACACCAACGTTTACAGAATATAATTGTGCAATTAATTCCGGGTTATCGTTGAGAAGTTTCAACAGTACTGCACTACTGCCACCAATATTGTTAACACCCTGTTCCCACTTTTCTACAGTTTTCTTAGTAACGCCTACAATATTCGCTAATGCAACTTGTGTCAACTTATGGTCCTTTCGAAATCTCTTAACATACGCACTATCTACATTTATCTCAGCAAAGGAAACCTCTACTCTTTTGGACTCTAACAATTTTTCAATATTAATCATAATAAACGCCTTCCAATTATAATTAGATATAAACTAGTTTTCTCTATTTCTACACAAGCTAAACCTTTTATTTCTTGGAACTAGCTTCTAGCGACTGTGCATACATATCAACCAATTTGTCCAGCGCATTCTTGTCCTGTTTGCTTATGTTATCATTCTCACCATGTCCGTGGCGATATAAGTGCAACAGAAACGCGCTATGATGAACATAGTCCACCAGAACAATGGATCTATAACCATGCGACTTTCCCGCATCTCGCTTGACATCCACTATGCGTATTTTAGCACACGCAGTCTGTCGCATTTTGCTCCAACGTAGCGCAACGGCTGTTGGGGGTCTATCCAATCCCTGATGAATTTCGTTGGCAATCTCCTCAGCAATATCGGTAAGCGTGTCTTTGCCAATATTCTTAAGATCTTTTTTCAGATTATACGGTGTATATTGGCATAATTCTTCTAAGTCATCAGGATCATAGTAAACACTAAATTTCTCCACCTGTATCCTCCACGCTCATAATCATACCCTATTAAATAGGGTATGATTATGATAGCACAATTTTTTTATTCTGTAAAGATCTTTTTCTGAATCTAAGCAAAGTGTTGACACATTGTGAGTTAACTTACTTTATCCTTAGGAGTTTATTATTTCTTTTTCCAAACTTATTCCAACCGTTAAACATTCAACAAATACATCTTCGGGCAGTATGATTGCATTTATTCTCCTAAATAAAAGTTCAATTTTCTTGGGATATCCTTTTAACACAGGATCAGTAAACCGATAGAACTGCTGTTGAATGAACCTCAAAAATTCGTCGAATTATTCGGCGAATTTATTCCAGATTCCTTGTCGATCCAATCGATAAAATGTTCCTTCCGGACAACCATCCTTTTCCCAATCTGGATTTTCGGAAACGCTTCTGTA
>CAZWAG010000110.1:0-2180 GCA_964631845.1 uncultured Eubacterium sp.
GTAGGCTCGCGTGGTTCGGTAGGTTCGTCGTTTGTTGCTACAATGGCAGGCATAGCAGCAGGAGCAAAAGGAGCTGCTATAGGTGCTGCTGTAGGTATGGTGTTTGGACCAATAGGAGCTGCTATGGGTGGTTGTATTGGAGGAACTGTTGCCTATATGGCAGGTTCTAAAGTAGGCAAGGCTGTTGTGCAGGGAGTTCAAAAAATTAGAAAGAAGACGAGAGATTTTATTAGAAGTGCGAGAGAAAAAGGCAGGTTAGTTAAATCCACTATAAAGGAAGCAGTAAGGGAACTTTTTAGCTGGTAGGAATGAGGAGGGCGCTGAGTTTAAGAGTAGTTTATGCAAAACAGGCATATTATAGAAAGTCAATGTTGAATCTAGCATTGATATAATTAACTGAGGTCGTGATATGGAAGCAACTAATTCACAATTTAAGCTGGAATTTGAAAATGAAAATAAGGATGAAATATCAGAGTTAACAGAGATTTCTGCTGTAGAATTTGAAATAATTACACCAGATAAATTTTCTGATGCTCGTAGAGAAAAAATTACACAGGGGATTGCTGATATAGATGAGCGATTATCTGTAATTGAAGATGAAGTTTCGGAATTAAATGCAGAAATAGATCGATTAACGAATAGTGCGGATGGAATAGATTATACAATAGCTGTTGCAAGTGGTGTATTGACTGGTTTGTTAGATGCTTTTTTTGTTGAAACATGGGACTTCGAGACAGCAAAAGGTATTTCAAATAAAGATATGAATGATTTGATTATGTCTAAAGCTAAGAAAGAAGGTTACTCGGGAAATAGGCTCAATGGTGCAATTGCTAAGTTGGAAGAAAAATTCAAACTGCCTGGAGATAATGATTGGAAAGGTGCTGATATTGGCGTTAGTGCAACATCACATCATTTAGATGATTTCGCACATCATCCTACTCCTGTTGGACTAATCTGTTCAATGTTAAGCCAATTTACAGAACAAGCATTTTATTCTAATAAAAATGGAGATTTGGCAATCATACCGATTTCAGTCAACAAACAAAATAAGTTTATTGGAAAAAATGTTCCGGCAAAGTTATTTTGTGGGGTTGTAAATTGGTGTATGGCTTTAATTAGAAATTGGAAAGGTCACTTGATGAGTGATATGGCAGGAAGCAAAGCTACAGCTGGAGCGGGTATGGGGATACCAGGACCTATGCTGGCTACTTTAAAAGAGATTTCAGCATTGCCTGTTTTGAATGACACTGAATTACCTGCAAAAATTCATAAGGCATATACAAAAGGTATTGGCACCAAGAAGGGTCAAATTGATTTGGGCGCTTTCAATGTACTATTTGACGGTGCTTCGAGTAAAATGGACATGCGTACAGAAAATGCTATAAAACATGAACTGGGAAGACAAGCAATACCTATTTTAGTTAATGAAGCTATAGTTAGAGGGTTTTATTTTATCAGACGTTTGTACATGGAGCTGAAAGAAAAAAGTGATTTAGAACTTGTCAATTGGAATAAGGTGTTACCTTTTAAAAATAGAACAGTTGCAAGAATGTTAACTATTTCGACGGGAACTTTGATGGCTGTAGATTTAGCGGATGCTGGCATACGAGCCGTAATTAAATCTGAAGGTCTCAATCTGATGACGTTAGAGCAGTTTATACTTAGAGTTAACTTTGTTGGAGTAGGTCGATTTGCGATTGCAGTTGTTACAGATGTAGGAATGGGAGTTAAAAAACGAAAAAAAGAAAATGAACGCCGTCGATTATTAGGAGAGCAAATTGCTTTATTAAATACAAAACTATACTTTAAAAATGCTGATCTGATGTGTTCGTATGGTGATTTATATGAGAAAACGGCTGAAATGCATGCGGCTGAAGCTGATTTGTGGATTGAAGTACAGTCAACAGCGGAAATGATGGAGGGATTGCAGGCAATAGAAAATGCAGTTGCATCATATTTCATTTCAACTTTTAATGAAAATATTGATATCTATCATAGAATGGGTTCGATTTCGGTTGAAGGTTTAGAGCAGAATAATCCAGAGGTGTTTGAAGCGATTTTTAGGAGGTAAAAAATGAGTTTTACAGTAGAAGCAAATGATGTGATGAGAAAACTGGAATTAGGAGTTCCCGGTATTGATGAGTCAATGTTCCCCAATGTATTGAAGGAGCATATTGGCG
>CAZWAG010000111.1:0-2062 GCA_964631845.1 uncultured Eubacterium sp.
CCAGCTTTAGTAGAATTAATTCTCTCCTGCAAAATAGTTTTACTATCGTAAAATAATTTTTTATTGTCGATATCATTTAACGCGAATTTTATAATAAACTCTTTTGCATATTCTATTCCACCATCCAAAAATATTGCGCCGATGACAGATTCAAATGTATCAGATACTATCGAATCGCGATTTCGTCCTCCCGTAACCTCTTCACCTTTACCTAAATAAATGTATTCAGGTAAATCTATACATCTTGCATCCATTGCAAGTGTTGGTTCACACACCAGGCTTGCTCGAAGTCTGGTCATTTCACCTTCGGGCATATCCGAGTAATTTAAAAACAGAAACTCACTAGATACAAGTTCTAACACTGCATCTCCCAAAAATTCGAGTCTTTCATTATCTTTTACATTTGATTTTTTGTGTTCATTGGCATATGAAGTATGTGTCAAAGCATTAATAAGCAAATCTTTATTTCTAAATTCATAGCCTATTGCACTCTCAAGTTTTGAAATATCTGTATTCATATATTTTCCTTAAACATATTTTTAAGCCCTATTTCTAGGGCTTAAAACATAATAACAATATTTACTGAAGAACCTTTTTGATTTCTTCAAAAGCATCTCCTACTGTAGTAATGTTTGCAGCCGCATCAGTTGGCACCTTAATTCCAAATTCATCCTCAATGCCCATAATAATTTCTAATACATCAAGTGAATCCGCGCCTAAATCATCAACAAATTTGCTTTCTGCTGTAATTTCTGCTTCATCTAAGTCTAAAACTTCTGCAATTGCACTAATTAATCTTTCTAATTCCATAACATCCTCCTATTTGAGATTTAATTTTTCTTTAAATTTATCATTCAAATTCAATTCGTTAAATGTAGCACACTGAAGAATTGAATTCTTGATTTCAATTGCTTTAGAATTGCCATGTGTTTTTACAAGCAATCCATTAAGTCCAAGTAAAGGAGCTCCGCCGTACTCTTCAATAGAAAAACCTTTGAGAGCTTTTTTTAAATCCTTCTTTATAAGTAATGCCCCAATTTTTGTCTTTAAGCTGTTCATTAATGTGCCTGTAATCTTATTAATAAGTACAGCGCCAACACCTTCATATGTCTTTAAAATAACATTTCCAACAAAAGCATCACAAACTACAACATCTGCTTCACCATTTGGAATATCTCTCGCTTCAATATTTCCAATGAAGTTTATAGATTCTTCCTGAGATAATAACTGAAACGCTTCTTTTGTAAGTGCATTTCCTTTTTCTTCTTCTGCACCAATGTTAACAAGTCCAACTCTGGGATTCTTAATTCCTACGATGTTTTCCATATATACTGTACCCATCTTTGCAAACTGAACAAGATGATTTGGTCTTGAGTCAACATTTGCACCACAATCTATTAAAAGTGCAACACCATCTTTTGTAGGAATTAGTGGGGCAAGAGGCGGTCTCTGTACACCTTTTAAACGACCAATTACAACATGTCCACCAACAAGGTTAGCACCGGTACTGCCAGCTGAAACCATCGCATCAGCCTCACCGTGTTTAACCATATATAAGCATTTTACTAAAGATGATTCTGTCTTCTCTCTGATTGCATTTACGGGAGGCTCACCCATTTCAATAATCTGAGGAGCGTCAATTATCTCAACCTGACCGGAATCATATTTGTATTTTGCAAGCTCTGCTTCTATATCTGCTTTTACACCGGCAAGCTTTACAGTAATATCCTTTTTTTCATTTACAGCTTCAACTGCACCTTTTACTACTTCAAGTGGAGCATAATCTCCACCCATACAATCTATTGCAACTATTGTTTTAGGCATAATTTTCCTCCTTGCACACATAGCACTAATATACTAAAAATCGCTATAAAAAACAAGACTCCGTGACATTTTCACAGAGTCTTGTTTAATAATCAATTAGTCAACTGAAACTATTTCTTTTTTGTTGTAGCTTCCGCATGCCTTGCATACTCTGTGTGGCATCATTAAAGCTCCACATTTGCTACACTTAACAAGGTTTGGAGCTGACATTTTCCAGTTAGCTCTTCTCTTATCTCTT
>CAZWAG010000112.1:0-2056 GCA_964631845.1 uncultured Eubacterium sp.
TTTGAATCAACAAATATTTCCATAAACTGCCTTGTGAATAACCATACCAAAGCTGAAACTGCCACGCAAAATGCTGCAGAGACGATAACAGCAATTTTTGTTCCCTCATGAATTCGTTCTTTCTTTTTCGCACCAAAATTTTGTGAGACAAAAAGTGAGTAGGCATTGCCAAACTCCTGAGCAGGCATATACGCAAGAGTATCTATCTTAACGGCGACAGTAAATGCTGCCATAATTGTTGTACCAAAGCTGTTTACAAGTCCTTGTATCATTAAAATTCCCAGATTCATTACCGATTGCTGCAAAGCTGTAAATAAGTCATTTTTTATGATGATGCCTATTCTGTTCCACACCAGTTTTTCTTTTGTCTTTAGTAATTCGCCGTTCCTACACACTACATACAACGCAATTCCAAAACCGGCAAAGGCTTGAGAGACAACAGTTGCTATAGCAGTACCTGAACCACCCCATTTGAGCAGAATAACAAAATACAGATCCAGTCCAATGTTCATTACGGAAGAGATTGCAAGAAATATAAGTGGAATAACCGAATTTCCAATGGAACGAAGTAAGTAAGCAAAAAAGTTATACAAAAAGGTAAAAACAATTCCGATAAAAATGATCCTTACATAGCTTCGCATCATGTGGTAAATCTCATCAGGAATAGCTAGTATCCGCAGGATATAATCTGTTCCCGGAAAAATAAACATATAAATGATGATCGTCACTACACCAATAAATATGAAGGACAATCGGATATCCTGCTTCATCTCCTCCATTTTGCCTGCACCAAAGGATTTGGAAAACAAAGCTCCACTTCCCATGCATAAACCTATGATGAGCGAAGTCAGGAAAGTCATTAGTGTATATGCTGCTCCCACCGCAGCCAGCGCATCCGAACTCACAAAACGTCCTACAATGATAGTATCAGCTATGTTATATATCTGTTGAAGAAAATTTCCTGCCATCATAGGAAGTGCAAACAGCATCAGATTCTTAAAAATAGTTCATTCTGTTAATTTCCTATTATTCATCTTTTTACCTAATACCTACAAACATTAGTTGGTTTACCCTCAAGGTATGCATACACATTATCAAACTCTGTTCTGGCACGACGCACCATAGATTCCTTGGTAAGAAACGCCACATGAGGAGTAAGCAGAGTGTTCTTAGCATGAAGCAATGGATAATCCTCAGGAATTGGTGGTTCCATATCAAATACATCAATAGCCGCTCCTGCAAGCTTATCCTCATTAAGTGCTTTAGCGAGCGCCTGATTATCTACAATCGGACCTCTTGCACAGTTGATAAAGATTGCTGATGGCTTCATCTTAGCAATTTTCTCTGCACTGATTAATCCCTTGGTCTCTTCATTTGCCGGAGTATGCAGAGAGATAATATCACTTTCCGATAGCAATCTATCCAAATCGACATATTCAATTCCAAGTTCTTTTACTTCCTCTCGTTCATGACGTGCATATGCAAGTACCTTTGCGCCAAATGCCAGAAACAGTTTTGCTGTCTTGATTCCAATCTGTCCACAGCCAATGATTCCTATTGTTTTTCCTTCAATTTCAGTTCCAGCAAGCCCTAAAGAGGTTTTTCCACTACGTACTGATGTATCACATATACTAATATTACGCATAACATTAATCGTCATGCCTAACACCAATTCCGAAACACTGGTATTAGAATAACCTGCACAGTTACAGATAATTATGCCTTTCTCCTTGCAAGCCTCCAGTCCAACATGATCAATACCTGTAAAAGCAACCGCTATCATTTTTAAAGAATCACAAGCTCTTACCGCTTCATCAGGATAAGGAGTGTTTGCAATCATTACAATATCCTGACCTGCACTTCGACGTTTCAACTCCTCAACATCAGTAGTCTTAGTGTCATAATAGGTAAATGAATGCCCTGCCTCTTTTAGTCCTTTTGAAAAATCCTCAATCATTGTCTGCGAGATGCCAATTGGTTCCAATAAACTAATATTCATTTTTATACCTCCAAAATAAAACCTATTAATCCCGATAATTTGGTATTTACTATTTTA
>CAZWAG010000113.1:0-2006 GCA_964631845.1 uncultured Eubacterium sp.
AAAGTAACACAAGGCTTAATCCCAAACATATAAATCCGTATCTTTTTTTCATAAAAATCTCCATTCCGGCCAAGTTATTAAGTTTACTTTATCAATCTTTGATGTTATTCTCTCCAAAGCCACACCCACTCGGGATTTTGCTCCGATATGCTGTCTATACGAAGTCCTATACAGCCTTTGTATGATGTAGTATCTCCCTTTCCTATCGGGTCAAATGCTCCTCTCGCAGAAAAATATACATATCTGTCGTCAAGCCCCATAAATATCATTTCTGCCTCCCTTTCGGTAAGCACCTGATCATAAAATTGTGACATATAACCACTGTAAAATTCTTGATTATCAGTCCATTTTTTTTCCTGTTCCTTGGTTACATTATTTCTAAATTCACATTCATATAAAAGTTCAAAAGTATTTATGTCATACACCTGTATTCCGGGTAATTTTACCTCTTTTCCCAGTTTTCCGTCTGAAAATGCTTCTGATATTTCTTTGGCAGTTAAATATTTTGAAGTTTTAACGTATATGTATCTGTCATCCACATCATATATGCAATCCTGAATGATTCCATCCTTAACTTTTACATCCATTCTTCTGAATTCCTTGGTTTTCAAATCATAACTGCATAATGCACCACCATTTTTAAAATCCTTTTTCCATCCATCTTTTTCGGCGTATACGGTAAACCATATCTTTCCGTCCTTAAATAAAGTGCCTTGAGTTATTTTCTCATTTTCTTTCAGTACTTGAGCCAATTCCTTAAAATTCAATACAGTATCAAGTTTTCCAGTCACCGTATCATACCCGTAAAGAATATATTCAGTTCCCTCCACCACAGAAAAAAAATATACTCCATCATACATACAATTTATGTTAATTGGTACATCAGGTGACATATAATCAAATGCATCAGGGGCTATATACTTTATAGCTCTTGAATAAATCATTTCGCTTTTACCGTCAGAAAGGCTGACTGCCACAAGTTTGCTTACTTTTTCCTTATAACTTGAAAGATGAAGCATACATTTACCATTAGATATTTTCAAAATATAGGGGCTTTTCAAAATATATGACGGGTCTTCTTCAACCACCGCCTCCACCTTCATATCGTTGCCCATACTGTCATATGACACTATCTTAGTGCCGTCAATATAGTCATATTTTACTGCATACAGGCGATTATTATAATATACAAAATTAGTTTCAGCATTTTCCTCTTCAAGTTCACTCAAAGCATCTTCATAATTACCATAATAATGATAATTATTAAAAAAAGCCTCACAAGTACTGCTGTCTTTATGTTCACAGTCAACCTTAGAACACAGCACAGTATCGTCACCTGTATGTACATTGTAAAAATGCCATGGAAAAAGCTCCGATGTCAAAAATTTAATTCTATAATAAATTCCGTCCTCCGTAACAGCCATAAAGGAATTTTGACTGCCACCCTGAAACTGATACGGTTCTGTATCCGTGTCTATCGCAAATCCCGAAAAATTCTTCAAAGTTCCACTTTCTGTCTCTTTTATGTTTTCTGGCACATCATCCTCATATTTCTTGCTGTTGTTGCAGCCTGAAAAAAGTAACACAAGGCTTAATCCCAAACATATAAATCCGTATCTTTTTTTCATAAATTACTCCTTTTCCGGCAATAACCATTCAAAAGCGTTCCGCTCATTATTGCACTTACGCTGAGGATATACATTGGCTACCCTCAGCGTAATGACTGATTTACTAATTTAAAACTGATTAAGTGCTTGGTAAAAATGAAGATGAATATGTTAACTCGACTACACCATATGCATCTACATGTACGGTTATAATACATGCAAAATTAGGACTATTTGGATTAGACATGCTAAAATATATCTGCTTTTCCGTTCCGTCGCCTCCATCAATTACAAATACGGTATAGTTACTAAAATCTGAACCATTTTGGGTCACTGAAGAAGAAATAACATCACAACCGGTTATCTGAGAATAAATAAAATCATCATAATTAAAGCTTA
>CAZWAG010000114.1:0-1675 GCA_964631845.1 uncultured Eubacterium sp.
ATGAGGAGATCGCCCGGTTGATCAATGAAAAGTCAGCGGATCTGGATGCTGAGATAACAGTGGATACCTCCAGCATGGATATGAGTGCCATGGGAGGAAGTGGGATCAGCATTCAGGTAAGAGGACGTGATCTTGATAAAATTCAGGAAATTGCAGGCGAAGTTGCTGCAGTTGTGGAAAGCGTAGAAGGCACCACAGAGGTTTCCGATGGTATGGAAGAGACTACCGAAGAACTTCGAATTATTGTAAATAAAGAAAAAGCTATGGAATACGGATTAACGGTGGCTCAGATATTTACCCAGATTCAGCCGAAGCTTGCAGACAGCCAGTCTGCTACAACTTTGGAGGAGTCTGCGAAAGACTATGGTGTGTACGTTGTCAACGGAAACGATGCGGCCCTTACCAGGGAACTGGTGAAAGAATTGACGGTGGAAGGCACCGGAGAGGATAATGAAACGGTAGAGATTCCGCTTTCCGAAATCGTAACTTTTGAGACGGCGGAAGGGCTTACCTCGATCCGGCGTGATGACCAGACCCGTTACGTGCAGGTTTCTGCTTCTATTGCGGAAGGCTATAACATTGGTCTGGTATCCAATGAACTGGAGAAAAAACTGGCGGATTATGAGCTCCCGGACGGATATTCTCTGGAGTTTTCCGGTGAAAATGAAACCATTAACAATGCCATGGAACAGTTAATGCTGATGCTTTTACTTGCGCTGGTATTCATGTACCTGATCATGGTTGCACAGTTCCAGTCCCTGCTGCATCCGTTCATCATTATGTTCACGATCCCGCTTGCATTTACCGGTGGTCTCTTTGGACTTTATTTTACAGGCAGTGAGGTCAGCGTCGTGGCAGTCATTGGATTTGTCATGCTTTCCGGAATCATTGTTAATAATGGTATCGTGCTGATCGACTATATTAATCAGCTGCGTGCCAGCGGTATGGAGAAAAAAGAAGCCATCCTGACCGCAGGACGTACCAGGCTTCGTCCTGTGCTCATGACAGCCCTTACAACCATTCTGGCCATGTCAACCATGGTATTTAGCAATGATATGGGTGCGGAGATGGCAAAGCCTATGGCTTTGGTAACGGTTGGCGGTCTGCTTTACGGTACCTTGTTAACCCTGATCGTCATTCCTTGTGTATATGATATTTTTACCGGTAAAAATACAGGGAAAAAGGCAGGAAGAAAAGCTGGGAAAAGAGCTGAAGAGCTGGAAGTAAAAACGGAGCAGGAGACAATGCTTTCATAAAGAGTGAGGGAATGGTATGAAAAAAGATTTTCTAAATGAGGAGGGGGAATTCCCCCACAAGGTGCAGCTAATGTTTAAAGCAGTCATTGAACTGCTTTACGAGGGTGTGGATGTCAACACATTAAAAATATCCGATATCACGGAGAAGGCAGGTATCGGCAAGGGAACTGCCTATGAATATTTTGAGAGCAAAGAAGAGGTCATCGGACTTGCAATCATTCATTATGTGGGTAAATTTCTGGAAGCGATAGAGGCAGATCTGGAAAAACAAAATGGATTTTCGGAAAGTGTGGATTATTTATTTGATGTGTTGGAGCAGAATCTGAATGAGCGGGGATGCTTTCTTCAGGTGGTGCACCTGATGATGGGCAATTCTTCCATGGGAAATTACCTGCAGAAGGCGATACGCAACGGTCAGG
>CAZWAG010000115.1:0-1656 GCA_964631845.1 uncultured Eubacterium sp.
ACCTGCGACGGTAGTTCCTCTTCCTTCAACTTTTAATGTTTTGTAAAAATAAACGAAATAATCTTGCTCTACAAATGTCTTAAGCCACAACGCTCTTAAATCTTGATTTATCGCCATAGGTTTCGAAACTCTGACGATCTTGCCTAAAGCCATACGCATGCAAACAACAATTGCTTCCTCGTCCACCATATTGGCTGAACTATTTTCAAGCCCCTCTTGAGTAATGTGATCAATTGTTTCGTTAATGTATCCATTTTCAGAATTGGAAAAATCTTTAACTGTAGCCCACAATATATCTCCATTCTTCCAATATTCAGGCACACCTTTACTTGGCGTGCCACCTCCTACATCCTTTGCTACAACATCCTTTACTCTAACCCATCTCCATGATGAAGGAATAATATACGCATTTTCATCTGTACTTGAATCCGATACAACAATTCCCTTAGGGACAGCTTCACCATCTTCATTTTTCTGTTCTGACAAGTTACCTGACATGGCCTGTTTTAAGATTTTTATTCGTAATGCCGCTGTATCTATCAAATCTCAATCCCTCCCAACAAGTTCTTGAGCATAGAAACAGCCTCCGCTATCCCGTCAGACTCTGCCTGCATATCATCAAGGATTTCTGCAATAGTTCTTTCATCCTTTTCTTCTAAATCAAGCCACTTAAAATCAAGGCTATTGTCTTTTTCGGCTTCGACATTAAACTCTTCCTGTGTAAAACATCTCCATCTTCCGTTTGGATTAGTATCCTTATCGTAAGTTGCTTTTCTATCCTGGATTGCACCAGTCTTATAACAATCGACAAAATCCTGAAGATGTGCTCTGGTCATAGGTTTTGTAGCCATTGTGTGCTTGATACCGGTTCTATAGTCATATACCCAGATTTCCTTTGTCGGTTTCCCCTTTTCAAAGAAGAGCACATTTGTCTTAACACCATTTGCGTAGAAAATGCCTGTTGGTAGTCTAAGAATGGTATGAAGATTAAAGTCTTTCAAAAGTTTTTCTCTTACCTGTGCTGTCGCACCAGTATCTGTAAGTACACTGTCTGGAAGAACAACACCTACACGTCCACCAGTTTTCACAATAGACATGATATGCTGTAAGAAATTAACCTGATTATCTGATGTTTTTACAAACTCTGGTCTATTCGCTGCAACCTCCACGCTTCCTTGCGGTCTTGTTCCAAATGGAGGATTCGCTAGTATCACCTTGTACATCTTATCTGATGTATCAATAAGAGAATCCTGATACGCAATCGGACTCTTATTTACACCGATATCGTGCAAGTAAAGATTCATAGATGCAAGTGTCACTACGAGAGCAGTATTATCAGCACCAAATAAAGCATGATTTTTAAGAAATTTCTGCTTCTCGATGTCCTTACTCTGTACCTTCATATGATCATAAGCGGCAAGTAAGAAACCTCCCGTACCACATGCAGGATCTGCTACTGTTTCATCAATCTTAGGATCTACTACTTCAACGATTGCCTGTATAAGTGCTCTTGGGGTAAAGTACTGACCTGCTCCACTCTTTTTATCCTGTCCATTCTTTTCAAGAATGCCCTCATAGATAGCACCCTTAAAGTCTCCTTCCATCATATACCATTGCTCAGAAGATACCATTTCGATAACCTTTGCAAGCATAACC
>CAZWAG010000116.1:0-1651 GCA_964631845.1 uncultured Eubacterium sp.
CGCGCTGTTCAGCGTTAGGACGATAACTGCGTGGTCGTCCCAAAGGTAAACCTTGTGAACAAATGTATGAATTACTTGTCGCTGGAGTGAATTCTGAGGCTGTATACCGAACCGTGTAAATGCCAATAATACCCACAAGAAAGTGAGGTATTGCACATGAAAAGAACACACGGATTGGACGAAAGAGAGATGGAACTGGTAAAGCTGCTGATGGCGGACTGCCAGACAACGAGAGATATACAGGCGAAGCTGAAGCGGCTTTTTGCCGGGACGATCGAACAAATGCTTGAAGCAGAAATGGACGAGCATCTCGGCTACGAGAAGAACTCCGTTGCCGGTAACAACTCCGGAAATAGTCGGAATGGCTACGGTAAAAAGACCATTATTAGCGATTACGGCGAGTGCGAAATCGCAGTTCCACGCGACAGAAACGGTGAATTTGAGCCAAAAGTCATCGAAAAGCGACAGACACGAACCGACGAGATCGAACAGAAAATCATGCAGATGTACGCTAAAGGAATGTCGCAGCGAGACATTGAAGATGTGTTAAAGCAAATCTATGGAGCAGAGATTACTCAGGGACTTGTTTCGAGAATAACCGACAAGATTTTGCCGGAGGTCAACGAATGGCAGAACCGTCCGCTTGAAGCAATTTACCCGGTGGTTTTCTTTGATGGAATCGTGTTTAATTCGCGCAAGGATAACAAAATCGTCACGAAATGCGTTTACTCCGTTCTTGGCATAAACATGGAAGGTCAGAAAGAAATTCTCGGCACTTGGATCTCTGAAAACGAATCTGCAAGCTTCTATGCAAGCGTATGTGCAGATCTCAAAAACCGCGGTGTAAAGGACATTTTCATAGCCTGCCACGATAACCTTACGGGGCTTTGTGATGCGATAAATTCGGTTTTTCCGAAGGCGAAAAATCAGCTCTGCATAGTCCACCAAATACGCAACAGCTGCAAGTTTGTGCCGTACAAAGACCGCAAGGCAGTATGCGCTGATCTGAAGAAAATTTACGGTGCTGTGAACCTTGATGACGCTGAATTTGCCAAGGAAGAATTCCGCGAGAAGTGAGATAAGAAGTACCCGAATATTCTGAAATCCTGGGATAAAAACTGGGCTGAATTGACGGTATTTTTCGAATATCCGCAGGAGATCAGGAAGATAATATATACGACGAATGCTGTCGAGGGCTACCACAGAATGGTACGGAAATTCACCAAATCCAAGTCGATTTTCCCGACTGACGACTCTATCCGGAAGGTCATTTATATGAGCGTGTCGGAGATATCCAAGAAATGGACTATGCCGGTGCGTGACTGGGGTCTGGCTTACGCTCAGTTTATGATTTATTTTGAGGACAGATTTGCAGCTTAACAGCATTCGGGGGCTCTGCCCCCGTCCCCCCGGGGGTTATCCGCTGAAGAATACCGGTGAAGTTTGAAAAGCAGCGAATTTCTCCGCTGCTCTTCACCGTACATTCTGCAGCGGCGTCGGGTCGCTCCCCAGCGTTGCCCTGTTTGGCTGCATTTTTAGTATTGGTACGTTTTTCGGGATTATTCGCGTTTACACAGTTTGCTTTTCAGACCCGAGCTTTCTATCGTTTCTATAGTTTCTATGGTTTCTTTTTAGGAGGTTGTAAATATGT
>CAZWAG010000117.1:0-1610 GCA_964631845.1 uncultured Eubacterium sp.
AGTGTTTAGCATAGTCAGTCCTAAAATATTAGGAAAGGCAACGACAAAGCTCTCAGAAGGATTGATGGGCAAAATCTCAGGAACAGGTTCAATTGATTTCAATTATATTGGTTGGATACTTGTTGCAGTATTGGGATTGTATGTGATTAGCAGCTTGTTTAGTTTTGTACAGAATTATGCCATGTCAACAATCACACAAAAGCTATGCTACAAGCTTCGAAAAGAAATAGTAGAAAAAATAAACCGCATGCCAATGGCATACTTTGAGAAGAGAACATATGGCGAAGTTCTGTCAAGAGTTACAAACGATGTTGATACATTCGGAAATGGACTTAACCAGAGTATTACACAGCTTATTACATCTGTTACAACAATGATAGGTGTAGTTATAATGATGCTCACAATCAGTCCGCTCATGACATTGATTACACTTCTCATACTTCCAATAAGCCTTGTGTTTATTGCAACAGTAATGAAGGCTTCACAGAAGCATTTCAAGACACAGCAGGAATACCTGGGACATATAAATGGTCAGGTAGAAGAAAACTTTGCGGGACACCTTGTAGTAAAGGCATACGGAAAAGAGCAGGATGTAATAGATGAGTTTAACAGAACAAATGACGTTCTCTATGCATCAGTTTGGAAATCACAGTTCTTGTCAGGACTCATGATGCCCATAATGCAGTTTATTGGAAATTTAGGCTATGTAGGTGTTGCAATATCAGGCGCGTTCCTTGCAGTAAAGGGCCAGATTACAATCGGTGACATCCAGGCCTTCATCACATATGTAAAGAACTTTACACAGCCAATGTCACAGATTGCACAGGTTACAAATATGATGCAGTCAATGATGGCAGCAGCCGAGAGAGTATTTGAATTCCTCGATGAAGAGGAGGAAGATCAGACAACAATAAATGCAGTGGAATTAAAGGATGTCAAGGGTGTAGTAGATTTTGAACATGTACAGTTTGGCTACAACAAGGATGACATTATTATCAAAGATTTCAATGCGCATGTAGACAGTGGAAAGCAGATAGCCATAGTAGGCCCAACCGGAGCCGGAAAAACTACAATGGTAAAGCTTCTTATGAGATTCTACGATGTGAACAAGGGTGAAATCAAGCTTGATGGTCATAACTTGAGGGAATATAACAGAAATGAGCTTAGAAGTGCATTTGGAATGGTTCTGCAGGACACATGGTTATTCAAAGGTACAATAATGGAAAATATCCGATATGGCAGATTAGATGCTACTGATGAGGAAGTAATTGCAGTTGCAAAGGCAGCGCACGCTCATCATTTCATAAAGACATTGCCGGGTGGATACAACTTTGAACTTAACGAGGAGGCTTCAAATGTTTCTGCTGGTCAGAGACAGCTTTTAACAATCGCAAGAGCAATGCTTGCAGACAATCCGGTTCTTATATTGGACGAAGCAACATCATCCGTTGATACCCGTACAGAGCACCGCATACAGCGAGCTATGGATAAGCTTATGATGGGAAGAACAAGCTTTGTTATCGCTCACAGACTCAGTACAATTAAAAATGCAGACATGATTTTAGTTATGAAGGACGGCGACATTATTGAAAGCGGCACGCACGAAGAAT
>CAZWAG010000118.1:0-1604 GCA_964631845.1 uncultured Eubacterium sp.
AAAAAGAAAGGGAACTATTGTGGGAGCAACTGAAGAAATTATCAAGATGGCAAAAGAGAATAATGGTACGGTTACTACTGCAATGGTGGTTGCAGCAGGTATTTCTCGTGGCAATATCAAATACCTTGTCGACAAGGGAATGATTGAAAAGTCAGCAAGAGGTGTTTATATTTTGCCGGAGGTTTGGGATGATGAGATTTTTAATTTGCAGAGTCGTTTTAAACGAGGAATCTATTCTCATGAAACAGCATTGTTTCTTTGGGATTTAACGGACAGAACCCCGAACAGATATCAAATGACGTTTCCGGCGAATTATAATTTGACAAAACCTAAAGAAGAAAACATTCGCTGTGTGCAATGCAAGGAAGCTCTGTATGATTTAGGAGTGGCAGAAGTGCTTACGCCAGGAGAAAATACAGTAAAGGCTTATAGTGTGGAGCGCACGCTCTGTGATATTTTACGCCCACATAGTCATGTGGATATTCAGATAGTGACGGAGGCGTTTAAGCGTTATGCGACCAGAACGGATAAAAATATTCCGCTTTTGTCAGAGTATGCAAAAACCTTAAAGATAGAGAAAAAACTCAGAGCATATCTGGAGGTGTTGTTATGAAAAATGCAATGCAGTTAAAAGCGATTATAAAGAATCTTGCAAAGGAAAAACATATATCCGCACAGCTTGTAATGCAGAATTTTATGTTGGAGAGATTGCTGGAACGAATATCTATTTCAAAATATCAGCAGAATTTTATTTTAAAAGGTGGTTTCTTGATTGCAGCGATGGTGGGACTTGATACCAGAGCGACTATGGATATGGATGCAACCATAAAAGGCTTGCCTGTCAATGAGCAGACGGTGCGGGAAATGTTTGAGGAGATTTGCAAAATAGAATTAGAGGATGATGTGACCTTTAGTTTCCGTAGCATCGGAGAGATTCGAGAGGGCGATGTATATACCGGGTATCGTGTTTCTCTGTCTGCAAATTGTCCTCCGATGGCTCTTCCGTTGAAATTGGATATTACGACAGAGGACAAGATTACACCCAAAGAGATAGAGTATCAATTCAAACTCCTCTTAGAGGATAGAAGTATTTCGGTGCTTGCGTATAATCTGGAAACTATTATGGCAGAAAAGCTGGAGACAGTCATATCTAGAGGCGACCAGAATACTAGACCAAGAGATTACTACGATATTTACATATTAGCCAAGCTGCAATATGCAAACATAGAGCCGGATGCACTAAAGGCTGCACTGAATGCTACCACAGAGAAGCGTGGTTCGTCATCGGTGGTTAACGAGTATCGTAGCATTATGGATACGGTTAAGAAAAGTGAAGTAATGCAGATGCAGTGGGAAAATTATCAGAAGGATTTTGAATATGCAACGGACATTGCGTTTGAGGATGCGTGTGATGTTGTGGTAGAGTTGATGAAAAACTTGGAAGTAGAAGAATAAACATCAAATCACAACATTCCCGTTAACCCTCGCAAAACTGGGCATTTTCGGGAAGATTAAGGAGAAACAAAACAATGATAAAAGTACTATTCATCTGCCACGGCAACATCTGCCGCAGCACCATGGCCCAGAGTGTCATGACCTATATG